>JAILZQ010000041.1 GCA_023512415.1 Geminicoccaceae bacterium | reverse complement strand
GGCCGGCGCCCGCGGGGGGGCGGGCCGCCGCCGGCGTGTCGGAAGGGTCGCGCCCGTCCGGTTCGGTGCAGCTATCGCCTTGAACCGTCGCATACCGCGACTATTCTCGGGACGCGTCGAGGACCTGCCGATCCCGCACGACCGTTCGGACCATGCCGACCCGCCGGACCCTACTGCCGTCGCTCGCTTGTGGCTTGATCCTGCCGCGCGTCGCGCGCGGCCACGCAGCGGCGGGGCTGCTCGCCGACCGGGTCGAGGTGAGGAAGCGCGAGCGGGTGATGGAGCTCTGGAACGGCGAGCTCCTGTTGCACCGGTTCCGGGTGGCCCTCGGCCGTCGGCCCGAGGGGCACAAGGTGAAGGAAGGTGACGGGCGCACGCCCGAAGGGCGCTACGAGCTCACCGAGTTCCTGCCCAAGAGCTACTATTACCGGGCCATCCGGATCTCCTACCCGAACGAGGAGGACCGGAGGCGGGCCCGGGCGCTCGGCGTTTCACCGGGCGGTGACATTCTGATCCACGGGCTCGACCCGGCGATCGCCAAGCGGTTCCGCCGAGATCATTGGTTGTTCAATTGGACGCGGGGCTGTATCGCGGTGACCGACGAGGAGATGGACATCGTCTGGTCGAGTGTGACCCCGGGCACACCGATCGAGATCAAGCCCTGACGGCACGGCCGGCACCGGCCGGCTCGCTGCCGTCGACCGCCAGCGAAGAGGAGGAGAAGCGATGCGGAAACTGGTCTTGGGTGCGGTCGCGGCACCGCTCCTGCTCGTGGGTGGGTGCGCCACCAAGGGCGACATCGACAGCCTCAGGCAGGAGATCGCCGGGGTGCGGGCGATCGCCCAGAGCGCCGAGCAGAAGGCCGCCGCGGCCGAGGCCGCCTCGCGACAGGCCGCGGCCGACGCCCAGCGGGCGGCGCAGGACGCGGCCATCGCCGGCGAGAAGGCCGACCGCATCTTCCGGGCAGGCCTGCGCAAGTGACGCCCCGGGGCACCCCCGCCCGGGCCCCGGGCGGGGGTGCCCGCTCGGCGCTCCGCCGCCGCACCCTGCTCGGCTCGGCCCTCGCCCTGCCGATCGCGGCGGCGAGCGGGCGCCTCGCCCGGGCCGGCGGCCGCACCGGCGATCTGATCGGTGCGCTCCGCTTCCACGTGACCCGCGCCGAGGACACGCTGCTCGACGTGGCGGTCGCCAACGACATCGGCATCCTCGCGATCTCGGCGGCCAACCCGGGTATCGATCCCTGGATCCCGGGGGCCGACCAGCTCGTCCTCCTGCCGACCGCCCATCTCCTGCCGGAAGCACCGCGCGAGGGGATCGTCATCAACAAGGCCGAGCTCGGCCTCTATTGGTTCCCGAAGCGCGGCGCGATCCGCCGGCACGCGATCGGGGTCGGCCGCGAGGGCTTCGACACGCCCGTGGGCGAGACCCGGATCGTCCGCAAGCAGAAGGATCCGACCTGGTACCCGACCGCGAGCACCCGCGCCGACCGGCCGGAGCTGCCGCCCGTGGTCCCGCCCGGACCCGACAACCCGCTCGGCCGGCACGCGCTCTATCTCGGCTGGCCCACCTACCTGATCCACGGCACCAACAAACCCTACGGCGTCGGCCGGCGGGTCAGCCGCGGCTGCATCCGCATGTACCCGGCGGCGGTCGAGCGGCTGTTCGAGGAGGTGCCGATCGGCACCCGGGTCACGGTCGTCGACCAACCGGTCAAGGCCGGCTGGCACGAGGGCGAGCTCTACCTGGAGGCGCACCCCGATCTCGGCCAGCTCGAGGAGCTCGAGGAGAGCTACACCTTCACACCGAGACCCGGGGCGGTCGAGGAGGCCGCCCTGGCCCTCGTCCGGCGCAAGGCCGGGGACGAGGTCGCCCGACTCGACTGGGATCGGGTCGAGGCCGAACTCGTGGCCCGCCGGGGGATCCCGGTGCGGGTGACCTCGCCGGCCCCGCCCGCGGAAGAGCCGCGCGCCGCGCGCGAGCCGGAGCCGCCGGAGCCGCCCGGCAACGTCGGCTCCTCGGGGTTGCCGGGGATCTACTGAGCCCCGGCGGCCGGCGGCCGTTGACCCCCGGGCCGGCGAGGCCGATCATGCCGAGCGAGGTCCGGACGGCGCGTGGACGGTACAGGCGGCGGTGACCCTCGATACGCTCAGGATCGTCAAGCGGCTCAAGGAAGCCGGGCTCGACGAGCGTCAGGCCGAGGCGATCACCGAGGTCCTGCGGGAGTCGCGCGAGCTCGATCTGGCCCAGATCGCGACCAAGGCCGACCTGGCGCTGCTCCGGGCGGAGATGCAGGCGCTGCGCACCGAGCTCCTGGGCGAGATGGACCGGCGCTTCGCGGCGATGGACGCTCGCTTCGCCGCGTTCGAGGGCGAGATGGACCGCCGGTTCGCGGCCGTCGACGGCAAGCTCGCCGTGCTCCAGGCCGAGCTCGGCAGGCTCGAGTGGATGATCGGCGGCGTTGGCTTCGGGCTTCTGCTCCTGATCGTGCGGTCCTTCTGGCCCGGAGCGCCCTGAGGCGACCGGCGGTCAGCCCGCGGCGAGCGCCAGCACGGTCTTGGCCGCGGCCCGGGCGCGCGGCACGAGCGTCGCGATTTCCACGTACTCTTCGGGCGTGTGGCCCTTGCCGCCGACCGGGCCGGTCGCGCAAAGGGTCGGGACCCCGATCGCCGCGGTGAAGCCGGAATCGGCGCAGCCGCCCGAGAACTCGCCCTCGACCACGAGGCCCACCTCGCGAGCACAGCGCCGGTAGGTCTCGAACAGGGCCCGGGACGCCGGGGTGGGCTCGAGCGGCAGGAACTCGCCCGCGATCTCGAGGGTGGCCCGGGTGTCGGGGACGTGGGCCGTCGCGATCACCGCCTCGATCGCGGCGAGCATGCGCGCGCGGTCGGGCCCCTCGACGTAGCGCAGGTCGATCTCGGCCCAGGCCTCGGGGGCGACCGTGTTGACCGACACACCACCGCCGATCTTGCCGACGTTGACGGTGATGCCGGCCTCGAGGTCGGTCAGGCCCATGAGCGCCACGGTCTTGTGGGCGAGGGCGAGGATCGCACTCCGGCCCTCGGCATAGGCCCCGCCCGCATGCGCCGCCCGGCCGTGGACGGTCGTGCGCAGGAACACCCCGCCCTTGCGCGCTGTGCACACGTTGCCCGAGGGCCGGCCCGGCTCGGCGTTGAGCACGGCACGGCAACCCCGCGCGGTCGCCTCGATCACCGGCCGGCTCACCGGGCTGCCGATCTCCTCGTCGCTCGTGAAGAGCCCCACGAGCGGGCAAGGCGCCCCACCCAGCCGCGCGAAGGCGGCGAGCACGAAGGCGTTCATGACGAGCCCGGCCTTCATGTCCGACACGCCGGGCCCGTAAGCCCGGCCGGCCTCGATGCGGAACGGCCGCCGCGCCGCCTCGCCCGCGGGGAAGACCGTGTCGCAATGGCCGAGGAGCAGGACGGGGGCGCCGCCCGGACCTTCGACCCGGGCCTCGAGGATGTGCCCCGAGCGGGTCTGCGGCAGCCAGCTGCAGGCCACACCCTGGTTCTCGAGGAAGGCGGCGAGCGTCTCGGCCACGGCCGTGACCCCGGCATGGTCGTAGGAGCCGCTGTCGATGTTCACGATACGCTGGAGCAGGTCGAGCATGGCGGGCTCCTGCTCGGCGAGCCAGGAATCGGCGGGGTGGAGGCTCATGCGGGGCTCCCTCGGCCGGCCCGGGCGGCCGCGGCGGCGGCATCCAGCCAGGCGGCGTTGACCAGATCGCGCGAGCGGCCGGTCTCGAGGAACGCTCGCGTGGCGGCGGCCGATTTGCGCCGCACGTCGGCCACCCCCGAGGGCGTGTACCAGGCCGCGTGCGGGGTGAGGATGAGCCGGTGGCGCAAGGGCGAGCCCGGCGCGCGCCAGGCGGCGATCAGGGGATGGTCGGGCGAGGGCGGCTCCTCGGGCAGGACGTCGAGCCCGGCCGCGGCGAGCCGGCCGTCGAGGAGGGCCGCGTGGACCGCTTCGAGATCGACGATCGGCCCGCGTGCGGTATTGATCAAGATCGCCCCGGGCTTGATCACGGCGAGGGCGGCCGCGCCGATCAGGCCACGGGTCTCGTCGGTCAAGGGTGTGTGGATCGAAACCACGTCCGCCTCGGCCAACAGCTCGTCCAGGCGCTCGCGCCGCTCGATGCCGAGGGCGAGCTCGGTCCCGGTCGGCTTGTAGGGGTCGAAGAAGACGACCCGCATGCCGAGCGCCTTGGCGCGCAAGGCCGCGGCCATGCCGATCCGGCCGAGGCCGACCACCGCGAAGGTGAGGGTGGAGAGCCGGCGGACGGTCGGCGCGGCCGCGAACTTCCAGTTGCCCACCGGGTCCTCGTGGAGCGTGGTCGTGTAGAGCGGGATGCCGCGCAAGAACGAGAGGGCGAGCGCGATCGCATGGTCGGCGATGTCCATCGTGCCGTAGTCGGGCACGTTGAGGACGGCGATGCCGCGCCGGCCGGCGGCCTCGACGTCGATGTTGTCGTAGCCGACCCCGCAGCGGGTCACGACCCGAAGCCGCGGCATCCGATCGAGGAGCTCGCCCGTGACCCGCACGGCGTAGTTGCACAAGAGCCCGCGCGCTTCGGCGAGCCGATCCGCCGGCACACGATCCCGCTCGGTCCATCGGAAGACCTCGAGCCAGTAGGCGTCGCCCAACACCTCCCGCTCGAGGTCGGGCGGGCCTTCGAGGTGCCAATCGAGGCAGAGGAGGAGGTCGGGCACGAGGGGTTCCCCGGTCGCTTTCGACGCGGCGGGCTTAGACCAGCCCTGCACCTCCGTCGACCGCCCGGCGCGCACGGGTGCCGCCGAGCCGATCTGCGCCGGCACCCCTGGCGTCCGGCGCGGGCAACCCGCAGGCTGCGGCGGCGTGGCGAGGGGAGGCCCGGGATGAAGATCGCGCGGATCGAGGATTTGCACTGCGAGGCCGGCTGGCGGGTCTGGTCGTTCCTCAAGATCACGGCCGACGACGGCACGGTCGGCTGGTCGGAATACAACGAGAGCTACGGAGCGAAGGGGCTCACCGCGGTGATCCGCGGCCTCGGCGAGCGGCTCCTGGGCCTGGACCCGCGGCCGGTCGAGCGCCTCACGGCCTGGATGCACGCGCTCACCCGGCCGCACCCGGGCGGGATCGCGCAAATGGCGATCGCCGCGATCGAGAACGCGCTCGTCGACCTCAAGGCCCGCGCGCTGGGCGTGCCGGTGGCGGCCCTCCTGGGCGGGCCCGTGCGCGACCGGCTGCGGCTCTATTGGAGCCACGCCGGGTCTTATCGGCTGCGGTTCCACGAGCTCGTGGGCACCCCACCCTTGCGCGACCTCGAGGGCTGCCGGGCGCTCGCGGCCGAGATCAAGAGCCGCGGCTTCACCGCGATGAAGACCAACATCTTCCTCTTCGACCGCGATCCACCGGAGATGTGGCAGCCGGGCTTCGCCCACCAGCCCGGTTGGCCCGAGCTCAACGTCGATCGGGCGACGCTGCGGCGGATCGAACGGCAGATGGCAGCCTTCCGCGAAGGCGCGGGCCCCGAGGTCGATCTCCTGCTCGACCTCAACTTCAACTTCAAGACCGAAGGCTACCTCGAAGTTCTCCGGGCGATCGAACCCTTCGATCTCCTCTGGCTCGAGATCGACCTCATGGACCCCGCGGCACTCGCCTGGATCCGCCGTCAGGCACGGACGCCGATCGCGTCCTGCGAATCCTTGTTCCACCGCCGCCAGTTCCGCCCCTTCCTCGAGCAGCAGGCGGTCGACGTGGCGATCGTGGACGTGCCGTGGAACGGGATTTCGGAATCGATGAAGATCGCCTCCTTGTGCGAGACCTTTTCGGTGAACTGCGCGCCGCACAATTTCTACGGGAACCTGTCCACGGCGATGAGCGCGCATTTCTGCGCCGCGATCCCGAACTTTCGGATCATGGAGATCGACATCGACGACGTGCCGTGGAAGGACGAGGTCGTCACGCCACCGCGGATCGAGAACGGCCATCTCCTGTTGGGCGACGCGCCGGGCTGGGGGGTGGAAGTGAACGAGGCCGCGATCCGCCGGCGCGCCCCCGGGTGAAACCGCGGCCGGCGCGTGCTAGGTTCCCGCGTGAGCTCACGTGGGGGTTGGGCCTTGGGCGAGGCGGCGGAGCGGCTCTGGACGGTGGAGACGTTCCTGGCGCGCGGCGAGCAGCCGGGCGTGCGCGAGGAGCTCGTCGCCGGGCGGATCGTGGCGAGGGCGCCGCCGCGGCCGGTGCACGGCGTGATCGTGCAGAATGCCGCCTTCGAGATCCGCAAGCGGCTCCGGCCGCCCTGCCGGGTCGTGGGCGAGGCGGCGGTGCGGATCGACGAAACGACCCTGTTCGAGGCCGATCTCGCGGTCAGCTGCGGGCGGTTCGAGCCGAAAGCCGAGACCGTCGATCCCGTTCTCGTGGTCGAGGTACTCTCGCCCTCGACCCGGCAACTCGACCTCGGGTTGAAGGCCGACGCCTACAGCGAGCTGCCGTCTTGCCGGGAGATCTGGCTGATCGACAGCGAGCGGCGCTGGGTCAGGGTCTGGCGGCGGCTCGCCGAGGGCTGGAGCGTGAGCTCGCCGATGCGGGGCTCGGGTCGTTTCGAGAGTGCCGTGCTCGGCGATTCGATCGAGCTCGACGCGCTCTACGAAGAGAGCGGGCTCTAGGCGTCGGCCGTCGCGTCGTCAGAGCACGCCGTACTTGGCGAACACCTCGGCGAGCTTGGCGCCCTTGGCGAGCTCCTCGCGGGTGTGGCTCTCGCCCGTGACCTTGGCGAGGGCCGCCTCGAGCACCTCGCTCGCGCGCTCCACGGGGATCACCACGACCCCGTCGGCGTCGCCGAACACGAGGTCGCCCGGCCGCACGACCACGCCACCGCACATCACCGTGCAATCGCGCTCGACCATCTTGCCGCGGCCCTTCGAATCGAGCGGGCCGATGCCGCCCGCGAAGACCGGGAAGCTCGCCTGGCGGATGTGCCGGATGTCGCGGACGAGCCCGTCGGTCACGCAGCCCGCGGCACCGCGCGCCTTGGCGGCGGTGGTCAAGAGCTCCCCCCAGGGCGCGATCCGCTCGGTCGGCCCGTGGCAGGCGAGCACCGCGACCTCGCCCGGCCGCAGATCGTCGACGAGCTCGATCTCGACGGCATAAGGGTTGTCGCCCGGGCGGGCCTCGTAGACCGGCAGGTAGAGCCCGGTGCGGGCGCGGCCGAACAGCACGAGGCTCTCGTCGAGCGGGCGGACGAAGGGCCGCATGGCCTGGTTCGCAAGACCCAGGGAATCGAGCGTGTCGGAAAGCACGGCCGCGTAGAGGACGCCTTTGAGCTGGTCGAGATCGAACGCCACGCGCGGCCTCCCGGGCTGGTACGAGGGGAAGGCTAGCCGAGCGCGGCGCCGGTTGGCAGGGGGCCGCGCGCATGCGGCGTTTGCCCGGCCCCATCGGGTGGCGCTAGAAGCGGCCGCGGCGAACGGTGAGCGGGACGGTTTGGCCCGACATTTCCTTTTCGGCAGGCTCGGCGAGCGGCTCGCGGTGGACGGCGTGGCCGAGCGCGCGCTCTGGGCGGTCGAGGGCGGGCTCGCGGCCGGGCTCTGGGGGCTCTTCGCGAGTCTGCCCTTGGAACGCGCTTCGGATCTCGGCGCCGCCATGGGTCGGCGGCTCGGGCCGCGGCTCAAGAAGCACCGCCACGTGCTCACCAATCTCGCGGTGGCCCTCGCCGATCGTCCGGCCGAGGAGCGCGCCGCGATCGCCCGGGAGAGCTGGGCGAACGCGTTCCGCATGCTCGCCGAGCTGCCGCATCTCGCCGACCTCGTCGCCGGCCGCAGCGGCCGGATCGAGGTGGTCGATCCCCTGGGCGTGGCGGCCGCACTCGCCGGCCGGCCGGCGATCTTCGTGACCGCGCACGTCGGCAACTGGAACTTGACGCCGGTCGCCGCGCTCCGCGCCGGGATCCCGACCACCGTGATCTACCGGGCCCAGACGAGCCCGCGGATCGAGGCGCTCCTCGCCCGGGCGCGCGCGGAGCTGCCCTGGCGGCACCTCGAGGTCGAGGAGGCGGCGCGCGGCATGCTGCGCGAGCTCGAGGCGGGCCGCTCGGTGGGTCTCCTGCCCGATCAGCGCTTCGAAGGCGGCGAGCTCGTGCCGTTCTTCGGCCGACCGGCGCCGACCCCGGTGGCCCCGGCGCGGATCGCGATCAAGATGGGCCTGCCGTTCGTGGCGGCGCGGGTGGTCCGGCTCGAGGGCTGCCGCTTCGAGATCCGCATCGAGCCACCGCTCGAGGCCGATCCCACGATCCGCGACCCGCGCGAACGGGCCTTCGCCATGACCGCAGCCCTCAACCGGCTGTTCGAGGCCTGGATCCGCGAACGTCCCGAGCAGTGGCTGTGCGCCAAGCGGCGCTGGCCGCGCGCCCCGGCGCCGGCCGGAGCTCCGGAGACCCCGCCACCTTGAGCGACCGTCCGGGGATCGACCGGCCGCCCAGGACCTGGCTCATGCTCGGCCACAAAGTGGGCGACAACGGCCAGATCCTGGCTCTGGCCGAGGGGCTCGGCTGGCCCTACGAGGTCAAGCACCTCGTCTACAAGAAGACCGAGCTCCTCACCAACCTGTTGGCGGGCCCCACCCTCATGGGCCTCGTGCGCGAGCGCTCGAGCCCGCTCGAGCCGCCCTGGCCCGAGCTCGTGATCTCGGCCGGCCGGCGCAACGAGCCCTTGGTGCGCTGGATCCAGCGCGAGGCGGGCGGGCCGGGGAAGGTCCGGCTGGTCCACGTGGGTCGGCCCTGGGCGCGGCACGAATGCTTCGATCTGATCGTCACGACCCCGCAATACCGGCTGCCCGAAAAGCCCAACATCCTGCACAACGAGGCGCCGCTGCACCGGGTCACCGCCGCGCGACTGGCCGAGGCGAAGGCCCGCTTCGCTTCACGCTTCGGCCATCTGCCGCGGCCGCGGATCGCGGTGATCCTGGGCGGCCATGCCGGGCCCTACAGCATGGACCGGGAGAACGGGGCGGTGCTCGGCTGGCACGCCGCGCGTCGGGCCCGCGAAGCCGGCGGCTCGCTGCTCGTCACATCCTCGGCGCGCACACCGAACAAGGCGGTCGACGCGCTCGAGGGCGAGATCGACGTGCCGGCCTTCCTCTACCGCTTCCGCCGCGACGATCCCGACAATCCCTATCTCGGGATCCTGGCCTGGGCCGACGAGCTGATCGTGACGTGCGATTCGATGTCGATGCTCGCCGAGGCGATCGCCACGGGCAAACCCGTCTTCATCTTCGACCTCGCCCGCGGCCGCGGCTCGCGGCGGCCGCCCGTGCCGCCCTCGGTCCGCCGCCGCACGCTCCTCGAGCGGCTCGCCGACATCCGCCTGCAGCCGATCGCCTACCGGCTCGGCATGCTCGTGGGCCCCAAGCGGCTCACCCGCGACGTGGGCATCATCCACCGCCGACAGGTCGCCGCGGGCCGCGCGGTCTGGCTCGGCGATCCCTGGCCGCCGCCCGTCCCGCCGCCGGGCCCGCTCCTGGACCTGGAGCGGGCGGTGGCAGCGGTCAAACGGCTGTTCGACCCCGACCGGGTGCCGCGCGCGAGCGTGCCGCAGGCGGGCTCGCTCGGCAGCGAGCTGTTGGCCCGGCTGTTCCAGTGACCGGCCGGTCCACGGAGATGCGGGCGGCCGGCTTGACGTCCGCCGCCCGGCGGCCACCTCTGCTCGTTCAGGGGGTGCCATGACGGCGAGCGGCGCGGCGATCGAACGGATCGAACTGCCGGAGCCCTTGGGGGCGATCCGGCCGGTGCGGTTCGAGCGGCAGCACTGGCACCGGCTCGGCCGTGCCGAAGGCGAACTCGTCGTCGGCTACGACGCCGCCGACCGACCGGTCCGGGTCGAGTATCACTGGATCCGCTGGCTGAGCCGGGCCGACCCCCGGCTCCGGGACGTCTACACGGCCGAGCTCTGGGCCCGCCGGCCGGCCGGCGACTGGCTCTACATCGTCCGCCCCGGGCTCGACCGGTTCGCGACCGTGGCGCACGCCGACTTGGCCCCGCTGTTGGCCCGCCACCTCGCCATCGAGCTCGGCGATTGAGCCGGGCGAACCAAGGGAGACCCGCGATGGGATTCGGCCGCAAGCCGCTCACCCTCCCGAGCCCGGCCGAGGCCCTGCCCGGCCGCGCCGAACGGCCGTTCCCGCTTTCCGGCCGGCACGCGGTGAGCGGCCGCTCGATCTTCCCGCCGTTCCCCGCGGGCACGGCGACGATCCAGCTCGGCATGGGCTGCTTCTGGGGAGCCGAGCGGCTCTTCTGGCAATTGCCGGGAGTGTGGGTCACGGCCGTGGGCTACGCGGGCGGGCACACGCCGAACCCGACCTACGAGGAGGTCTGCAGCGGCCGGACCGGCCACGCCGAGGTCGTGCTCGTGGTCTACGACCCGGCCGTGCTGGGCCACGGCGAGCTCCTGCGGGCGTTCTTCGAAGGCCACGACCCGACCCAGGGGATGCGCCAGGGCAACGATTTCGGGACCCAGTACCGCAGCGCGATCTATTGGACCCTCGAAGCGCAGCGGGCGGCCGCGGAGCAACTCGTGGCGGCCTATGGCGCGGCCTTGGCGCGCGCCGGCTACGGGCCGATCACCACCGAGATCCGTCCGGCCGGGCCCTTCTGGTACGCCGAGGAGGACCATCAGCAATATCTCGCCAAGCGCCCCTGGGGCTATTGCGGGCTCGGCGGCACGGGCGTGCGCTGCCCGGCGCCTTCGGGGGTCGCGGCGTGAGCGGGCCCGGGGCGCTCCTGCTGGTCCGGGCGGTGGTGCCGGACCCGGCCGACCGGGCGGCGTTCGACCGCTGGTACGAGGAAGAGCACCTGCCCGAGGCGGTGGCGGCCTTCGGCGCGCTCCGCGCCCGGCGCGGTTGGAGCGAGCTCGACCCGGCCGTGCATTGGGCGATCTACGAGCTCGAGACGGTCGAAGCGGGCCGGGCGATCCTCGCCTCCGCGGCACTCCGGACGCTGATCGCCGCGTTCGACCGGCGCTGGGGCGATCGGGTGACCCGCAGCCGCGAGCTCGTGCGGCTCGTCCAGGGCCTCGAGGGCGGCCGCTGAGCCCGGAACGGCGACGCGGGCGGCTCGTGGGTGCCGACAGGGCGGGTGCCTCCGCGCGGGCGAGGAACGTCCTGCGGCACAGCGCTTGTTTTCGCCGACCGATCGGGTCATAGGTCGATCTCTTGGACCTTTGGAGCAATCGGTCAGTGGAAAAGGACGAGATCGTTCGCCGCAAAGAGGAGATCGTCGCCCGCTTCGGGCCCTGGACCGCGCACGACATCGATCTCGGCCACGGAATACGGACCCTCGGCTACACGTTCGAGGCGGACAAGTTGGCTCGTATCGTCCAGATCCTCGCCGATCTGGGCGGCGAGCCTCTCGACCGGTTGCGCGTTCTCGACCTGGGCTGCCTCGAGGGGGGCTATGCGGTCGAGCTCGCCCGGCGCGGCGCCGCGGTCGTGGCGGTCGAGGGGCGCCGCGCCAACCTGGAGAAGGCCCGGTTCGCCAAGGAGGTGCTCGGCCTCGACCGGCTCGAGCTCGTCCTCGGCGACGTCCGCGAGCTCGCGGTCGAGCGGGTCGGCCGGTTCCACGCGGTGCTGTGCTTGGGCCTGCTCTACCATCTCGACGCGCCGGATTGCTTCGAGCTCGTCCATCGCATGGCCGAGCTCACGACCCGGCTCCTCGTGATCGACACTTATGTCGGGATCGGCGCGCTGCAGCGGTTCGAGCATCGCGGCCGGACCTACTGGGGCCGACCGATCCGCGAGCACGAGCCGGACGCGCCGGAAGAGGAGCGCCTCGCCGACCTCTGGGCCTCGCTCGACAATCCGCGCAGTGTCTGGCTGGCTCGGACCTCCCTCCTCAACCTCTTGGCCGATGCCGGGTTCACCTCGACCTTCACCTGCGAGATGCCGTTCGAGCCGGACAAGCCGGCCGACCGCGCGACGTTGGTCGCGATCCGCGGCGAGCGGCAGCGGCTGTCGGCCATGCCCGAGGCGAACGACGGGTTGGCCGCGATGCGCCTGCCACCGTTCGAGCGGCGTCTGCCCTCGCGCAAGCAGCGCCTCGCCTTCGTGCTGGAGGAACGGCTCACCCGGCTCGTGCCGAAGCCCGCGCGACGGTTGGCCAAGCAGCTTTTGCGCCGGGCCTAGCCCCAGAGCTCGGCCGGCGGGGGCTGCACGAGGCTACCCTGGTACTTGAGGCCCGGGACGCGGTCCTCGGCCAAAAGCAGCGGGCCGTCGAGATCGACGAAGGTCGCGCGCTGGGCCAAGAGGATCGCCGGGGCCATCGCCAAAGAGGTGCCGAGCATGCAGCCCACCATGAGGCCGAAGCCGAGCTCGGTGGCCCGGCGGGCGAAGGCGAGCCCCTCGGTGAAGCCGCCGGTCTTGTCGAGCTTGAGGTTGACGACCTCGTAGCGGCCGACCAGCCGGTCGAGGCTGTCGCTCGCGTGGACGCTCTCGTCGGCGCCCACCGGCACGGGGTGTGGGATGTCGGCGAGCATGGCGTCCTGGCCCGCCGGCAAGGGCTGCTCGACCAGCGCCACGCCGCACTCGGCCATCACGTCGAGCCAGGAGGCGACCCAGTCGGGGTGCCAGGACTCGTTGGCGTCGACCAGGAGCTTGGCTTTGGGAGCGGCGGCGCGGACCGCACGGATGCGGGCGAGGTCACCCTCGCCGCCGAGCTTGACCTTGAGGATCGGCCGGTCGGCGGCCTGCCGGGCGGCTTCGGCCATCGCTTCGGGGCTGCCGAGCGAGAGGGTGAAGGCGGTCAACAGAGCCTTGGGTGCCTGGATGCCGGCGAGCCGCCACACGGGCTTCCTGGCGAGCTTCGCCTCGAGGTCCCAGAGCGCGCAGTCGAGGGCGTTGCGGGCTGCCCCGGGCGGCAGCGCCTTGGCGAGCTCGGCGCGGCCGCCGCCCGCCTCGATCAGCTCGCGCACGCGCTCGATCTGGGCGAGCACGCTTTCCACCGTCTCGCCGTAGCGCGGGTAGGGCACACCTTCGCCGCGGCCGAGCGCGGCGCCCTCGCGGATCTCGACCAGGACCACGTCGGCATGGGTCCGCGAGCCGCGGGCGATGGTGAAGGTGCCGCGGACCTTGAACCGCTCGTGGCGGGCCTCGAGGGTGCGGACGCTCACCAGAGCGCGTCCGCGATGCGGCCGACCCCGGTGGCGATCGGGTCGACCGCCGGCAGGCCGAGCTCGTCTTCGACCCGGGCCAAGTAGGTGGCCCGGCGGTCGGGCTCGAGATTGTGCGTGTCGATCGCCACGCCGACCGCGCGGACCGCAGGGTTGGTGAGCCGTGCCGCCTGCAAATTGGCCTCGAGACATTCGCGCAGGCCGGGCAGCTTCTGGTGCGGCAAGCCGCGCATGTGGGTCCGGGTCGGCTCGTGGCAGAGCACGAGGGCGTCGGGCTGGCTGCCGTGGATCAGGCCGAGCGTGACGCCCGCGAAGGCCGGGTGGAAGAGCGAGCCCTGGCCCTCGATCAGGTCCCAATGGTCGGGGTCGTTGTCGGGGGTGAGCCACTCCGCCGCCCCGGCGATGAAGTCGGCCAACACCGCGTCGATCGCGACACCGTGGCCGGAGATCATGACGCCGGTCTGGCCGGTGCCGCGGAAGGTCGCCTTGCGGCCGCGCGCCGAGAGTTCCCGCTCGAGCGCCAAGGCCGTGTACTTCTTGCCGCAGGAGCAGTCGGTGCCGACGGTCAAGAGCCGCTTGCCGGTCCGCTTGATGCCCGTTGCGGTCTTGAAGCGGTGCACGGGGTGGCGGACGTCGAACAAGGCGCGGCCGTGGCGCGCTGCCGCCTCGGCCACCGCCGGGATCTCGGCGAGCCGCTGGTGCAGGCCCGAGGCGACGTCCATGCCGGCCTCGAGCGCCTCGACGATCACCGGGACCCAATGCTCGGCGAGCCAGCCGCCGGAATTGGCGACCGCCACGATCATCGTCCGGCAACCCGCCGCTGCCGCCTCGCGCACGCTCATCTCGGGCAGCCGGCAATCGGCCTTGCAGCCGGGCAGGCGGAGCTGGCCCAGGCAGCGCTCCGGGCGCCAGTCGACGAGGCCGTGCGCCGTCTTGGCGGCGAGCTGGTCCTGGACGTCGCCGAGGAACAGCAGATAGGGGGGTCGCATCCTGCTCCGGTCCGGCTCGAGGCGCGCGCGGGCTCCTCGCCCGACGCCTGCCATCGTAGCCCGCCCGTGGGCCGCCAGCAACTTGCGCGCAGCCCGCGCGCCGGGCTGCTGCCGCGCCGGCCCGGGAGTGCGGGGCCCGCGCCGCGGCGGATGCTCCGAGCGGGCGCGCGGCTCAGAAGCGGAAGAGCGTGAAGCGGGGCACCGTCCGCCATTCCTCGGGGACGAGCCGGCCGTCGCGGTCGAGGTCGGCGCGGACGAACTCGTCGGTCCGCGCCAAGCTGAACTCGAGAGCGCTCACGAGGCCGTCGCCGTCGCGGTCGGACTCGAGCCGCAAGCCCGCGAGCGCCTCGAGCTCGGCGCGCGAGAGCCGGCCGTCGCGGTTGCGATCGCCCGCTTCGACGAGCCGGAGCGCCTCGTGGCGGGAGACGAAGCCGCCGCCGTCCACGTCGAGGACGGCGAAGCCCCCGCGAACTTCCGAAAGGTCGAGCTTGCCGTCGCGGTTCCGGTCGAGCTGGCGGAACGTCTCGCGGGTGCGCTCCTGCCAGTCGCGGGCGCGGTAGGCCTCGCCCGTGGCCGGAAGGGGCTCGGGCGGTGCCACCGCTTCGACCGGTGCCGCGGCCACCGGCGGTTCCGGTGCGTCGGTGCAGCCGGCGAGGAACGCTGCGGCGAGCGCCACCGCTCGCGCCGCCGCCCGGGCGGGTGCAGCGGCGACGGGCGGGCGGTGGCGGCATCCGGCCATGGCTGCAGGCTCCGCGAAGGGTGAGGGCCGCGGCGCGGCGCGCCGGCTCGGGCTCAGGTGCCGACCGCGAAGGGCGCGGTCAAGCGGCGCAACGCGGCGACGACCGAAAGGGCGGTGAGCCGGCCGGTACGCGGATTCTCGGCACTCGGCACGTTGGCGATGGTCATCGTGAAGGAGGCCTCCTCGGCCTCGACTTCGATCCGGTGGGTGTTGCGGGTGACCGTCGGGTCGGCCCAGATCTCGAGGCGGGTGCGGTCGGGGCCGATGCCGGCGAGGGCCAAGGCCGCGGCGACGTTGACATTGGCCGGGAAGCCCTTGGCCCCCTCGCGGGCGCTGCCCTCGAAGATGCGCAACGGGGCCTCGAGCCGGTCGAGGGTGATGCCGCGCTCGACCAGATAGGGGGCACCGGCGAGCCCGGCCGGCGGCTTGCGGGTCACCATCCGAACCGAGCGGATCGTGCCTTCCGCCGCGGCGCGTACCGCATCGAGGCCCAAGAGCGCGCCCGTAGGCGGCAGGATCCGCGCACCCGTCGTCCGCGCGAGCTCGACGAGGTCGAGATGGTCGAGGAGGGCCCCGACCGAGAGCGGCAGGAAGATCCGCCCGGCGCGCACGGCGGGCTCGGCGACCGCGCGGAAGACCGCGGCCGGGGCGCACTCGACCACCAGCTCCGCCCGCGCCGCCAGGTCGCCGAGTGGTACCACCGGCACGGGCCGGGCGAGCCTTCCGGCCATCCGGGCGCGGGCGGCATCGGCGTCGCGGGCGCTCACCGCGACGAGGGCGAGCCCCTCGATCCCCCGGTCGAGGTGCTCGGCCACGGTGGCGCCGATCGCGCCGAACCCGGCGATCGCGACGGTCAGGTTCGGCACGGGGCACCTCCACGAGTGAGCCCGCCCCGGCCGAAGCGGCCGGAAGCGGGTCTGCCGCTTCCCCGGCGCGCATGCTAGCCGCTGGACGTGCGGGGCGACAGCGGCCAGCCTGCGCACGGGCAGGGGGAGGGGGCTCGATGAGCGAACTCTGGCGGCTTTCGGCGCGCGAACTCGTGCGACGGTTGAAGGCGGGCGAGGTGCGGCCGGTCGAGGCGCTCGAGGCGGCGCTTTCCCGGATCGAGGCGGTCGAGCCGCGGCTCAACGCGATCCCCACCCTCTGCGAAGCGCGCGCGCGGCGCCAGGCCGAGCGGATCGAGAAGGGCGAGATCGCCCCGCCCGACGACGGCCGCGGCTGGCTCGCCGGTTTGCCGATCGTGATCAAGGACCTGAACGACGTCGAAGGCGTGCGCACGACCTACGGCTCGCCGATCTTCGAGGACCACGTGCCGCAACGCTCGGGCTTCGAGGTCGAGCGGCTCGAAGCCCGGGGGGCGGTGATCCTCGGCAAGTCGAACACACCGGAGTTCGGCGCCGGCGCGCAGACCTTCAACGAGGTGTTCGGCGTCACCCGCAACCCCTGGAACACGGCCCTCACCTGCGCCGGCTCCTCGGGCGGCTCGGCCGTGGCGCTCGCTTCGGGCGAGGTCTGGCTCGCCAACGGCTCGGACCTCGGCGGCTCCTTGCGCACCCCGGCTGCCTTCTGCTCGGTCGTGGGGCTCAGGCCGTCCCCCGGGCGCGTGCCGCACGGTCCCGTGGCGAGCCCCTTCCAGACCCTCTCGGTCGAGGGGCCGATGGCGCGGAACGTGCGCGATCTGGCCCTCCTGCTCGACGCCCAGGCGGGCTTCGACCCGCGCGATCCGTTGAGCTTCGATCCGCCTGCGCTGCCCTTCGTCGAGGCGGTCGAGCGGCCGCCGCGCCTCGTCCGGGTCGCCTTTTCGGCCGATCTCGGCGGGATCACGCCGGTGGACCCCGAGGTGGCACGGATCTGCCGGGCGGCGGCCGAGCGCTTCGCCGAACTCGGCTGCGAGGTCGTGCTCGACGCCTGCCCGGACCTTTCCGATGCGGTCGAGGTCTTCCGGGTGCTCCGGGCCGAGCAATTCGTGACCGCTCGGGCACCGCTCCTCGAGCGCTACCGGGCGCTCCTCAAGCCCGAGGTGATCTGGAACATCGAGACGGGGATGAAGCTCACGGCCGAGGAGATCGGCCGGGCCGAGCGGCGCCGCGGGCAGATGCAGGCGGGTGCGGCCGCCTTCTTCGAGCGGTTCGACCTCCTTTTGTGCCCGGCGGCGATCGTCCCGCCCTTCCCGGTCGAGCGGCGCTACCTCGAAGAGCTCGGCGGGCATCGCTTCCCGAGCTACATCGACTGGGTGGCGATCACTTATGCGATCACCTTGACCGGCTTGCCGGCCCTCTCCCTGCCCTGCGGCTTCACCGAGGCGGGGCTGCCCGTGGGCCTGCAGATGGTGGGCCGACCGCGCGGCGAAGGGGAGCTCTTGGCCGCGGCCGCCCGGCTCGAGGATCTCTCGGGCATCGCGCCGCTCCTGCCGATCGATCCGCGCCCGCCGGCCGCTTCAGGGGCGAGCTGAGGAGGCCGGCGGCTCGCCCGTGGCCGCGAGGATCGCCTCCAGGATCGCCTCGGGCGGCCGGTCGATCGGGACCTCGGCCACGTCCGGCTCGCCCGAGGGGTCCTCGAGTGTGGCGAGCTGCGAGGGGAGGAGAGAGGGCGGCATGTAATGGCCGCGCCGTTCGGCGAGCCGGGCGGCGATCAAGGCCTCCGGACCCCGGAGATGGACGAAGCGGAGGCCGGGCCCGGCCCGTCGCAGGCGGTCGCGATAGGCGCGCTTCAAGGCCGAGCAGGCGACGACCGCGGTCTCGCCCGCGGCGATCAGCCGGGCGAGCTCGGCCCGGATCGCCTCGAGCCAGGGCCAGCGGTCGGCGTCCTCGAGCGGGATCCCGGCGCGCATCTTCGCGACGTTCTCGGGCGGATGGTAGGCGTCGCCCTCGAGGAAACGGGCGCCGAGCCGCTCGGCCAACAGACGGCCGACCGTGGTCTTGCCGGCGCCCGTGACCCCCATGAGCACGATCGCCCGGCCGCGCTCCGGGGCGAAGCTCATGCGCCGCGCCAGAGATCGTGGAAGCGGCCGAACCGGTCGACCCGCTCGAAACCGTGCGCGCCGAACCGGTCGCGCATCGCCTGGATCAGATCGGCCGGCAGGCGCGCGCTCGAAAGCCCGTCGAGCCAAGAGAGGCTCGCGGCCGTGACCGGCACCGGCAAGCCCGTGCGCACGGCGTCGGCCACCGCGGTGCGCAGGTCGGCGAGGCCCGCGAGGAGGAGGGCCAAGAGCTCCTCGTCGAGCAGCAGGAAGGGCAGATCGGGGTCGCGCTCGAACGCCCGGACGATCGGCCCGAGGAGGGTACCGCGCAGGATGCAGCCCGCCCGCCAGACCCGGGCGACCGCACCTCGAGGCCCGGGCCAGCCCCGCTCGCGGCCGGACTCGGCGAGGATCGCGAGGCCCTGGGCGTGGGCCGCGA
Source organism: Geminicoccaceae bacterium (assembly GCA_023512415.1). Lineage (GTDB taxonomy): Bacteria > Pseudomonadota > Alphaproteobacteria > Geminicoccales > Geminicoccaceae > JANXAZ01. The sequence goes on along the minus strand of JAILZQ010000041.1, from coordinate 5,484 downwards.
TCATCGTGGCGAGCAAGGCCCCCTCGAGATCCTCCGGGCGACCCGAGGGCCCGGCCTCGCCGGGCCGCGGCAGGAGCCGGGCGAGCTCGGCCCGGACCGGGGCGGCGGAGAGCGAGCGGGCCTGGACCGCCTCGAGGAGGGTCGGGGCCGGAACGCCGAGCTCGAGCGCCTCGATCGCCGTCCAAGCGCCGGTTCCCTTCTGCTCGGCGCGGTCGCGGACCAGGCCGATGAGCGGCCGGCCGGTCTCGGGATCACGGGTGCGCAGGACGCGGACCGCCGTCTCGAGGAGGAAGCCGCCGCAGGGCCCCGCGGCCCAGCTCTCCAAGAGATCGGCGATCGCCGGCAGATCGAGGCCGTGGCCGCGGCGGGCGAGGTCGTAGACCTCGGCCAGGCCCTGCATGATCGCGTACTCGATCCCGTTGTGGACCATCTTGACGAGATGGCCCGCGGGCGGCGGGCCGAACCGGACGCAGCAGGGGGTGCCGTCCTCGGCCCGCGCCGCCACGGCCTCGAGCAGCGGCCGGACGGTCGCGAAGGCGTCGGGCTCGGCGCCGACCATGATCGAGGGGCCGTAACGCGCCCCTTCCTCGCCGCCCGAGATCCCGGCGCCCACGAGCGCGAGGCCGGCGGCGGCGAGCCGCGCCGCGCGCCGGTCGGTGTCGCGCCAATGGCTGTTGCCGCCGTCGATCACGACGTCGCCCGGCGCGAGGAGCGGCACGAGTTCGTCGAGCGCGGTATCGACGGGCGGGCCGGCCGGGACCATCAGAAGAACGCAGCGGGGCGGCGGCAGGGCGGCGACCAGCCCGGCCGGGTCGGCGACGGCGCGGAGGCCGGCCTCGGCGGCCGCCCGGCGCGCCCGCTCGTTCGGGTCGAAGGTGACGACCGCCACACCCTTCTCGCGGAAGTTGAGGGCGAAGCCCCGGCCCATCGTGCCGAGGCCCAGGATGCCGATCGCCCGGCTCGCGGTCATCGCAAGCGCCGTCTCCACCGCCGCACCTTGTGGTGCTTCGGCCGGCATGCCACGCTCGTCGCCGTTCCGGAAGGGCCGCGAGGCCGGGGGGATCGGCCGTGGACCGCGAGGCGCTCGCCCGCCGCTACTACAATGTCGAAACCCTGCGCCGGCAGGCGCGCCGGGTCCTGCCGAAGGTGATCTTCGACTTCGCCGACGGCGGGGCCGAGGACGAGGTGACGCTCCGCCGGAACGAGAGCGACTTCGACGCCCTCGAGATCGTGCCGCGGATGTGCACGGGGCCGGCCGAGCGCGACCTCTCGGTCGAGCTCTTCGGCCGCCGGCTCGAGCTTCCGGTGCTCGTCAGCACGACCGGGCTTTCCGGGATCCTCTGGCCGCAGGGCGAGATTTGTGCGGCGCGCGCCGCGCACGCCGCCGGGACGGTCTACTGCCAGTCCCACGGCTCGACCTGCACGATCGAGGAGCTCGCCGAGGTCGCACCGGGCCCGCGCTGGTTCCAGGTCTTCCTCTACCGCGACCGCGGGCTCACCGCCTCGATGGTCGAGCGGGCGGCGGCGGCCGGCTGCGAAGCCCTGATCTTGACGGTCGACAACCAGGTGCTGGGCCAGCGCGAGCGCGACCTCGCGAACGGCTTCGCGATCCCGCCAAGGCTCGGGCTGCGCGGCCTCCTCGACATGGTCCGGCATCCGCGCTGGCTCCTGCGGATGAAGGGTGCGCGCGGGATCAGCTTCGCCAATTATCGGGGTGCCGCCGGCCACGAGGACGACATCCTCTCGCTCGGCGCCTACATCGCCAAGATGCTCGACCCCGGGCTTTCCTGGCGGGACGTCGCGTGGCTGCGCGGGCTCTGGAAGGGCCCCTTCCTGCTCAAAGGCATCCTCCACCCGGAAGACGCCCGGATCGCGGCCGAGCACGGGGTCGACGGGGTGTTCGTCTCGAACCACGGTGGCCGGCAGCTCGACGGTGCGGTCTCGGCGATCGCCGCTTTGCCGGAGGTCGCGGATGCGGTCGGCGACCGGCTCGTCGTGCTGCTCGACGGCGGGATCCGGCGCGGCGTCGACGTGCTGCGCGCCCTGGCGCTGGGTGCCCGGGCGGTGGCGATCGGCCGGCCGCACTGGTGGGGGCTCGCGGTCGCGGGCGAGGCCGGCGTGGCGCTCGTGCTCGACATCTTCCGCCGCGAGCTCGACCGGGCGATGGCGCTCTCGGGCTGCGCGCGGATCGCCGAGATCGACCGGCGTCTGCTGGCGCCGGCGGGGCGCGGGGCCGCACCCGCCGCCCGGCTGCGGCTCGTGGGCCCGGCACGGCCGGCACCGGCCGCGGGCTAGGGCGGGCGACGCTTCTCCCAGATCGAGCCCTCGAGCCAATCGGTCGCCGCGCCGAGGCGCTCGTAGACGAGGCAGACGAAGCCGGGCTCGAGGGTCGCCCGCAGCTCGGCTTCCTCGAGGCAGAAGGCCGGGTCGAAGCCGCCGGCACGGGCCCGCTCGCGGCCGAAGGAGCAGAGCAGCACGCGGCCGCTCGGCGCGAGCCGCTCGAGCAGCCGCGCCCATTGGGCGGGCGAGGGTTTGTAGCGGACCACGACGAGGCCGGTGAACGGACCGAGGCCGTCGAGGGCGGCCGGGTCGTCGAGATCGGCACAGCGTGTCGCGACCTCGACCCGCCGGCCGAGGGCGGCGAGGGAGAGCTGCTCGAGGGCGGTCGGCGAAATGTCGAGGGCGGTCACTGGGAAGCCCCGGGCGGCGAGCCAGAGCGCGTTGCGGCCCGCGCCGGCAGCGACGTCGAGCACCGGCCCGCGCGGCAGGTGGTGGACGTTGGCAACGAGCCAGGGCTCGGGAAGGCCGGGGTCTCCTTCCCGGTCCCGCCACCGCTTCTCCCAGCGCTCGCGGTCGGCCTCGCTCACGGCGCGTTCGGGCGACGGCCCGGCGGAAGGCGCGGGCTCAAGGCGGCAGTCCCGCAAGCAACAGACCCGCGCGGAAATGCTCGCGTTCGGCCGGGTCGATGTCGGGCTGGGTGGCGATCCAGTCGGAGACGGTGAAACCCGGCTGGCGGCGCAGCACGAGCTCGGCATAGCGCCGCGCCTCCTCCGGACGGCCGGCGAGCGCGTGGCTCGCGGCCAACAGCCGGCAGCCCTCGCTCGGGTCGCGCATCCGGCCGATCACGGCGACGACCTCCTCGTAGCGGCGCAGCGCGAAGAGCGCGTCGGCCTCGCTCCAGAGGTAGATGTCCGGATAGTGCGGGTTGAGCCGCTTGGCGCGGGCCACGAGCTCGAGCGCCTCGCTCGGCCGGCCGGCATAGACGAGCGCATCGGCCATGAGTGCCAGGATGTCCGGATCGTTGGGGTTGAGCCGGTGCGCGGTGACGTAGGACTCCAGCGCGCCCGCCACGTCCTTGGCGTGGAGCTTGACCCAGGCGAGCTCGGCGTGGCCGCGGGCGTCGGCGGGATCGATCGCGACGGCGCGTTCGGCGAGCAGGCGGGCCTCGTCGAGCGACCAAGCCGGGTCGCTGCTCCAACGGTAGCGCCAATCGTAGCTGTGGGTGCGGGAGAGCATCGCGTAGGCGCGGGCGTAGCCCGGGTCGATCTCGACGGCCCGGGTGAAGGCGCGGCGCGCCCGCTGGTTGGAGTCCGAGGTGTAACGGTAGAGCTCCTGCAGCCCGATGAGCAAATGGCCGTAGGCCTCGAGCCGGCGGCCGCTGCCGCTCGCGAGGCGCTTCTGCTCGTGCTCCTCGACCCGGCCGGCGAGGGTGGCGGCGAGTCGCCGGGCGAGATCGGCCTCGGCCTGGAGAAGGTCGACCACCCGCCGCTCCCAGCGTTCGCTCCAGGCGACCTTGCCGGTGGCGGTCTCGATCAGATGGGTGGTCAGCCGGACCCGGTCGGCCTCGAGGACGAGGCTCCCGTCGAGGGCGTAGTGGACACCGAGCTCGTGGCCGACCGCGGCCGGGGAGCGGCCCTGGTCGCGGTAGGCGAAGGCGCTCGCCCGGCCGATCACGAAGAGGTCGCGGAAGCGGGAGAGGTCGGCGATCACCTCGTCGGTGAGGCCCTCGGCGAGCAGCCGGGCGCGCGGGTCGACGCCCAGGCCGCGGAAGGGGAGGACGACGATCGAAGGAGCCGGGGGCAAGGCGAGACCGCCGACCGCTCGGCGGCGGCCGGCGGCATCGGAGGGGGCATCGGCGCGGCGGGCGCGGAAGACCGCGACCGGCTCGGGCAGGTTCTTGAGTCGCAAGAGCCCTTCGTCGAGGAAGGCGATCTCGGGGCTCTGGCCGACCCGCTCCTGGACGCTCGCCGAGACCAACACTTCGCCCGGCTCGGCGATCTCCTGGATCCGCGCGGCGCGGTTGACGGCGAGCCCGTAGAGCTCGTCGCCTTCGGCGATGAGCTCGCCATGGTCGAGGCCGACCCGGTAGCGCAGCGGCTCGAGGTCGGCGCGGCCGGTGGGCGGCTCGGCGAGCCGGGTCTGGATGGTGAGCGCGCACAGGACCCCGCTCTTGGGGTCGCCGAACTCGGCCAGCACGCTGTCGGCTGCCTGGTTGACCACCCGTCCACCGGCGGCGGCCACGCAGGCGGCGAACACCGATCGGCAGCTCTTGAGGGTGGCCACCGTGCCATTCGGATCGCGAGCCAGCCGCCCGGTGTAGTTCTCGAGGTCGGCGTGCAGCACCGTGGCGGCGCGCACGCACGAGGTGGGTGGCACGCTCGCACAACCTCCGGTTCGACGGACCCGTGCGTTTCTAACGGTCGGCCGGCCGGGCGGCAACGGGGCGGCCGGGGCCGCCTCCGGCCGTGCTTGACGCCCCGGGCGGCGGGGCCTACATGCGGCCGGCGTCGGGGCGCATAGCTCAGTTGGTAGAGCAGCTGACTCTTAATCAGCGGGTCCTAGGTTCGAGTCCTAGTGCGCCCACCACCAAGTCCCTGAAATCCCTGGCTTCGCACATAACGGAACATAGCTTGCTTCAGCCGGGCGTCGCGGTCGGTCGGGGCCCCCGGACGACCCCCGTGCGGCTGGCCGGCCTCGGTGCGCGAGATCGGCGACACCTTCCCTCGCCCGCCCGCCGCCGCGTCCTCGGCCGCACGAGCCGTCGCACGCGCGGGCAACTGTGCGCGCGTGACCGTCGGCGCCCGGCTGGCGATCGGGTCGGCCGAGGCCGGGTAACGCGCGCTTCTCTTCTACGGGCGCCGAACCGCTGCGCTCGCGCCCCTGGGTCGCCTTCGCGCGTGACCAGGCGGGCCTCGCGCTCGCGCACGATGCGAGAGGCTATTTCGCGTGGAGAACGTGCCGGTGCGCCATTGGCGGAGGGGGTGGGATTCGAACCCACGGAGGGCGAACCCTCGCTGGTTTTCAAGACCAGTCCGTTAAACCGCTCCGGCACCCCTCCCTCAGGGGCCGCTTAGAGCCCGCGGCCGTGTGCGGTCAACGGAGCGGGACGACCGGTCGGGATCGCGGACGGCCGCGCCGCCGGCGCCGCTGCGGGCGCACGCGAGCGCGCGGGCGGACCCGGGGCAGGCGCGGGCCGGACGCGCT
>JAILZQ010000040.1 GCA_023512415.1 Geminicoccaceae bacterium | reverse complement strand
ATCAACGGCGTGGCCGTCGGCGCCGGGCTGGCGCCGCGGAACGGCGAGCTTCGAGGCACCGAGCGAGTTCACGCCTTGAGGGCGGCCGGCGGAGTTCCGCTTGCTTTTCGAGACCCCGGCCCTACGAAGGGTCGGGGGCTCGAAGGGAGGTCGAGATGATCCGGTTCGTCGGTGGGCTCGCCCTGGCACTCTGGGCGGCCGTCTCGTCGGCTGCGGCGCAGAACTTCCTGCCGGCCGTCATCTTCGACATGGGCGGCAAGTTCGACAAATCCTTCAACGAGGCAGCCTACAACGGCGCCGAGCGGTTCAAGAAGGAGACCGGCATCGACTACCTCGAGTTCGAGGTCACCCAAGAAGCGCAGCGCGAGCAGGCCATGCAGCGCATTGCCCGGCGCGGCGCCAACGTGATCGTCGTATTGGGTTTCCAGAACGGTACCCCACTCAAGAAAGTGGCCGCCGAAAACCCGAACAGTAAGTTCACGATCATCGACGCGGTCGTCGACTTGCCGAACGTGCAGTCGGTGATCTTCAAGGAGCACGAGGGAAGCTTCCTCGTCGGGATGGCGGCCGCGCTCGCGAGCAAGACCGGCAAGGTCGGGTTCGTGGGCGGGATGGACATCCCCCTGATCCGCAACTTCGCCTTCGGCTACGAGCAGGGAATCAAGTACGTCAACCCCAACGCCGAGCTGTTCGTCAACATGACCGGCACCACCCCGGCCGCGTGGAACGATCCGGCCAAGGGAGCGGAACTCGCGATCAGTCAGTTCGACCGCGGTGCCGACGTGGTCTACGCCGCGGCGGGCGGCACCGGGATCGGCGTGCTCCAGGCGGCCAAGGACAAAGGCAAGCTCTCGATCGGCGTCGACAGCAACCAGAACCATCTGCATCCGGGCAGCGTGCTGACGTCGATGCTCAAGCGGGTGGACGTCGCGGTCTACAACGCCTTCAAGGACGCCCGCGCCGGGACCTGGAAGGCCGGTCGCCTGGATCTCGGCCTCGCGGAGGACGGCGTCGGCTACGCCCTCGACGAGCACAACCGCGGCGTCCTCACACCCGACATGGTCGCCAAGCTGGAGGCGGCGCGGGCCGACATCATCGCCGGTCGACTGATCGTCAAGGACTACTACTCGACGCAGAAATAGCCCCGCTTCGTCGGGCCGTTGCCGTGCCTGCGCCGGCGGTCGAGCTGCGCGGCATCACCAAACGGTTCGGCCCGGTCCTCGCCAACGACCGGGTCGATCTCCTCGTCGAGGCCGGCACGATCCACGGCATCGTCGGGGAGAACGGCGCCGGCAAGTCGACCCTGATGAACATCCTCTACGGCTATTACCGAGCCGATGCGGGGACCGTCGCGATCGACGGCGAGCCCCGCCGGATCGGCCGCCCGATCGACGCCATTCGAGCCGGTATCGGCATGGTCCATCAGCACTTCATGCTGGTGGAGCCGTTCACGGTCCTCGAAAACATGCTGCTCGGCGCCGAGGGCGGTCCGTTGCTCGCGAGCGGCGTGGCGCGGCTCCGCGCCTCGCTCGCACGCCTCGGCCGCGAGCACGGCCTCGAGGTCGATCCGGATGCCCGGGTCGGCGACTTGCCGGTCGGCCTGCAGCAGAGGGTCGAGATCCTCAAGGCCCTGTGCCGCGGGGCGCGCGTGCTGATCCTCGACGAGCCGACGGGCGTGCTGACCCCCCAGGAGGCCGACGAACTGTTCGCCATCCTGGCCGGGTTGCGCGCGCAGGGACGCACGGTCGTCCTGATCACCCACAAGCTTCGCGAAGTCATGGCCGCGACCGACCGGGTGAGCGTGATGCGCGGCGGCCGGATGGTCGCCCACCGGCGTACCTCCGAGACCAGTCGGGAGGAGCTCGCCGAGCTCATGGTCGGCCGCAAGGTCCAGATGCGGCCCGACCGGCGACCGGCCCGTCCCGGGAGGCCCGTGCTCGAAGTCCGCGGCCTCGAGGTGGCCGACGATCGGGGCGTGCCGCGGGTGAAGAGCGTGACCTTCGAGGTCCGCGCCGGCGAGATCGTCGGCATCGCCGGCGTCGCCGGCAACGGGCAGAGCGAGCTCCTCGAAGCGATCGCCGGGATCCGAGCCCCGACCCGCGGCGAGATCCGGATCGACGGCCGTTCGGTCGGCGGCTCGGCCGAGGGCCGACCCCGGGGCTTCGGGCACGTGCCGGAAGACCGGTTGCGGATGGGCCTCGTGCCCGATCTGCCGGCCTGCGAGAACGCCGTTCTCGGCTACCATCGCCGGCCGGACTACGTCACTTCCGGCCTCCTGCGGCGGAGACGGATCGTCGAGATCTGCTCCGGCTGGCTCGAGCGCTACGACATCCGTCCGCGCGCACCGATGCTGCCGGCGATCGCCTTCTCCGGTGGCAACCAGCAGAAGCTCGTCGTCGCCCGCGAGCTCGAGCACGATCCGGAACTCCTCCTGGTCGGCCAGCCGACCCGAGGCGTGGACATCGGGGCGATCGAGTTCATCCACGGCCGGCTCCTGGCGATGCGGGACGCCGGTAAGGCGGTCCTCCTGGTCTCCGTCGAACTCGACGAGATCCTGGCGCTCGCCGATCGGATTCTCGTCATGTTCGACGGCCGGATCGTGGGCGAGCTCCCCGCGGAACGAGCCGAGGAACGGCGGATCGGCCTCTTGATGGCCGGCATCGCCGCGGAAGCCGCCTGATGCGCGGCACGAGCCGCCTTCCGACCTGGGTCGAGCTGCTCTTGCTGCCGGGTCTCAACCTGGTCTCGGCAGCGATGATCGCCGGGCTGGTCGTGGTCCTGATCGGCGAGGACCCGATCGCTGCCGTCAGCCTCTTGGTGTACGGCGCGTTCGGCTACGGCGAAGCGGTGGGCTACACGCTCTTCTACACGACGAACTTCGTTCTGACCGGCCTCGCCGTGGCGCTCGCCTTCCACGCCGGTCATTTCAACATCGGCGGCGAGGGGCAGGCCTATCTGGGCGGTCTCGGCTCGACCCTCGTCGCTTTGCATTGGGGCCACCTCCCGAGTGTGCTCGCCATCCCCCTCGCCGTGGCGGGTGCCGCGCTGTTCGGCGGTGCCTGGGCACTGGTTCCGGGCTGGCTCTACGCCAAGCGTGGCAGTCACGTCGTCATCACGACGATCATGATGAATTTCGTGGCCGCCGCGCTGATGACCTATCTCGTGGTCAACGTGCTCATCAAGCCGGGCCAGCAGATCCCCGAGACGGACATCTTCGCGACCACCGTCTGGCTCCCGCCTCTGGCTCCGCTGCTGGCGCCCCTCGGCCTCGACCTCGGCCGCGCCCCGGCGAACCTCTGCTCGATCCTGGCTCTGCTCTGCTGCCTCGGTTTCTGGCTCTTCGTCTGGCGGAGCCGGCCGGGTTACGAGCTCAGGGTCGTGGGCCGCAGCGAGGCGGCCGCGATCTACGCGGGGATCGCACCTGCCCGGGTGACCATGCTCGCCATGACCCTCTCGGGCGCCCTCGCCGGGCTTCTCGCCGTGAACGAGATCCTCGGCAGCCAGCACCGCCTCGTCCTCGGCTTCACGGGCGGCTACGGGTTCGTAGGCATTGCCGTGGCATTGATGGGCCGCAATCATCCCCTCGGGATCTTGCTCGCCGCGCTGCTGTTCGGTGCCCTCTACCAGGGGGGCTCGGAGCTCGCCTTCGACATGCCGAAGATCAGCCGCGACATGATCGTGGTGATCCAAGGTCTCGTCATTCTCTTCGCCGGGGCGCTCGAGCACCTGTTCCGGGCACCGCTCGAGGCCCTCTTTCTCCGTCCAACGGTCGAGCGTTGAGATGGACGGCCTCTGGCTGCAGAGCCTGCTCCTGGCCGACAGCACGGTGCGCCTGGCCACGCCGCTCGTCTTCTGCGCGCTCGCGGGCCTGCTCTCGGAGCGCGCCGGCATCGTGAACATCGCCCTCGAGGGCAAGATGTTGGGTGGTGCCTTCGCCGCCGCGTCGGCCGCTGCCGTGAGCGGTTCGGCCTGGGTCGGGCTCCTGGCCGGCATCGGCTTCGCCTGCGCGCTCGCGCTCGTCCTCGGGTTCGCCACGATCACCCACCGGGGCGAGCAGGTGGTCAGCGGGGTGGCGATCAACATCGTGGTGGCCGGGCTCGGCCCGACCCTGGCCGACGCCTGGTTCGGCCAGGCCGGACGAATTCCTCTTCCGGGCGGCGCCCGCTTCGCGCCGATCGACCTGCCCGGGGCCGTCGAGCTGGCAGGCGTGCCCGTCCTGGGACCCTTCTACGCGGAGGTCGTGAGCGGCCACAATCTGCTGGTCTATCTCGCGGTCCTGGCCGTGCCGACGATCGCGTGGATCGTCGCGAAAACCCGCTTCGGGCTGCGGCTGCGGGCGGTCGGCGAGAACCCCGAAGCGGTCGACACGGCCGGGGTTCGGGTCGAGGGCATGCGCTACCGGGCACTGCTACTCGCCGGCGTGCTCTGCGGGCTCGCGGGTGCCTATCTCTCGATCGCCCAGAATGCCGGCTTCATCCGGGACATGACGGCCGGCAAGGGCTTCTTGGCGCTCGCAGCACTGATCTTCGGCAAGTGGCGGCCGGTGCCCGCGGTTCTCGCCTGCCTCCTCTTCGCCTTCGCCGACGCGGCCCAGGTGCGCCTCCAAGGCACACCGTTGCCGCTCGTCGGCACGGTCCCGACCCAGGCGATCCAAGCGCTGCCCTATCTCCTGACGATCCTGCTCCTCGCCGGGTTCGTCGGCCGCGCCGTGGCACCCCGATCGCTCGGCCGGCCTTACGTGAAGGACCGATGAACGACCTTCTGGCCGCCGCGTCGCTGGCCCGCTCGCGGGCTTGGGCACCCTATTCGGGCTTCGCCGTCGGTGCCGCTCTGCGGGCGGCGAGCGGCCGCGTCGTAGCCGGCTGCAACGTCGAAAACGTCGCCTACCCGCTCGGCCAGTGCGCCGAGGCCACCGCGCTCGGTGCCCTGGTCACGGCCGGCGAGCAGCGTGTCGTCGAGGTGCTCGTCGTGGCCGAGGGACCACCGCCCTGCACGCCTTGCGGTGGCTGTCGCCAGCGGCTCGCCGAGTTCGCCGAGCCTGCGACGCCGGTGCACGTGGCCGCGCCGGACGGCTCCGTGCTCCTCTCGACGACCCTGGGCGAGCTCCTGCCGCTGGCGTTTCGGTCGGGCTCTCACTCGGTCCCAGGCAGGGCCGCCGCGGTCGAGGTGGTTCGCGCCCGTGCACCCGGCTTCCTGCCCGTCATCGGGCTGGTCCTGGGCTCGGGCCTCGGGTCGGTTGTCGAGCGCGTCGCGCCGGTGGCCGATCTCGACATGCGGGAGCTGCCGGGATTCCCGTTGCCGGCGGTCGAGGGCCACCGTGGCCGGTTGCGGCTCGGCGAGCTCGCCGGCATCCCGGTGGCGTGTCTCCAGGGTCGTCCCCACCTCTACGAAGGCCATCCGCCCGCCCAGCTCGCGCAACCGCTGCGCTTGCTCCGCGCCCTGGGCTGCTCCAGGGTGATCCTCGCGAGCGCGGTCGGCTCGCTGCGGCCGGACCTCGGTCCCGGCAGCCTCGTCCTGGTCGCCGATCACCTCAACTTCCACGGCACGAACCCCCTGGTGGGTCCCAACGACGAGCGGATCGGGCCGCGCTTTCCCCATCTCGTCGATCTCTACGACCCGACGCTGCGGGCCGTCCTGCGCCGCGTCGCCGAGGCGAGGGGGACCGCCCTTGCCGAGGGTGTCCTCGCGGGGTGGCTCGGCCCCTGCTTCGAAACCCCGGCGGAGATCCGGATGCTGCGTCTTCTGGGCGCCGATCTCGTCGGGATGTCGATGGTCCCGGAGGCGATCGCCGCGCGTCATTGCGGGCTGCGTGTCCTCGGGATCGGGATCGTCACCAACCTGGCTGCCGGTCTGGCGGCGACGCCACCCGGCCACGCCGAGACGCTCGCCAACGCCGCCGCGGCCGCCGGCCGGCTCGCCGCCTTGCTCGAGGCCGCCCTGCCGGAGCTCGCGCGGTGCTCTTGAGCGCCGCCGACATCGAGGTGCTCTGCACAGGCGCGGTGCGCTCTGCGGTCGCGGCCGTGTGCGTGTTCCGGGCCCATCCGGCGCCCGCCCGGGCGGCGGTGACGGGCGGGGTCGACTTCCTCGAGACCTCGACGGGCAAGATCGCCCGAGGCGCCACCCCGGAGGTGGCGGCGCTATTTTTGCAGGTCATCGACGAGAGCGGCGGCCGGGTCGGCCTCGAGGTCTCGGGTGGTATCCGCACGGCGAGCGATGCAGCACCCTATCTGGCACTGGTCGAATCGATGCTCGGCGCCGGCTGGATCTCTCCCGACCGGCTGCGCTTCGGTGCCTCCGCCCTGCTCGAGGACCTCGTGCGGGTCGCCGGCACGGGCTCCACCAGGTAGGCCCGGCGCGATGCTCCTGCCGCAGGAGATCATCCGGAAAAAGCGCGACGGGCTCGAGCTGACGCCGGCCGAGGTGGACGCGTTCGTCGCGGGCTTGGTCGACGGCCGGGTCGCCGACGCGCAGGTCGGCGCGTTCGCGATGGCCGTGTGCATGCGCGGGATGAGCCCGGCCGAGACCGTCGCGCTGACCCTCGCCATGGCCCGTTCGGGTCGCACGCTCTCCTGGCCCGACCTCCCGGGTCCGGTGCTCGACAAGCACTCGACCGGGGGGATCGGTGACAAAGTGAGCCTGATCCTTGCACCCTTGGCGGCCGCCTGCGGCGGTCATGTACCCATGCTTTCCGGTCGTGGCCTCGGTCACACCGGCGGCACGCTCGACAAGCTCGAGAGCATCCCCGGCTATCGCGCGGAGGTCGATCTGGATCGGTTCCGCTCGGTGGTCCGCCGGGTCGGCTGCGCCATCGTCGGTGCCTCCGCCGACCTCGCTCCGGCCGACCGGCGACTCTACGCCATCCGCGACGTCACGGCGACCGTCGAATCGATCCCGCTCATCACCGCCTCGATCCTCTCGAAGAAGCTGGCCGCCGGTCCTTCGGCCCTCGTGATGGACGTCAAGGTCGGCTCGGGCGCTTTCCTGCCCGGCCTCGACCAGGCGCGGTCGCTCGCCCGCTCGATCGTCGAGGTCGCCGAAGGGGCCGGGCTCGCCTGCCGGGCGCTGCTCACCGACATGGGCCGATGTCTCGGTCGGTCGGCCGGCAACGCGCTCGAGGTTGCGGAGGCGGTCTCGGTCTTGCGCGGCGAGCCGGCCGATGCGGCCTTGCTCGAGGTGACGAAGGCGCTCGCCGCCGAGCTGCTCCTGATGGGAGGGTTGGCGCAGAGCGAGGAGGAAGCGCACCAGCGGCTTTCTAAGGCACTCGCGGACGGAACCGCCGCCGAGCGGTTCGCCCGAATGGTGGCCGAACTCGGCGGGCCGGGCGACCTGCTGGAGCGCCCCGCGGACCGGCTACCGGCAGCGCCGTTCCGGGAGCCGATACCGGCTCCGCGTCCCGGGCGGATCACGCGCATCGACGGGCGGGCCCTCGGGCTCGCCATCCTCCGGCTCGGTGGCGGGCGGACCCGGCCCGGTGAGCCGATCGACCCGGCGGTCGGGCTGTCCGACGTCGTGGCCCCGGGTGAGAGCGTGGACGGGGCTCGACCGCTGTGCGTCGCGCACGCCCGCGACGCGGCGGACATCGCCGCCATCCGGGCCGAGCTCGTTGCCGCGTTCGAGATCGGCGAAAACCTGCCCTCTCTCCGGTCTCTCGTCTTGGAGAAGGTCCTGCCGCCGGGCCGGCCTTGACGGCGAGCCTCCCCCGGCCTACACGCGCGACAACGCGGCGGGCCGGAAAGCCCGCCTTTTGTCGTTCGGCACGAGGGACTTCTCCATGGCCAGGCGCTGCGTGCTCTCCGGCAAGGGCGTGCTCACCGGCAACAATGTCAGCCACGCCAACAACCGGACCAAGCGCAGGTTCCTGCCGAACCTGCAGAACCGTCGGCTCTACAGCGAGGTGCTCGGGGAGACCGTGGCTTTGCGGATCGCCACGAGCACACTCCGGACGATCGAGAAGCGCGGCGGCATCGACGGCTATTTGCGTTCGGTGTCCGAATCCGAGCTGCCCTCCGAGCTCGTCCGGCTGAAGCGGCGGATCGAGGCCCGGGCGAGCGCTTGAGGCGCCCACTCGACGGTCATCAAGAGGGTCCGCTGTAGCGGGCTGAAATTGTCGTCCGAGACGAGCCAGAGCCGAACCGTTCCGTTCGGACCGATCGGTTCGCTCGCGACGCCCTCCATGTTGTCGACGGCGCCGGGCCCGCTCCAACGAGCCAGCTCGAGGGTCGGCTCCAGAAGGTCGGGTAGGTCGGCCGGATCGTCGATCGGTGTCGCCGTGAGCCGCGCGGCGAACCCCGAGAACGCGGAGAGCTTGCGCTCGACCACGTAGAGCCACCCCTCGCGGTGGTCCGCGCCCGTGGGCGCGAAACCCGGCGCGGACCGGTAGGCGAGGAGCCGAGGGCCTCCGGGTCCGAGAAGCGCCGCCATGTGGCGCTGCCCGGTGCCGTGCTCGGCGATCGCCAAGAGGGCGCCAGCCGAAAGCGCGGCCAACGCCTCGGTCCCGAGATTGCCGGGCAAGCCGGAAAGCGGGTCGGGGAGCGACCGAGCCTCGAAGTCGAGGACGGGCCGGTCCTCCAGTTCTCCTCCCGAGGCACGCGCGATGGCATGGCGACCCTCGAATGCCACCACGATCTGTCCGTCGGGCGAGCGGGCGAGGTCCTCCGCATCGGGGACGCGGCCGTCCACACGCAGGCGCGAGACCCTCCACGAACCGTCTCGAAACGGCACCGTGCCGCGCGGCGCGCGCTCGACGGACCACAGCCACCCGCGATCGCTCAGGAGGAGGATCCGGTCCCGCTCCACGACGAGGCCCGAGAAGCCGCCGAAGCGGGGATCCGCGGACTCGAGCCGCCAGGCAGGTCCGAGCCGGGCGCCCGGGTGGAGCCGCGCCGCGGAGGCGAGCTCCTCGGTATCGAGAGGCGTGGCGCGAACGACGGGCGTGCCGCCCGGATCGCCGGCCAACTCGGCGCAGGCCGGCGGCCCCGCGAGGAGGGCGATCGCCAGGCCGGCCACGGCAGTGTGCCGGCCGAAACGGAAAGGGCCCGCCTCGCGGCGGGCTCTCGCAGCTCGAGCGACGCGTGCGCTCACTCGCGGTTCTGACCGAACAGCTGCAGGAGCATCATGAAGAGGTTGATGAAGTTCAGGTACAGGCTCAACGCGCCCATGATCGCCTGCTTGGCGACGAGCTCGCCGGTCGCGCTCGCGACGTACTCCTCCTTCAGCCGCTGCGTGTCCCAGGCGGTGAGGCCGGTGAACACGAGTACGCCGATCACGCTGATCGCGAACTGCAGGGCCGAGGAGCCGAGGAAGAGGTTGACCAGGCTCGCGATCACGATGCCGATCAGGCCCATGATCAAGAACGAGCCGAACTGCGACAGATCACGCTTGGTGGTGTAGCCGTAGAGGCTGACCGCAGCGAACGTCGCCGCCGTGATGAAGAAGACCCGAGCGATGCTCGTCCCGGTGAAGACCAGGAAGATGCTCGCCATCGACAGACCCATCACGATGGCGAACGCCCAGAACGTGAGCTGCGCCGCGCTCACGCTCATCCTGCTCACCCGCGCGCTCAAGAAGAACACGAAGGCGAGCGGTGCCAGCATGACGACCCACTTGAGGGGCGTGCCGAAGATCGCCGCCATGAGCGGCGGCGAGGTGGCCACCACGAACGCCGTGAGCCCGGTGATGGCGAGGCCCAGGCCCATATAGTTGTAAATGGCCAGCATGTAGCTGCGCAGGCCTTCGTCGATGCGCTCGATCGCGACACCGCGGGCTTGCGCCACCCTGGGGTCCATCCGAAACGCCATGGCTGTCGTCCCTCCGCGAGGCGCCGGGCCGTGCCCGTCGCTCGAACGATATGTGCCGACGGACGCCGACCGCAAGGGTCGCGCCGACGCCCGCCATCAATTTGCCCGACGGACCCTTTGCCTTGCTGTCGGAAAGATGAAACCTCGTTCATGTCATACTCGTCGAGGCCCGGCGGCCGTTCATCGAAACCTTTCGGGGCGGGTCGAACGGTTCTTCCCTCCACTCGGGATCGTGTCGGGATCGTCGAAACGGGACAACCCGGTCCCGCACGCCCCCGCTTGCCCGGGGGCGACGCGCCGCCGCATCCTGGCATCGGCGCGAGGAAAGGCGGACGATGACGAGAGCGAAGCGGCGGCCCTGGGTTCCCGAGGCGCTCGAAGCCGGCATCGCCGAGCGGGTCGGCCGCTACGCCGCGCTTTCCGCCGACGCCCTCGAGGCGGAGCTCGCCGGAACGCTCGCCCGCCACGAACAGCTCCACGACCGCGAAGTCGTCAACCTCTACGCGGGCACCAACCTCGTCAACCCGCGCGCCGCGGCCTTTCTCGCGCGGAGCGTGGGCAGCCGGCCCTCCTTGGGGTGGCCCGGCGACAAGTACGAGACCGGGCTCGTCCACGCGCAAGAGATCGAGATCATGGCCCAGGCCCTGATCTGCGAGATCTTCCGGTGCGCGTTCTGCGAATTCCGCGTGGCCTCGGGCTCCTTGGCCAACCTTTACGCCTTCATGGCGACGTGTCGCCCCGGCGATCGGATCATGGCCTTCCCGGAAAAGGCCGCGGGCCACGTGACCCACCATGCCCAGGGCGCGGCCGGCCTGTACGGCCTCGAGGTCCACGAGGTGCCGATCGACGATGCGGCCTTCACGGTCGACCTCGACCGTTTGCGGCACGAGGCCCGCCGCCTCCGCCCGAAGCTGATCGTGGTCGCGGGCTCCCTGAACCTGGTGCCGCATCCGGTGCGCGCGGTCCGGGCGATCGCCGAGGAGATCGGCGCCTTCGTCATGTACGACGCGGCGCACATGTCGGGGCTGATCGCCGGTGGCTTGTTCCAGGATCCGCTCGCCGAGGGCGTCCATCTGGTCACGATGTCGACCTACAAGTCGCTGGGCGGGCCGCCCGGCGGGCTCGTCCTCACGAACGACCCGGAGCTCGCCGAGAGGCTCGACCGCATCGCCTATCCGGGCCTCACCGCCAATTTCGATCTCGCCCGCACCGCGGCGCTCGTCGTGGCGCTCCTCGACATCGCGGAGCACGGCGCGGCCTATGCCCGAGCGATGATCGAGAACGCTCGGGCTTTGGGCAACGCGCTCGCGCGGGAAGGCGTGCCGGTCGTGGCTCCGGAGGGAGCGTTCCCCACCCGCTCGCACCATCTCGCGATCGACGCCCGGCCGTTCGGTGGCGGCACGACCGCCTCGCGCGCGATCGAGCCGGCGAACATCCTCGTCTCCGGCATCGGCCTGCCGCTGCCGCCGGTGCCGGGCGACTTCAACGGGATCCGGATCGGCACCCAGGAAGTGACCCGGCTCGGCATGGGCGCCGATGCGATGGAACGGGTCGCCCGGCTCCTCGCCGATGCGCTCCTCGCCCGCCGCCCGCTCGAGGCCGTGCGGGCGGACGTGATCGCCCTGCGCCGCGCCTTCCGGACGCTGCACTTCGTGCGCTAGGCGGCGGCGCAGCCGGGGCTGGTCGGCGTGAGGGCGGGCGCGCATATAGGAGCGGTCCGCGCTGCCCGGAGCCCCGCATGCACGCTACGATCGCACCGTCGAGTGGGCGAGCCCCGACCCGCGACCTCGAGGTGATCGGCCTCGTCGGCTTGGCGCACCTGGGCAGCCACTTCTTTCATCTGGTCCTGCCGCCGCTCTTCCCCTCCCTGCGCGAGGCCTTCGCCGTCAGCTGGACCGAACTCGGCCTGCTCTTGACCACCTTTTTCGTGACCTCGGGCCTCGCCCAGACCCCGGCCGGCTTCCTGGTCGACCGGATCGGCGCGGTCCGCGTCCTCTCGGGCGGGCTCGCGCTCTTGGGTGGGGGAGCACTCCTGGCCGCCCTCGCCCCGACCTTCCTGCTGCTCTTCCCGGCCGCGGTTCTGCTCGGCCTCGGCAACAGCGTCTTCCATCCCTCCGATTACGCCATCCTCGGCCACCGGGTGAGCCCGGCGCGGATGGCGCGCGCCTTCTCGGTCCACACGATCGGCGGCACGATCGGCTGGGCCCTGGCCCCGGTGGTCATGGCGGCCCTGTCGACCGCGTTCGGCTGGCGCACGGCGCTTCTGGCGGCCGCCTGCCTCGGCCTCGGCCTCGCGGCGCTGGTCCTCGCCCGCCGCGACGGGCTCGAGACCCCCTCGCACCGGGAGCGCGCCGTGGCCGGGACGGCCGCACCCGCGGGCTCGGCTCTCGCGGTGCTCGGAAGCCGTCCGGTGCTGCTCTGCTTCGCCTTCTTCGCGCTGCAGGCCATGGGCGTGATCGCCCTCCAGGGTTTCATGCCCCTGGCGCTGGGTAAGCTCCACGGTTTCGAGCTCGTCCTCGCCGCCACCACGGTCACCGCCTTCATGATCGGCAGCGCCTTCGGGACCGCTGCGGGCGGCGTGGTCGCCGACAAGACCGGCAACCGCCACGGCATCATCGCGACCGGCCTCGGCCTCGCCGCCCTGCTCGTCTTCGTGCCCGCCTACCTGGCCCTGCCGCTGCCGCTTCTCTGGGCGGTGGTCGGGCTCGCGGGTGCACTGCACGGCGCGACCACCCCCTCGCGGGATCTCCTGGTCCGTGCCGCGGCCCCGCCCGGCGCCTCGGGCAAGGTCTTCGGCTTCGTCTATTCGGGCCTCGATCTCGGCGCCACGGTCGCCCCGGCGATCGCCGGCCGGCTGCTGGATGCGGGCGTTCCCGCCGGCCTCTTCTGGCTCGCTTCGATCGCGACCGCCCTCTCGATCGTGGCCGCTGTCGCGGTGCGGCCCGTCCCGGCGAGCGACCGTGCCGTCGGCGCAGCGCGGGCCGCTTCCTGATGCGCACGACCTCCTCGATCCTGCTCGCGCTTCTGCTGGCACTCCTCGCCGGCCCCGCCCGCACGGCCGAGCTCCCCGGCGGACACGTCCTGCTGCGCGAGGGAGTGTCGGACGACGGCCGGATCGTCGCCGCCTTCGCTCCGCCCGGCCCGGACCGCTGTTGGACGGTGCGCTTGTTCGAGCGCGAGCGGTCCCGCTGGGCGGCCGTGGCCGAGGCGGCCGGACCGGCCAAGCCACGCGACACCGACTGCCCGCCGGTGGTGGGCGTGCTCGCCGGGAACGGCCGGACCGTCGCCTTGTACTCCCCTTGGGAGGCACAGCTCCTGGTCCTCGACCGCGATGGTCGGATCCTTCGTGAGACCGGTCGGCTCCAGCTCCCGGACGTGCCGGGCAAACCGTTCCCGCCGCCCGGCCAAACCCTGGCGATCGCCCGTGACGGTGCGGCGATCCTGGTCGGCGCCCCCCACCACGCCTGCGTGATCGCCGTGCCCGAGGATGTCTGTGGGGTCGCCTTCCTGTTCGTCCGTCAGGGGCGGAGCTGGAACCTCGACCTCCGCTTCCCCCGCCCGGACGGCGCTTCGCCGACCGAGCGCTTCGGCCGGACCGTGGCGCTCTCGGGGAACGGGAGGGTTGCGGTCGTGGGCGGCCCGGGTTCTTGGGAGCGCGCCGGCCGTCTCTGGGTCTACGAGCGTGCTCCCGACGGGGGCTGGGACCTGCTCTCGGCCCTCGATTCGCCGAGCCCGGGCGATCTCGAATTCGGTGGCGAGGTCGCGATCGACGATGCCGGCGACACGATCGCCGTCGCCGGCGAGCAGAAGGTGGTGCTGTTCCGACGCCAGGGCGACGACTGGCCGCGTGCGGGCGAGCTCGGGAGCAGCGATCCGCTGATCGGCACGTTCGGTGGGGCGGTGGCGCTCTCCGGCACCGGCCGGCTCGTGGTCGTGGGCGCGCCCCGGAGTTCGTGCCCGCAGGACCAGACGGGCAGCCGCTGCGGGGCCGTGCGCCTCTTCGAGTTGCGACCCGCGGGCGCGGGTCTCTCGGTCGGCGAGCCCACCGCCCTCTAGCCCGTCGTCTGGCTGCCGCTCGCCGATTTCGGCTGGCGCGTCGCGACCGACGCCGCCGGTCGGCTCGTCGCCGTCCAGGGCAAGCTCGCCCATCTCTACGACCGGTGAGCAGGATTGCCGCCGGCCCTGCTCGGACCTAGCCTCGCGGCCGCACGAACCGGAGGGTCGGCATGATCGATCTCTACACGGCAGCCACGAGCAACGGCCAACGTGCCTCCATCATGCTCGAGGCCACGGGTCTGCCTTACCGCGCCCACAAGGTCGATCTCGCGGGCGGCGCGCAACGCGGTGCCGAGTTCCTGAAAATCAACCCGGCCGGCCAGATCCCGGTGATCGTCGACCATGGCGGTCCGGGCGGTGCCCCGCTCACCCTCACCCAATCTGGTGCCATCATGCTCTACCTGGCGGAGCGCTCCGGCCGGTTTCTCCCGAGCGAAGGGAGGAAGCGGGCCGCCGTGCTCGCGGCCTTCGTGCAGGTGATGACGACGTCGCCCCGGCGAGTGCCGCGCTCTTCCACATGAGCAGAGCGACCGAGCCCGCGAACCCCGAGGTCATGGCCTTCTGCAAGAGCCGTTTTCTTTCGATGCTCGCCCAGGTCGATCGGCGGCTCGCTCGCCATCCCTGGCTCGCGGGTGAGGAGATTTCGATCGCCGACTTCGCCCTCTACCCGACGGTGGCCGCCCGCAGGGCGGTCCTCGACGAGGCGACCGGGCTTTCCGATCTGCGCCGCTGGACCGAGACGATGGCGTTGCGCCCCGACGTCGCCCGGGGAATGGCCGTCCCGGCTTGATCCCCATTTTCCCCAGGCTGGGGACGCAGGCCCCGGGGACGAACGGCAAAGTCATCGCGATCAAGGGTTTACGAAGACGAAGCGAGACACGGTGACGACCGGGTGGGTCGCAGCTCTGTGGATTTATCCGGTGAAGGCCGGCCGCGGGCTGGCTCTCGAGGAGGCCGAGCTCGGCCCGTTCGGGCTCGCCCTCGACCGGCGTTGGATGATCGTTCGGACCGACGGCCACGCTCTCACCCAACGGGAGGAGCCCCGCCTCGCCCGCCTCGTGCCGAGCCTCGAGCCCGGCCGGCTGCGGCTCGCCCTCGACGGCACCGAGCTCGCTTTGCCGCTCGAGGAGGAGGGTGAGCCGGTCGAGGTCGTCATCTGGGGTGACCGGGTCCGCGCTCTCGCCCCGGACCCCGCGGCCGACCGAGCCCTCTCGGAAGCGCTCGGCTGCCCGGTACGGATCGTCCGCGTGCCGGAGGTCGGCTTGCGCCCTTGCGACCCGACCTACGCTCCGGCCGGGAGCCGGACCGCCTTCACCGACGGCTTCCCGATGCTCGTGACGAGCGAAGCCTCACTCTCCGCCGTCAACGCGGCGATACGGGCGTTCGGCGCCGCGCCCGTGCCGATGAGCCGTTTCCGCCCCAACCTCGTCCTCGAGGGTGTGCCCGCATGGGCCGAGGACCGTGCGCACCTCCTCTCGTTCGACCGCGGTGCTGCGCTGCGGCTCGTCAAGCCCTGCGCGCGCTGCATCGTGACCACGACCGACCAGGCGAGCGGCGAGCGGCTCGGGCCGGAGCCGATCCGCAGCCTGCAGGCGCTCGGCCGCAACCTGATCGGCGAAGGCCCCTGCTTCGGCTGGAACGCGGTTCCGATCCTCCCCGATGGTCCCATCCAGCTCACGGTCGGCCGAGACTTCGTGCTCCGACCGTGACTTTCCGCCCCCTGCCGGGTCGGGCGGCCCGTGCTTATCTTCTCCCGTGATCCGCGAGATCAACCGAGAGGACCCGGTCGATGCCGCTCTACACCTACACCTGTTCGACCCACGGAGAATTCAAGGCCTGGGGCAAGATGAGCGAGTCGGACGCGCCGATGCCCTGCCCCACCTGCTCGACCGTCTCGCCGCGCGCACTCGCCAAGCCGATGGTCGCCAAGAGCGGCGAAGCGGGCGCCGAGGTGGCCGGAGGCGAAGGCTGCGGCCTCGAAGGCTGCGGGATGGGAGCGTGCGCGAGCGAGGGTGGCGGCTTCGGCGGCGGCCACGTTTGCGGCGCCGGCTGCGTGCATTGAGCGCGCGAGCTCAGGCCCGCTCCATCACCCCGGCCACGAAGTCGTAGCTCGCTTCGAGCGTGTGCTCGGCGCCTTCCGGCCTGAGCACGCTCGAATACAGACAGAAGTGGGACACCGGGAAAGGCCGGGTGCGGAAGAGCGCCCGGCCGGTGAGCCAGCTCGCCAACCGTTCGGGCGGTGGCGGGAACCGGAACCGGGCGATCGTCACGTGCGGATGGAAATTCCGCTTCTCTTCCGCCACGCCGACCTCCCGCACCACCCGATCGATCCGCCGTTTCAAGGTCATGAGCGGCTGGGCGTCTTCGACCCCGACCCAGAGCGTGTGCGGTTCGCCGCGCGGTGGGAACACGCCGAGACCCTTGAGCGCCAGATCGAACGGCGGCACCCGGATCGCGGCGAGCGCCTCGCCCAACTCCCAGAACGTCTGGTGGTCGACCTCGCCCACGAAACGAAGCGTCAGGTGGAAGTCCTCGGGGTCGGTCCAGCGCGCACCGGGAAGGCCGGTGGACAGCCTTTCGAGGTCGATCGTCACGTCCTCGGGCATGGGCAGGGCGACGAAGAGCCGGGGCATGGAGGCCCTCCCGTGCAGGTCCGACGGCCAAGCTAAAGGAGGTCGGCGCGCTTGCCAAATCCGACGTGCTCTCCTAGAGGCCGGCGGGTCCCCGCGCCGCGCCAGCGAGCCGTTCCCGAGCCGAGGCCGAACGTTTGAAGCCCGACGAATTCATCCGCGAGGTCGACGAGGAGCTGCAGCGCGAGAAGCTCACCGAGCTCGGCAAGCGCTACGGCTGGATCGCCCTCGCCGCGGCGGTCGGCGTGGTGCTCGCGACAGCCGGGTGGGTGGGTTGGCAACGCTGGCAGGAGCATCGTCGGCTCGCCGAGGCGGAACGCTTCGCGCTGGCCGAAACGCAGACCGGATCGGGCGGACCGGAGGCCGTCGGGGCACTCCTCGATTTCGCCCGCGGGGCGAGCCCGGGTTTCGCCGCCCTCGCCCGGCTACAGGCGGCGGCCCGCGCGGAGGACGAGAAGGTCGTGCTCGAGGCGCTCGAGGCGCTCGCCGCCGATCCCGCTTCCGATCCGTTACTCCGGGACGCCGCGCTGCTGATGGCGGCATCGCGGCGCCTGGGTGGGGGCGATCCTCTCGCGCTCGCCCGGAGCCTCGAGCCGCTCGCCGTGGACGGCGGTCCCTGGCGGCACCTTGCCCGCCAGCTTCTGGCAGCGGCGCAGCTCGAGGCCGGCGCCCGCGAGCAGGCGATCGCGTCGTTGCGGCGCATCGTCGAAGACGGCGAGGCGCCCTTTGCGCTCCGCAGCCGTGCCGTGGAGCTGCTCGACGCGCTCGGTGCTCCACCACCGAGGTCGACTTCGTGAGGCGACGGATTTTCTTGGCCGGTCTCGGCGGAGCACTCGCCGGCTGTGGCGAGGGCGCTTGGTTCGGCGAACGGGAGGCGCCGCCGCTCGAGGGTCGGCGCATCCCGGTGCTGCTGGCGGGCGAGGGAACCACGGCCGATCCCCGTTTGGCCGAACTCCTGGTGCGCCTGCCGCCGCCGGTCCTGAACCCCGACTGGCCGCTTTACGGTGGCGAGCCGGGAAACGCCCCGGGCCACCCCGCCGGACCGTCGGGTTCGACCGTCGCCTGGCGCTCCTCGATCGGGGTGGGCGCGAGCGGGTCGGCGCGGCTGCTCGGTCGGCCGGTGGTCGCTTCGGGCGTGGTCTACGCGGTCGACGGCGCGGGCATGGTGACGGCGCTCGGCGCCGGGGACGGCAGCCGGCTCTGGACCTGGCGCTCGCGTGAGGCGCGCCTGGACGACCGGATCTCGGGCGGGGCGGTGGGCTTCGCCGGGGGCGTGCTCTACGTCACCCTGGCGCACGGTGAGGTCGTGGCCCTGCCGGCCGGTGGCGGTGATCCCATCTGGCGGGTGACGTTGCGCGCCCCGCTGCGCACCGCGCCCACCGTGGCCCGTGGCCGCGTCCTGGTGCGGACCGCCGACAATCAGCTCGTCGCCCTCGATGCCGCCACCGGTCAGCTGCGCTGGCGGCACGCCGGCACGATCGAGACGGCGGCACTCCTCGGCGGTGCGCCGCCCGCGGTGCAGGCCGGTATCGTGGTGGTCGCCTACGCCTCGGGCGAGGTGGTGGCGCTCGCCCTCGATTCCGGTCGACCGCTCTGGACGGAGGTCGTCGCCCGACCGCGCCGCACCCTCGCGCTCGGCACCATCCTCGACATCACGGGCGCCCCGGTCGTCGACCGCGACCGGGTGATCGTGGCCGGCAACGGCGGCGAGACGGTCGCCCTCGACCTGAGGACCGGTCAGCGCATCTGGGAACTTCCAGTGGGCTCCTCCGACACCCCGTGGGTGGCCGGCGAGTTCATCTTCCTGCTTTCCGATCAGGGCGAGCTGCTCTGCCTCCTCCGCCAGGGGGGGCGGGTGCGCTGGGTGAGCCGGCTCGCGGCCGAGGTCGCAACGGGCGGGTCCCGCGAGAGCTCGGTCTGGGTCGGTCCCACGCTCGCGGGCGGGCAGCTCTGGCTCGCCGCATCGAGCGGCGATCTCGTGACGGTCGCCCCCGAAAGCGGTGACGTCTCGGGGCGCATCCGGATCGGCGGGCGGATCGGCCAACCCCCGATCGCCGCCGGCGGCACCGTCTACTTGTTGAGCGATTCCGCCGAGCTCGTCGCCTTCCGCTGAGCCGGCCGGGCCCCCACATCCGGGCCATGCGTACGGTCGCGATCCTCGGCCGACCCAATGTCGGCAAGTCCACCCTCTTCAACCGCCTGGTCGGCCGCCGGCGGGCGTTGGTGCACGACCTCCCGGGTGTCACCCGCGACCGGATCGACGGCCGTGGCCGGCTCTACGAGCTGCGCTTCCGCGTGATCGACACGGCGGGCATCGAGCTCGGGGCGCCCGAGGAGAGCCTCCCGGCCCGGCTCGCCCGGCTCTCCCTCCAGGGCCTCGAGGAGGCCGATGTCGGTCTCTTCCTGATCGATGCCCGCGCGGGCGTCACGGCGCTCGACCGGGAGATCGCTGCCCTCCTGCGCCGCCAGGCGAAGCCCGTCCTCTTGCTGGCCAACAAGTGCGAGGGTCGGGCCGGTGGCTCGGGGCTCGCCGAGGCCTTCGAGCTCGGCCTGGGCGAGCCGATCGCGATCTCGGCCGAGCACGGCGAGGGGCTGGTCGAGCTCGCCGACGCGTTGCGCCCCCTCCTGGCCGAGCCCGCGGGCGAGGCGGCGTGCGAGGGCGAGCCGGTCCCGGCCGACGGGGCCGCACCGCCGACCGCCTCCGCCGACGAAGGGGGCGATGCGGCCGAGGAGGAAGCGCAGCGCGGGCCCTTGCGGCTCGCCGTGGTGGGCCGGCCGAACGTCGGCAAGTCGTCGTTGATCAACGCCTTGCTCCGCAGCGAGCGGCTGTTGACCGGGCCCGAGCCGGGCCTCACCCGCGACGCGGTCCGGATCGCTTGGGAATGGCAGGGCCGGGCGGTCGAGCTCGTGGACACGGCGGGCCTGCGCAAAAAGGCGCGGATCGAAGCGCCGCTCGAGAAGCTCTCGGCCTCGGCGACGATCCGGGCGATCCGGGAGGCCGACGTCGTGCTCCTGCTCCTCGATGCCGAGCGGCCGCTCGAGCACCAAGACGCGACGATCGCCGAGCGCGCGATCGAAGAGGGCAAGGCGCTCGTTTTGGCGGTCAACAAGTGGGACTTGGTCGCCGAGCCGCAGGCCCTGCTCGCCGAACTCCGGGCGCGGATCGCCGAGCGGCTCGACGAGGTCAAAGGGATCCAGCCGATCCCGATCTCGGCCAAGACCGGCCGCAATCTCGATCGGCTGTTGCCGGCCGTGGTGGAGGCCTTCCGGCGTTGGTCGAGGCGGGTGCCGACCGCCAAGCTCAACCGCTGGCTGCCGGCGATGCTGGAGGCGCACCCGCCGCCGATGGTCGAGAAGAAGCGGGTCAAACTGCGTTACGTCACGCAAGTGGCGACCCGCCCGCCCACCTTCGCGCTGTTCGGCAACCGGCCGGCCGAGCATCTGCCCAAGAGCTACCTGCGCTATCTCGCCAACGGTCTCCGGCAAGCCTTCGGCCTCGAGGGCACCGTGCTCCGCTTCCACGTCCGCTCGTCCGAGAACCCCTACGCCGAGGAGCGGGCGGACTGAAGCACGATCCGTTCGCCGTGGCGGGTCGAGGCCGGAGCGAGGAGTTCGCAGATCGCAGGCGCGTACACCTCCGGAGCGGGCTGGGCTTCCGAGGGCTCGCCGGGAAACGCCCGTCGCCGCAGCCGGGTCGCCATCGGGCCCGGCTCGACGACGACGACGCGGATGGACGCACGCTCGAGCTCGTCGGCCCAGGAGAGCGCCAAAGCCTCGAGCGCCGCCTTGCTCGCCGCGTAGGGCCCCCAGAAGGCCCGCGGCGCGGCGGCGATCGGGTCGCCCACCACGACGCAGCGGGCAGCGTCGGAAGCCTTGAAGAGGGGTTCGAGGGTGCGCACGAGGCGCTGGAAGGCGAGCGGGCCCAGGGCCACGACCCTCGCGACCTCGGCGGGATCCTGGTGAGCGAGGGGGGCCAAACTGCCGAGTTCGGCGGCGGCGAACAGGAACCCGTCCAAGCGCCCGAAGCGGGCGAAGAGCGAGGGCCCGAGCCGGTCGACCGCGTCGCCGTCCAGGAGGTCGAGGCGGACGAGCGTCGCCTCGCCGCCCGCGGCCCGGATCCGGTCGTCGAGCTCTTCGAGAGCGCCTTTCGTGCGGGCGAGGATCACGGGCCGAGCGCCGCGTCGGGCAGCCTCGAGGGCGACCGCGGCACCGAGGCCGCGGCTGCCACCGGCCACGAGCAGGATACGGCCTTCGAGCGGCCGGCTGCTCACCGGCCGGCTTCCTCGAGCAGCACCGACATTTGCGCGCCGGTCTCACCCTGGTCGTGGTCGACGAGCCGGGTCGGATAATCGCCGGTGAAGCAGGCGTCGCAAAAGGCGCGGGCTTCGCCCATCCGGGCCGGCTCGCCGACCGCCCGGTAGAGCCCGTCGATGGACAGGAACGCCAGGCTGTCGACGCCGATGATCCGTGCCATCTCCTCGAGATTGTGGCGGGCGGCGAGCAGCTTGGAACGTTCGGGGGTGTCGACGCCGTAGAAGCAGGAGTGCGTGGTGGGCGGGCTCGCGATCCGCATGTGGACCTCGCGCGCCCCGGCGTTGCGGACCATCGCCACGATCTTGGTCGAGGTCGTGCCGCGCACGATGCTGTCGTCGACGAGCACCACGCGCTTGCCGCCGAGCGTCGCCGGATTGGCGTTGTGCTTGAGCTTCACGCCCAGATGGCGGATCGAATCGGTGGGCTCGATGAAGGTTCGCCCGACATAGTGGTTGCGGATGATGCCGAGCTCGAAGGGAAGGCCCGAGGCCTGGGCGTAGCCGATCGCAGCCGGCACGCCGCTGTCCGGCACCGGGACCACGAGATCGGCTTCGGCGGGGGCTTCGCGCGCGAGCTCCGCGCCGATCCGCTTGCGCACCTCGTACACGCCGCGGCCTTCGACGACGCTGTCCGGCCGGGCGAAGTAGACATATTCGAAGATGCAAAAGCGCCGCGGACGGGATTTGAACGGGTGGGAGCTGTGCACGCCGCGGCCGTCGACCACGACCATCTCCCCGGGCTCGACGTCGCGGACGAAGGCCGCCCCCAAAATGTCGAGCGCGCAGGTTTCGGAAGCGAAGATCGTCGCCCCGTCGAGCTCGCCCATCACCAAAGGCCGCACGCCCAAAGGATCGCGGACGGCGACGATCCCGTCGTCGAACAGCGCCACCAAGGACCAGGCACCCTCGACCTGGTCGAGTGCATCGACGAGCCGCTTCACGAGCGTCGTTTTCTTCGAACGAGCGATCAGATGGACGAGCACTTCCGTGTCGGTGGTCGACTGGAACAGGCTCCCCTGCTCGACGAGTCGATGGCGCAACCGCTGCGCGTTGGTGAGGTTGCCGTTGTGGGCGAGGGCGAAGCCGCCGAAGGCCATGTCGGCGAACAGGGGCTGGACGTTGCGCAGGGCCGTGGCGCCGGTCGTGGCGTAACGGGTGTGGCCGATCGCCGCATGGCCGGGCAGCGAGTC
This sequence comes from Geminicoccaceae bacterium, assembly GCA_023512415.1. GTDB lineage: Bacteria > Pseudomonadota > Alphaproteobacteria > Geminicoccales > Geminicoccaceae > JANXAZ01. The sequence continues at coordinate 1,865 of JAILZQ010000040.1, read as the reverse complement.
GACCACCCAGCGCTTGGAGAAGGTGTCGCCGATGAGTCCGATCGCCCGGTGGCTGTGGAAATGGCGGCCGTCGAAGCTGACGACGCCGGCCGCTTCCTGGCCACGATGCTGAAGCGCGTGGAGGCCGAGGATCGTGTGCGCCGCGGCATCGCCGTGGCGGTGGATCGCGAAGATACCGCACTCCTCGTGGAAGCGGTCCTCGCGGTCGAGACCGTCGCGGTCCCAGGGCAGGAGGTCGGCCATGACGATCGTCCCCTCCGGATCAGCCGCGCGGCAACAACAGCTCGAGCTCGCGGCGCTGCTCGGGCGCGTACCCCTTGCCCGAGCCCGCGCGTGGCGCCGACCCGGTCGCGGCCTTCACCTTGCCCTCGAGCTCGGCCGGCAAGAAGGCCTGCAACCACATGGCGCCGGTCTCGATGTACGGCAGGGCCACGGCCCGCCGGACCCAATCGGGGTAACGGTCGCGCGGCAAGATCATGGTCGCGAGCATCCAAGCCAGTGCCACCAGCAGGGCGCCCCGCGCCACCCCGAACACCAAGCCCAAGAGCCGGTCGACGAAGCCGATCCCGCCGCCGCTCGCCGCTCGGGCGAGCATGGCGCCGAGGATCTTGAGGGCGATCAAGGGAACCAGGAAGACGAGCCCGACCGTGGCGAGATCGACCAAGAGATCGTGGCCGAGAGCCTCGGCGACGATCGGCCGAACCGGTGCGAAACCGAACCAGGCTGCGGCGAAGGCGCCGATCCAGGCGACGAAGCCCATGATCTCGCGGACCGCGCCGCGGGCGAGCGCGACGATCGCCGAGAGCCCGACGACCACGAGAACCGCGAGATCGAGGGCGGTGAGGGGAAGGTTCTGCATCAAACCGGGTTCCGCTCGCGGTCGCGCTCGAGGCGCTCCACCAACTCGACGAGCCGACGCAAGCCGTCGAACTCCATGCCCGGTGCCTCGGCGGTCGTCGCCTCGGGCAGGACGGCGCGTCGGAACCCGAGCTTGGCCGCCTCCTTGAGGCGTGCCCCGGCATGGCCCACGACACGAACCTCACCCGCGAGGCCGACCTCGCCGAAGACCACGGTGGAGGTGGGCAAAGGCGCTCCGAGCATCGCCGAGACGATCGCCGCGGCCACGGCGAGATCGGCGGCGGGCTCGGCGATCCTGAGCCCACCCGCGACGTTGAGATAGACGTCACGGCCCCCGGTCACAAGGCCGCAGCGCGCCTCGAGCACGGCCAGGACCATGGCGAGCCGGCCGGGATCCCAGCCGACCACGGCACGCCGGGCGGTACCGTAAGTCGCGGGCCCGACCAAGGCCTGGATCTCGACCAAGAGGGGCCGCGTTCCCTCCATGCCGGCGAAGACCACGCTGCCTGCCACCCCCTCCTCCCGCTGGGCCAAGAACAGGGCCGAGGCGTCGGCTACCGGCAGGAGACCGCGTTCGGCCATCTCGAACACGCCGATTTCGTTCGCCGGGCCGAAGCGGTTCTTGACCGCGCGGAGGATCCGGAAAGCTTCACCGCGCTCGCCTTCGAAATAAAGGACGGTGTCGACCATGTGTTCGAGCACCTTGGGCCCGGCGATCGCTCCCTCCTTGGTGACGTGCCCGATCAGCAGGACCGCGGTACCGCGTCGCTTGGCGAGCCCGACCAGCGCTTGAGCCGCGGCGCGGAGCTGGCTCACCGTACCGGGGGCGGCCTCGAGCGAATCGGTCCACATCGTCTGGATCGAATCGACCACGAGGAACGCCGGGCCGCCGGGCCGATCGAGTGTGGCCGTGACATCCTCGACCCGCGTCGCGGCGGCCATGGCGAGGGGAGCCTCGGCCAGCCCGAGGCCTGTGAGTTATAAACATATGACGCTGCCGACGAACT
>JAILZQ010000253.1 GCA_023512415.1 Geminicoccaceae bacterium | reverse complement strand
GGATCCGACGGCCTTGGCCAGCTAGCCCCCGTGCGGGGGGAAGCGGGTGGCGGGTACGGCGTCGCCCGGTCGGCCAACTCGGGCGGGCAGCCCGCCGCGCCGCGGACGGGTCTCCGTGCGGCCCGTAACCGAAGGTACCTTCGACTGTCGCCCGCGAGGATCGAAGCGCCGCGCCCCGCGCCGGTGGGGCTCCCCGGGCACGGACAACGGTGCCCGCACGGCGCCGTCGACACCGATCGCCCGGGCAGTGGCCCCGGCCGGCCCGTGATCCCGGGGATCCTCCGCCCGGTCGGCTGGCGGAGGCTCAGTCGGCGGGGGGTGGTGGCAGGCTCGGCAAGGGCCGGGCCGCGGCCTGTCGGGCGAGCTCGGCCTCGGCGGCTTGGATCGCCTTCTGCAGCTTCTCGAAGGCGCGCACCTCGATCTGCCGCACGCGCTCGCGCGAAATCCCGTACTGGGCCGACAGCTCCTCGAGGGTGGTCGGCTCCTCCTTGAGCCGCCGCTCGGTCAAGATGTGCCGCTCGCGCTCGTTCAACACCTTCATCGCCTCGGCGAGCAGCGCCTTGCGGTGCTCGAGCTCGTCGGCCTCGGCGAGCTCGCTCTCCTGACCGGCCCGTTCGTCGACCAGCCAATCCTGCCACTCGCTCTCGCTGTCGGTGCGGAGCGCGGCGTTGAGCGAGTGGTCCGGCCCCTCGAGCCGGCGGTTCATCTCGATGACCTCTTGCTCGGTGACTTCGAGCGTGTCGGCGATCTGCTTGACCATCTCGGGGGACAGATCGCCTCCCTCGATCGCCTGCATCTGGCTCTTGAGCCGGCGCAGGTTGAAGAAGAGCTTCTTCTGCGCGGCCGTGGTCCCGAGCTTCACGAGCGACCAGGAATGCAGGATGTATTCCTGGATCGCCGCGCGGATCCACCACATGGCGTAGGTGGCGAGCCGGAATCCCTTGTCGGGGTCGAACCGCTTGACCGCCTGCATGAGGCCCACATTGCCTTCGGAGATGATCTCGTTCATCGGCAGGCCGTAGCCGCGGTAGCCCATGGCGATCTTGGCGACCAAGCGGAGATGGCTCGTCACGAGCTTGTGCGCCGCCTCGACGTCCTCGTGCTCGCGCCAGCGCTTGGCCAGCATGTACTCCTCCTCCGCGTCCAGCATCGGAAAGCGGCGGATCTCGTCGAGGTAGCGCGCGAGCCCGCTGCCCTCGGCGGGTACGATCGGCAGGCTGGCCATCGAACGACAGCTCCGTGAAGGCGGCCCTCGCCACCCGGCCGGGCGGGAGGGCCGTTGCGCGGCCGCACGCCGCGCCTCGAAATCCCGCGCAAGCTTAGCCTAGGTTCGCAGGAGCGCAAGCAACTCGCCGAACAAGGCCGGCACCGGCGCCACGAAGCGCAACCGCTCGCCGCTCACCGGATGGGTGAAGGCGAGTTCGCGGGCGTGCAGCGCCAGCCGGTCGAGGGCGGCGATCCGGCTGCGGGCGGCCGGCGGCAGCCCGGCCGGCAGGCGCGGCCCGTAGACCCGATCGCCCAGGATCGGATGGCCGAGGCTCGCGAGATGGACCCGGATCTGATGGGTCCGGCCGGTCTCGAGCGTGAGCTCGAGCCGGGCGGCGCGGGTGCCGGCCGCCTCGAGCAGGCGATAGCGGGTGACCGCGCGCTTGCCGCCCTCGACCACCGCCATCTTGAGCCGGTCGCGCGGGTCGCGGCCGATCGGCCGGTCGATCCGTCCTTCCGCCGGCGAGGGCACGCCCCAGACGATCGCCTCGTAGATCCGCTCGATGCTGTGCACGGTGAACTGGGCGGCGAGCCCCTGATGCGCCCGGTCGTGCTTGGCGACCACGAGCACGCCCGAGACGTCGCGGTCGAGTCGGTGGACGATGCCCGGCCGGCGGACCCCGCCGATCCCCGACAGGCTCGCCCCGCAATGGGCGAGCAGCGCGTTGACGAGCGTGCCCCGGCCGTGCCCGGGTGCCGGGTGGACCACCTGGCCGGCCGGCTTGACGATGACCAGAAGATGCTCGTCCTCGAACAGGATCTCGAGCGGCACGGCCTCGGGGCGCGGCCGCGCCTCGACCGGCGCCGGCACCCGCACCTCGATCGGCGGACCCGGCTTCACCCGCGCACCGGGCTCGGCTAACAGCTGGCCGGCGCGCGTCACCCGGCCCTCGAGGACGAGGGCCTTGATGCGCGAGCGGGAGAGGTCCGGGAGCTTCTTGCCGAGCAGCCGGTCGAGCCGCTCGCCGGCCTCCCCGTCCGTCACCTCGACCCGTTCGAGCCGCTCGCCCTCGCTCATCGCACGCCGCCGATCGGGCCAGCACTCGCCGGATCGCGGTCGCCGGAGCCTCGCATGGTCGCCGATCCCTGGATCCGGGCCCTCAAGCTCTTCGTCGTGCTCGCCGGTATCGTCATCCTGGTGGGCAGCGGCGTGCTCGTCTGGCTGCTCGCGCGCGGCGCCCCGCGGGAGGTGGCGAAGGGGGTCGACCCGCCGGCGGGCGCGCCGACCGCCGCGACGCCGCCGGCCCCGATCGTGGCCGACCTGGCGCTGCCGGCCGGCGCTGCGATCCTCGACATGACGAGCGATCAGGACCGGATCGTGCTGTTGCTGCGCAACCCTGCGGGCCAGGACTATCTCGCCGTGATCGACGCCGCAACCGGCACCCGCCGCGCGCTCCTGCGCATCGTGCCCGAGGGGCGGTGAGCGGCCGCCGACCCGCGGAGCGCACGACCGCACCGGACACGGTCGAGGTGCGGATCGAACGGCTCGCCTCGGCCGGCGACGGCGAGGCGCGGCTCGACGGCCGCCGCCTGTTCGTCCCGCTCACCCTGCCGGGCGAGCGTTGGCGGGTGCGGATCCGCGCCGAGACCCGGGACGCGGTCCGCGCGGAACCGGTCGAGCGGCTCGAGGGCCCGCCGCGCGCGCAGCCGATCTGCCCGCATTTCGGCGCCTGCGGCGGCTGCGCCCTGCAACATCTCCCGGCCGCGGACTATCTCGCGTTCAAGACCGCCCGGATCCGCGAGCCGCTCGAGCGGGCGCGTCTTTCCGTCGGCACCCTGTTGCCGCTCGTGAGCGCACCCCCGGCCTCGCGCCGGCGGCTGCGGCTCGCTTTCACCTCCGGGCCCGGCGGGCTCGCGCTCGGCTTCCGCGGCCGCCGCAGCCGGGCCGTCGTCCCGATCGAGCGCTGCCCGATCGCGCTGCCGGCGCTCGAAGCGCTCCTCACGCCGCTGCGCCGTGGC
>JAILZQ010000252.1 GCA_023512415.1 Geminicoccaceae bacterium | reverse complement strand
GAGGAGATCACCGGCCGGGCGATCCGCGCCGAACGGTCCTGGTGGATCCTCGCGACCAAGGTGGCCAACCCCACGGGGCCGGGCCCGAACGAGCGCGGCCTCTCCCGCCGGCGGGTGATCGAGGCTTGCGAAGCCTCCTTGCGGCGGCTCGGCACCGAGTGGATCGACATCTACTATCTCCACCGGGAGGACCACGGCAGCCCGCTCGAGGAGACGGTCCGCGCCGTGGCCGATCTCGTGCGCGCCGGCAAGGTGCGGTACATGGGCCTCTCGAATTACCGGGCTTGGCGGATCGCCGAGATCTGCCATCTGTGCGACCAAGCCGGCATCGACCGGCCGGTGGTCTGCCAGCCTTATTACAACATCATGAACCGCCAGCCGGAGGTCGAGGTGTTGCCGGCCTGCGGCTTCTACGGCCTGGGTGTGGCGCCCTACAGCCCGCTCGCCCGCGGCGTGCTCACCGGCAAGTACCGGCCGGGCGAGCCGCCGCCCGAGGGGACCCGTGCCGGCCGCCGCGACAAGCGGATGATGGAGACCGAGTGGCGGCCCGAGAGCCTCGCGATCGCCCAACGGCTCGTCGAGCACGCCCGCGCCCGCGGCATGACCGCCGTGCAGTTCGCGCTGCGCTGGCTGTTGGCCAACGCGCTCGTGACGAGCCCGATCGTGGGCCCCCGCACGGAGGAGCAGCTCGCGGATTATCTCGCGGCGCTGCCCGCGACCTTCGCGCCCGAGGACGAGGCGCTCGTCGATTCGCTCGTGCCCACGGGCCATCCGAGCACGCCCGGCTACAACGACCCGGCCTACCCGATCGAGGGGCGGCGGCCGCGCTTCGGGTGAGGGGACAGTCCGGGAACACGCTTGACGGTTGAAAAAGCCGCGCCTATACACCGGAGAACCGAAGGGGCTCCCGGGGCTCGCCGCCACGAGACGCGATGGTCCGGCTTGCGCGGGGGGCGCAGGCGTGGCAGTAGGGGGTCGCGTGTCCGTTCGGCCGTGAACGACACGTGACGTCGGCCGTGAACGACACGTGACGATAGATCGACAGAGAATGATGATGGCAGGTCGGTAGGTGGACGCTCTTTCCGGGTGAGATTGCCCCGTGACATCTGTACCTGCGGCAGAGATTTCGAAGAAGGGCGGTTACCGCCGTGCGCTTGTCCAATGCTACGACGTAGCCGCCGTGACGGCGACGTGGCCGTTGGCCGTCGCCCTTCGGCGTGATTTCGATCTCGAGCTGTTCGATCTGGTCTGGCGGGACGTCGTGTTGGTGGGCCTCGTGGCGGCGTTCGTGCTCAACGGGCTCGGCGTCCACCGCGCCTTCTGGCGGCACGTCACCGTCGAGGATCTCGTCCGGGTGGCACTCGGCGTCGCCGCCGCCGTGACCGTCGCGACCGGGGTGCTGTTCGTGGTCGACCGGGCACCGCACATGCCGCGCTCGGTCCCGGTCATCCATCTCCTACTCGCCGGCACCGCCCTGGTCGGCGCACGCCTCGCCTGGATGCTCCTCGCCCGCCGCCGGTCGGGCAAAGCGGGCCCGAGCGTCCCCGAGATCCGCCCCGTGCTCCTGGTCGGCGCCGGCGACGGTGCCGCCCTCGCGATCGGCCTCCTCCGGCACGCCGCGCCGGCGTGGCGGCCGGTCGGGATCCTCGACGACGAAGCGACCGTCAGCCGGATGATCGACGGGGTTCCGGTGCTGGGGGCGCTGGCCGACGCTCCCCTCGTCCTCGCGCGGCTCGATGTCCAGGGCCTCGCCCCCGAGAAGGCCATCGTCACCGGGCCGCCCGACCGGTTCGACGAAGCGACGCTGGAGCGGTTGCGCGCGGCCGGCCGATCGGGTCGGTTCGACCTGGTACGCCTCGCGGACATCGTCCGCCTCGACGGGTTCGAGATCGAACCGGCGGCGGATTCGGCGTCCGCGCTCGCGGCGGCCGACGTGCGCACGATGCCGCGCCGCCGGCTCGCCTATCTGCTCGCCAAACGCACGCTGGATACGGTGGTGGCGGCTTCGGGCCTCCTGCTCGGGGCGATCGTGCTCCTGCCCGCGGCGGCGGCGGTGCGGCTCTGGCTCGGCTCGCCGGTTTTCTTCACCCAGCTGCGGCGCGGCCGCGGCATGGTCCCCTTCATGCTCCTCAAGCTGCGGACCATGGCCGATCCGGTCGACGCGGAGGGCCGCGAACGCTCGGAAGACGAGCGCCACCACCCGCTCGGCCGTTTCCTGCGCCGCTTCAAGATCGACGAGCTGCCGCAGCTCTGGAACGTGCTCGTGGGCGACATGGCCCTCGTGGGCCCGCGCCCGCTCGTCGACCGCGATCTTTTGGCCCTGCCCGATCGCGGCCGGGCGCGCGCGGCGATGCGGCCCGGGCTCACCGGCTGGGCCCAGGTCAACGGCGGGCAGATCCTCGGCCCCGCCGAGAAACACGCCTTGGACCTCTGGTACATCCGTCACGCCTCCTTGGCCCTGGACCTGCGGATCCTCTGGCTCACGCTCCTCATGGTGGTGCGCGGCGAGCGGGTGAACCCGGTCGAGGTGCAGCGGGCCCTGGCCGCCCTCGAGCCCGCGGGGGTGCCGGCGTGAGCGAGGCGGGCGTGGACAGCGCGGCCGGCGAGTCGGCCCGCCCCGCGCGGGTCGGCCCGTGCCCGCCGACACTCGCGCCGGGCGAGCGCTGGTACTGCGTCCACACCCGGCCGCGGCGCGAGGCCTTCGCCCGCGAGAACCTGGAGCGCCAGGGCTTCCGCTGCTTCCTGCCGCTCCTGCGGCGCACGGTGCGGCACGCGCGGCGGATCGAGACGCGGCTTTCCGCCCTCTTCCCGCGCTACGCCTTCCTCGTGCTCGACCTCGGCCGCGACCGCTGGCGCAGCGTCAACGGCACCTCGGGCGTGGTCCGGCTGCTCATGGAGGGCGAGCGGCCGCGCGCCGTACCCGAAGGTGTGGTCGAGACGCTGGCGGCGTCCGCCGACGCTTCGGGTGCGGTGAGCTTCGGCCGCGAGCTCCGGCCCGGTGACCGGGTGCGGATCCTGACCGGGCCCCTGGCCGAGCGGATCGCCACCGTCACGCGGCTCGACGAGAAGGGCCGGGTGGCACTCTTGCTCGAGATCCTGGGTGCGGAGCGCCCGGTGGTGACGGCACGGGGGGACCTCCTCCCCCTGCCTTGAGCCGGCCCGCCGCGGCGCCGCCGCGGCGCGTCGGGAGCCTCGGACGGCACGCCGGTGGGCTCGCTCACCCGGCGTGCGGTAGCTTGGGAA
>JAILZQ010000039.1 GCA_023512415.1 Geminicoccaceae bacterium | reverse complement strand
ATCACACTGTCGTACACCTTCTTCGTCGATCGCGAGGCGACCGAGGCGCTACGCCGCCGACGCGTCGCCGCGACCGGTAGCAGACGGCGGGCGGACCGCGCAGGCAGGAGACGGGGGAACATGGCGGGTAGCGCAGCAGCGAGCGTAGCACACGGGCACGGCCACGCCCACGAGGTCAAGCATCCCTACCACCTGGTCGATCCGAGCCCCTGGCCGCTGGTCGGTAGCGTGGGCGCGCTCGCCCTCACCGCCGGTGGCGTCATGTGGATGCACGGGAACGCCGCGGGCAAATGGGTGACGCTTGCCGGTTTCGCGATCGTTTTGTTCACCATGTTCATGTGGTGGCGGGACGTGCTCGCCGAATCCTACAGCGGCGCCCATACGGACGTCGTATCGCGTGGCCTGCGGATGGGGATGATCCTCTTCATCACCTCCGAGGTTTTCTTCTTCTTCGCCTTCTTCTGGGCGTTCTTTTGGGGGGCGCTGGTACCGCCGGAGACCGTGCCCGTCAAATGGCCGCCCGAAGGGGTGGAGCCGGTGCCGACTTGGGGCATCCCCTTCCTCAACACGCTGATCCTCTTGACCTCGGGCACCACCGTCACCTGGGCGCATCACGCGATCAAACAGAACGACCAGAAGACGGCCTTCAAGGCCCTGCTCCTCACGGTCCTGCTCGGGCTGACCTTCACGGGCTTCCAGGTCTACGAGTACATCCACGCCTATCACGAAGGCTTCACCCTGCAGTCGGGGATGTTCGGTTCGACCTTTTATTTGGCGACCGGCTTCCACGGGCTGCACGTCCAGATCGGCACCGTGTTCTTGATCGTCATGACGATGCGGGCCTGGTACGGCACCTTCAAGCCCGACAAGCACGTGGGTTTCGAGGCCGCGGCCTGGTACTGGCACTTCGTCGACGTGGTCTGGCTCTTCCTGTTCGTGTGGGTCTACTGGTGGGGCGGCAGCCTGCGCTGGGAGACCGCGGGGGTCGGGTGAGCGAGGTACGGCCGAGCGGCGAGGTCTCGCCATGGAGGGCGGGCCTCGCCGGCCGTTGCCCGCGCTGTGGGCGGGGGCGCTTGTTCGCCGGCTTCCTCGCGGTGGTCGAGCACTGCGAGGTCTGCGGGTTGGATCTCCGCGCCCAGGACAGTGGCGACGGCCCGGTCGCCTTCATCATCCTGATCGTCGGCTTCCTCGTCGTCGCTGGCGCGCTCCTCGTCGAGGTGCGCTACGCATGGCCGGTTTGGCTGCACCTTGTCGTCTGGCTGCCGGTCGCGGCCGCCCTCTGCCTCGTATTGATGCGCCCCCTCAAAGCGACGCTGATCGCCCTCCAATACCGTCACCGGCGCGACACGCTGAGCGGCGAGGCGTGAGCCGAGCGCTCCGCCGCTTCCGGCCCGGTCTCGCGCTCACGCTCGCGTGGGCCGCGGCAACGGCCGTTCTGCTGGCGCTGGGCGCCTGGCAAGTGCAACGGCTCGTCTGGAAGACCGAACTGATCGCAAAGGCCGCGGCCGCCGCCACCGCGGCCCCGGGGCCGCTGCCGGCCGAGATCGCCGAGCCCGCGGCCCTCGAATTTCTGCGGGTCCGGGTGAGCGGAGCCTATCTGTCGGGGCGGGCGGTCGCCCTCGGGCTGATCACGCGCGACGGGCGGGCCGGGAGCCGGCTGCTCGCGCCGTTCCGGCTCGAGGACGGGCGAACGCTCTTGGTCGACCGGGGGTTCGTGCCCGAGGACCGTCTGCCCGAGGCACTCGCCGCGGCCCCGCCCGAAGGCCTGCGCGTCCTCTCGGGTGTCGTCCGGGCGGCGAGCACCGGCACCTGGGCGACCCCCAGACCGGAGCTCGTGCTCCCACGATGGTACGCCCCGGACATCGGGGCGATCGGCCGCCATCTCGGGCTTGCGCTCGAGCCCGTCTTCCTGGTCCTCGAGCAGCCGGAGCCGGGGACGAGGGGGTTTCCCGAACCCGCCCCGATCGCCGTCGAATTGCCGAACCCGCATCTCGGCTACGCGCTCACCTGGTTCGGGCTCGCCGGCGTGCTCCTGGCCTTCTACATCTTGTTGGGCGTTCGAGCTGGAAGGGAGGAAGGAAGGTGATCGCGATCCGGCGGCTCGCGGTGGCGACCGCCATTCTCGCTTACGCGCTGATCGTGCTCGGCGCGTTGGTCCGCTCGACCAATTCCGGTCTCTCCTGCCCGGACTGGCCGACCTGTTACGGCTATTGGGTGCTCACCCCGGCCGACTTCGCGGCCCTCCCCTACACCGGCTACACCTACGAGCAGGTCATGCTCGAGTGGGTCCATCGGCTGATCGCCGGCGTCTTCCTGGGCCCGCTCGTCCTCGTCCTGCTCGCGCTGATCGTCCGGCGGCGGCAGGAGCGACCGGGGCTGTTGGCAGCGGGCGGGCTGCTCTTGGCGCTGCTGATCGTCCAGAAGCTCCTGGGCGGGATCACCGTGCTCGACCGCAACAGCCCCTGGTCGGTCGCCCTCCACCTGGGCAACGCCATGCTGGTGCTCGCCACCCTGTTGTGGATCGCGGTCCGCGCGGGCGACGTCGAACGGCGCGAGGTGTCGGCCGGTCTGCACCACCTGACCGCCGCGAGCTGGCTGCTGGTGATCGGCGCGATCACTTCGGCAGCGATCGTCGCCAAGAGCGGGGCGGCCCTCGCCTGCTCGACCTGGCCGCTGTGCGACGGCGCCCTCCTCCCCGACCTCGCCGATCCGCTGATCCGTGCCAACTTCACCCACCGTTTCCTGGCCGGCCTCGCCGCCCTCGCCCTCCTGCTGCTGGCCTGGCAGGCGACCCGCGCCGGGCTGCCGGCCGATCTCGCGCGACTGGCACGGTTGGCGGCGATCGTCGTCTGGATCGAGGTCGGGCTCGGCGCGGTGACCGTCTGGGGCGAGATCGCGACCGGCCTCGCCGTGCTCCACCAGGCGGTCGGAGTCCTGGTTTTCGCCAAGGTGACGCTCTTCTGGTGGCGGCTGCGGGCGGCCTCGCGTCCACTCGCGCTCGAAGCGGGCGATGGGTTGGCACTACGCGGCGCTTGAGGACCGGCTCGCCCGCCTCGGCCACCTCGAGGGCGCGCTCGCCATCCTCAATTGGGACACGGCCGTCTGCATGCCCGAGGCCGCGAGCGCGGCCCGCGGCGAGCAGATCGCGACCCTCAAGCGGCTGGCCCACGAGCTGTTGACCGCCGACGAGACCGGCGAGCTCCTGGCCGGGGCCGAGGCGGAGAGCGATCTCGACCCCTGGCAGCGGGCCAATGTCCGCGAGGCGCAGCGGCGGTTCCGCCGGGCCCGGGCGCTCGAGCCCGCGCTCGTCGAGGCCCTGGCTCGGGCCACCAACGCCTGCGAGATGACCTGGCGGGAAGCGCGCCGGCGGTCCGACTTCGCGATGCTGCGCGCCTCGCTCGAGGAGGTCGTGCGGCTCGTCCGCGAGGCGGCACGGGTGACCGGTGCGGCCCTCGGCCTCGAGCCCTACGACGCGCTTCTGGACGAGCACCAGCCCGATCTGCGCGACGCCCTCGTGGCCCCCTTGCTCGACCGGCTCGCGGCGGCGCTCCCGCCGATCCTCGAGGTCGCGATCGAGGCGAATCGACCGTTCCTCACGCCGCGCGGCCCGTTCCCGGTCGATCGCCAGAAGAAGCTCGCCGAGCGGCTGTTGAGCCGGCTGGGCTTCGACTTCCGGATGGGCCGTCTCGATGCCAGCGCCCATCCTTTCTGCGGCGGGATCCCGGTGGATATCCGGATCACGTCGCGGTGGCGCGAGGACGAGGTCGGCGCAGCGTTGATGGCCGTCCTGCACGAGACCGGCCACGCCCTCTACGAGGCCGGGCTGCCGCGCCGCTGGCTGGGCCAGCCGGTCGGCGAGGCGCGCGGCATCGTCGTCCACGAGAGCCAATCGCTGCTGCTCGAGATGCAGATCTGCCGCTCGCCCGCCTTCCTCCGCTTCCTCGCGGGCGAGCTCGAGGCGGCGTTCGGGCCCGACCCGGCCTGGACGAGCGCCAACCTCGAGGCGCTCTGGCACCGGGTGGAGCGCGGCTTCATCCGGGTCGACGCCGACGAGGTGTCCTACCCGCTGCACGTGATCCTGCGCTGGCGACTCGAAAAGGCGATGCTCGCGGGTGAGCTCGCGGTGGCCGATCTGCCGGGAGCCTGGGCCGAAGGCATGCGCGCGCTCCTCGGCGTGAGCCCACCCGACGACGCCCGCGGCTGCCTGCAGGACATCCACTGGCCGGTCGGCGCTTTCGGTTACTTCCCCTGCTACACCCTCGGCGCCCTGCTCGCCGCCCAGCTCGCCGCCGCCGCCCGCGCCCAGCTGCCGGGGCTCGAGCAGGACATCGCCCGCGGCGACATCGCCCCGCTGCTCGCCTGGCTGCGCGCGCAGGTCCACGGCCGGGGCTCCTTGCCGCGCTTCGAGGAACTCGTCCGCGAGGCCACGGGCGGACCGCTCGCGGTCGAGCCGTTCCTCGAGCACCTGCGGGCGCGCTACCTCGAGCGGGCGGCGGCCGCGGCTTGAGCCACCGGCTCAGCCGGCGGCGAGCGCGCGGTCGAGGTTCTCCGCGACCTTGTCCATGAACCGGGTGGTGGTGAGCCAGGGCTGATCGGGGCCGATCAGGATCGCGAGGTCCTTGGTCATGAAGCCCGCTTCGACGGTCTCGATGCAGACCCGCTCGAGCGTCTGGGCGAAGCGCTCGACCTCGGGCGTGCCGTCGATGCGTCCCCGATAGGCGAGGCCGCGGGTCCAGGCGAAGATCGAGGCGATCGGGTTGGTCGAGGTCTCCTCGCCGCGCTGCCACTGCCGATAATGGCGCGTGACCGTGCCGTGCGCCGCCTCGGCCTCGATCGTCTTGCCGTCCGGGGCCATCAGGACCGAGGTCATGAGGCCGAGCGAGCCGTAGCCCTGGGCGACCGTGTCCGACTGGACGTCGCCGTCGTAGTTCTTGCAGGCCCAGACGAAGCCGCCGGGCAGCTTGAGGGCCGCGGCGACCATGTCGTCGATCAGCCGATGCTCGTAGAACAGGCCCGCGGCGGCGAAGCGCTCCTCGAACTCGCTCTCGAACACCTCCTGGAAGATGTCCTTGAAGCGCCCGTCGTAGGCCTTGAGGATCGTGTTCTTGGTCGAGAGATAGACCGGGTAGCCGCGCTGCAGGCCGTAATTGAACGAGGCCCGCGCGAAGTCTCGGATCGATTCGTCGAGATTGTACATCGCGAGAGCCACGCCGGCACCCGGGAAGTCGAACACCTCGAAATGGAGCGGCGCACCGCCGTCGGCCGGGGTGAAGGTCACGGTGAGCTTGCCGCGGCCCGGGACCTTGAAGTCGGTCGCCCGGTATTGGTCGCCGAAGGCGTGCCGACCGATCACGATGGGTTTGGTCCAGGCCGGCACGATCCGCGGCACGTTCCGGCAGATGATCGGCTCGCGGAAGATGGTGCCGCCCAGGATGTTGCGGATCGTGCCGTTCGGCGACTTCCACATCTGCTTGAGGCCGAACTCCTTCACCCGAGCCTCGTCGGGCGTGATCGTGGCGCACTTCACGCCGACATTGTGCTTCTTGATCGCCTCCGCCGCCTCGACGGTGACGCGGTCTTCGGTCGCGTCGCGGTTCTGGATCCCGAGATCGTAATAGAGCAAGTCGACGTCGAGGTAGGGGAGGATGAGCTTTTCCTTGATCATCGTCCAGATGATCCGGGTCATCTCGTCGCCGTCGAGCTCGACGATCGGCTTCGCGACCTTGATTTTCGCCATGCGTGGTCCCCCGGGGCGGGCTTCGCCACCCTGCTAGCCCATGCCCGGCAGCACTGCCAGCGATGCCGCGTCGCAGCGGGCTCAGCGCCGCCAGACCGGGTCGACGAGCGTGGCGACGAGCGCGGCGTGCGCCGCTTCCTCCTCGGCGCTGGGCGCGTGCGGCCGCGGCGCGCGGACCCGCCGAACCGGTGCCGCTCCCTGCCCGGCCGGCGCCGCGGCCGCTGCCGGGGCGAGGCCGAGCGCGGTCTGGCGGCCGCCCGAGAGGTGCAGATAGACCTCGGCCAGGAGCTGGCAGTCGAGCAGCGCACCGTGCACGGTCCGCGCACTCGCGTCGATCGCGAAGCGCCGGCAGAGCGCATCCAGGCTCGCGGGCGCGCCCGGGAAGCGGCGCTGGGCCAAGGCGAGCGTGTCGATCACCCGCGCACTCGACAGCGGCTCGCGACCGATCCGGGCGAGTTCCGCGTTGAGGAACTCGAGGTCGAAGGCGGCGTTGTGGATCACGAGCGGGCTGTCGGCGAGGAACCCCAGGAGCTCGTCGGCCGCCTCGGCGAAGGTCGGGAAGTCCGCGAGGAACTCACGGGTGAGGCCGTGCACGCGGCGGGCCTCCTCGGGCACGTCGCGCTCCGGGTCGAGATAGCTCTGGAAGGTGCGGCCGCTCGGCAACCGGTCGATCAGCTCGACCGCCGCCACCTCGACGATCCGATGGCCCTCCGCCGGGTCGAGGCCGGTGGTCTCGGTGTCGAGCACGATCTCGCGCAACATCAGCGCCGTCTCCCGAGGGGCCGCCCGGCGGCGAGCCAGCGATCCGGCCAAACGCGCCCGCGCTCGCCGCGCAACCGTCGGACGATCGTCGCCACCGCCTCGGCGGTGCGGCCCCGATCCGCACCCGAGGCGATCAGGAAGTCGGCGCGCCGACGCTTTTCGGCATCCGGTGTCTGCTCGGCGCGGATCGCGGCGAGCCGGGCCGGGCTCATGCCGGGGCGGCGCAGCGCCCTTTGCTCCTGGACGAGGGGGTGGGCGCTCACCACGACGACACGGTCGACCCGGTCGAGCCCGCCGGTCTCGAACAGCAGCGGGATGTCGAGCACCACGAGCGGCCGGCCGGCGCGGCATTGCGCCTCGAGGAACCGCCGCTGAGCCTCGCGCACGAGCGGATGGACCAGCGCCTCGAGCCGACGCAAGGCCGCGCGGTCACCCAGGACCCTGCGGCCGAGCGCGCCCCGGTCGATCCCGCCGCCCGGATCGACCGCCTCGGGGAAAGCCGCCCCGACCGGCCCGACGGCCGCGCCGCCGGGTCGGAAGAGGTCGTGGACGAGGGCATCGGCGTCGCAGACCGGCACGCCCATCGCGCGGAACAGGCGGGCGGTGTGGCTCTTGCCCATCGCGATCGAGCCGGTGAGGCCCAGGATCAACACGGCCCGCCTCAGTCCAGGAGCACCCGCTGGTCGCGCAAGAAGGCGAGGAGCGGCAGGAGCGGCAAACCCAGGATCGTGAAATGGTCGCCCCGCACGCGGCTCACGAGCTGGGCGCCCAGGCCCTCGATACGGTAGGCGCCGACCGAGCCGAGCACGGTCTCGCCGCAGCGCGCGAGGTAGGCGTCGACGAACGCGTCCGTGAACCGCCGCACGGTGAGTTCGGCGCTCGCGGTCGCGTGCCAGATCCGCGCCCCGTCCTTGACCACGACCGCGGCCGAGACGAGCCGATGCGTCCGGCCGCGCAGGCTCGCGAGCTGGGCGCGGGCCGCCGCGAGGTCGGCCGGCTTCTCGAGCCAGGCCCCCTCGAGCTCGAGGATCTGGTCGGCGCCCAAGATCAAGCTTCCGGGAGGCGAGCGACCGGTCGCCGAGCGCGCCTTGAGCTCGGCCAAGCTCACCGCCGCCTCCTCGGCCGGGGCGCCCGCCGAGCGCAGCGCGGCGAGCACCGCACTCTCGTCCACCGCCGGCGCCACGCGCAGGAAGGCGAGGCCGGCCGCCTCCAACAGGGCGGCCCGGGTGGCGCTGCCGGAGGCGAGCACGAGGGGCGGCTCGGGAGCCTGGAGGGGCGGCATGGTCGATGCGCGGATCGCCGTTGACAGTTCTTCGACGCGGGCGCGGCGGGATTCGCTCCGACCTTCGCGACCTTCGCCGCGCCCGGGGTCGGGCCGAGGATTTGGTGCCATGCCGGAGCCGTCCCCGCAACCGCCGTCACCGCCCGTCGCGCCGCCGCCCGACGACCCGGGCTCGATCCGGTCGACACCCCGGGAGCGCGCAACTCGGCCAGGCGTCGGCCCGGTCCGGGCCCGCTGCGGGAAGCCGGTCAGACGGGCAGCCGCACGAGGGCTTTGAGCCCGCCGCGCGAGGAGGTGTGCAAGCTGATCTCGCCGCCGTGGCCGAGCACGATGTCGCGGGCGATGGTGAGCCCGAGCCCGACGCCGCCGGTCGCCCGCGAGCGCGACTGGTCGAGCCGGACGAAGGGTTGGAAGACCCGCTCGCGCTGGCTCTCCGGGATCCCCGGCCCGTCGTCCTCGACGGCGATTTCGACGTGCTCGGCGGAGCGGCGGGCGCTGATCCCGACCCAACGGGCGTGCCGGCAGGCATTGTCGACCAGGTTGGCGAGGCAGCGGCGGAAGGCGAGCGGCCGGACCGGCAGGGTGATCCCCGGCTCGGCTGTGACCTCGGCCGAAAGCCCGCTGCGCTCGGCTCGCTCGCGCATGCTCTCGAGGATCGGTTCGAGCGGCGTGAGCTCGATCGTCTCGCGGCCCTCGCCCCGGGCGAAGCTCAGATAGTCCTCGACCAGCTGGACCATTTCGGCCACGTCCGAGCGCAGCCCGGCTACGACCGGATCGGCTCGGTCGCCCAGAAGCTCGAGCTCGAGCTTCATCCGGGTGAGCGGGGTGCGCAAATCGTGGCTCACCGCCGCGAGCATCTCGGTGCGCTGGGCCAGGTAGCGGTTCACCCGCTCGCGCATCTGGTTGAAGGCGTGCGCCGCGGCCCGCACCTCCGCTGCACCCTGCGGGCGGAAGGGGCCCGGATCGCGCCCCATGCCGAAGCTTTCGACGGCGCGGGCGAGCCGCCGGATCGGCCGGACCTGCAGGCGCAGGAAATGGACGGCGATCAACAGGAGCACGATCGAGGCGCCGACCATCCAAGCCAAGAGGAGCCCGGTGGTCGTGGCGGTCACCCGTTTGCGCGAGGCGAGAACACGGAGCAGCCCGTCGGAGAGCTCGACATGGACGGCGATCCGCTCGGTCTCGGCCGGGCGCAGCTCGACCAGGAACGGCTTGTCGAGTGCTTCGGCGAAGGCCTCCAGGATCTTGTTGTCGATGTGTTGGAGCAGGCCGCGATCGAGGCCGGCGGCCCGCGCCGCGGTCTCGAGGCGGGCGCCGGGCTCGAACGACAGGCGCAGATCGAGCCGCCGGCGCGCCTGGTCCATCAGGGTGCGGCGGGCCTCGGGGTCGGGTGCGGCCTCGAGCTGCTCGACCAGGAGTGCGACCTCGCCGGCGACGCCGCTCGCGAGCCAGCGGGTCACGACGTCCCAGTGACGGTTGTAGAACACCACCGTGAGCAGGATCTGGAGGATCACGACCGGCGCCACGACGATCAGGAGCGAACGCCCGAACAGCGAGCGCGGCACGATCGTCCGGTCGAGCAGGCGGCGGATCCGGCCCACCTGGCTCAGCTCCCGGTGCGCAGCACGTAGCCGGCGCCGCGCAGGGTCAAGAGCCAGCGCGGTTGGCGCGGGTCCTCCTCGAGCTTGCGCCGCAGCCGGACCATTTGCACGTCGACCGCCCGGTCGGAACCGGCGAGCTTGGCCCGCGCGCCGAGCTCGGCCCGGCTCAGCGCCCGGCCGGGCTGCAGGGCGAGGCAGCGCAGCAACGCCGCCTCGCTCGCGGTCAGCCGCACGGGCTCCCCCTCGCGGGTCAGCTCGAGGGTCTGCGGGTCGAAGCGGAACGGGCCGAAGCGGACGACGGCCGGCTCGCTGCCGGGCGGCGCGCGGCGCAGGATGCTCGCGATCCGGAGCAACAGCTCGCGCGGCTCGAAGGGCTTGACGAGATAGTCGTCGGCGCCGGCCTCGAGCCCGCGGATCCGGTCCTCGGGCTCGCCGCGCGCGGTCAACAGCAGGATCGGCACGCCGCGCCGCTCGCGCAGCTCGGCGGTGAGGTCGGCACCGTCGCGGTCCGGCAGCATGACGTCGAGGACGATGATGTCGAAGGCGATCCGCTCGAGGGCGGCGAGCGCCGAGGCCGCGTCCGCCGCGACCGAGACGAGATAGCCGTTCTGCACGAGGTAGCGCTGCAAGAGCTCGCGCAGGCGCGCGTCGTCGTCGACCACCAGGACGTGGAACCCGTCGCCCGCCGGCACGGCCGTCCCCTCAGCCCGCTGGGCGCACCGCAGACCGCCGGCCGAACCCCTCGACCAGCTCGCCGAGCACCCGCTGGAAGCCGGCGACCGCCTCGGGCCCAGCCTTCTGGAAAGCCCGGCGCAGCGCCAGCCGGCGCTGCTCGGCGAGCATCGTGGCGAGCGCCGTCCCCGCTTCGGTCGGGCGGAGCGCCCGGCGGCGCCGGTCGGCGCCGTCGGCCTCGCGGCGCACGAGGCCGGCCGCCTCGAGGGCCTGGAGATGACGCGAGGTCGACTGCTTGGTGGCACCGAGCAGCCGGCCGAGCTCGGCCGCACTCGTCCCCGGCCGACGGTGGACGAGCCAAAGGAGCTCGAGCTCGGGCTCGGCCAGGGCCGGGCCGCGATCCGCCGCCGGACGACGCGCGGCCAGACCGTGCCCGGCGAGCAGCAAGAGCTCGAGCGCGCGGTCGAGCTCCTCGTCGCGCAGGAAGAGCGGGCTCGCACGCAGGAGCGTGCTGCCCGCGGGAACCGTCTTGCCCGTGCTCACATTGACACTTATGCAAGGCGATGATAGCGAAGGCAATCCCGAATTTCACGAGCGGGCCACGTACAACACCTCGGAAGCGCCGATGGCCGACCTCGTTCCCTTCGACGATCGCGACGGCTGGATCTGGTTCAACGGTGAGTTCGTGGCCTGGCGCGAGGCCAAGGTGCACGTGCTCACCCACGGCCTGCACTATGCGAGCTGCGTGTTCGAGGGCGAGCGTTGCTACGAGGGCCGGATCTTCAAGAGCAGCGAGCACAGCCAGCGGCTGATCGACAGTGGCCGGATGCTGGGCTTCGAGGTGCCCTACACGGTGGCCGAGCTCGATGCCGCCAAGGCCGCGACGGTCGCCAAGATGGGCTTCAAGAATTGCTACGTGCGGCCGCTCGCCTGGCGCGGCTCCGAGCAGATGGGAGTGTCGGCGCAGCACACGCGGATCAACGTGGCGATCGCCTGTTGGGAGTGGGGCGCCTATTACCGCGACCTGCGGCTCACCCGCGCCGTCTACGATCGCCCGGCGCCGACCACCGCCCCGGTCCACGCCAAGGCCGCGGGCCTCTACATGATCTGCACGATCTCCAAGCACGCCGCCGAGGCCAAGGGCTTCGGCGACGCCTTGATGCTCGACTGGCGGGGTTACGTGGCCGAGACCACGGGGGCCAACATCTTCCTCGTGATCGAGGACCAGCTGCACACACCCAAGCCGGACTGCTTCTTGAACGGGATCACCCGCCGCACGGTGATCGAGCTCGCCAAGGCGCGCGGCATCGAGGTGGTCGAGCGGCACATCAAGCCCGAAGAGCTGGCCGGCGCCCAGGAAATCTTCGTGACCGGGACGGCCGCCGAGATCACGCCGGTCCACGCGATCGACGATCTCACCTACCAGACCGGCCCGGTCACCCGCATGCTGCTCGACGATTTCCACCGACTGACCCACAGCCACGTCCTCTGAGCGCGAGAGCGGCGCGGTCGGCCGGCGCGGCCGGGAGCTCGCGGGCGGACGGACGCTGCCGCCGGCCCGCGCCCGGCCGGGCTCAGGCGGTGCCGGCGGCTTCGGCCTCTTGGGCCCGTTGCGCGAGCCGGCGGCGATAGAGCGTGGCGAAATCGATCGGGTCCAGAAGGAGCGGTGGCAGGCCGCCGTCACGGGTCACGTCCGCGACGATCCGCCGGGCGAAGGGGAAGAGGATCCGGGGGCACTCGATCAGGAGGAGCGGTTGCACGGTGTCCTCGGGAATGTTGGCCAGCTGGAACACCCCGCCATAGGCCAGCTCCACGAGGAAGAACGGTGTGTCGCCGGACTTGGCTTCGATGTTGATCTGGAGGACGACCTCGAAGTGCTGCTCGCCCACCTGACGGGCGTTGACGTCGACCGCGATCTGGATCTCCGGCCGCGGCTGACCGGGGGCGAGGCCCAAGGGCGCGCGGGGATTCTCGAACGACAGGTCCTTCACGTATTGGGTCAGGATCGACAGGCGCGGCTGGGCCGCCTGCCCCTCCTCGTTCGTGCCCGTGGGCGCGCCCGGCTCGTTCATCGTCCGCTCCTCGTCTGACGCTGGTCGCCGGCCTCAGCCGGCCGCCCCGGCCGTGCGGTCGAGCCGCAGCCGGACGGCGCCGAGATTTCCCACTTCCCGGCCCGTCAGGCAACGGATGAAGCCCCAATGGGTGACGACCGCCACCGTCTCCGGCTCGGCCATGCGTGCGGCCACCTCGAGGAACCGCCGGGCCCGCGCCTCGAGGCTCGCCACGCTCTCGATCCTCCCGCCCCACCAGACCGGCTCGAGCCCACTGAAATCGAACCCCGGCCACTCCCTACGCAGGCGGTCGGGGTGCGAGCCTTGGTCGCAGGAGAAGGCGCAACGCTCGCGGACGAGCGGCTCGACCGTGACCGGCAAGTCGAGTTCCTCGGCCAGGATCCGGGCGGTCTGCAGGGCCCGGCGGTAAGGGCTCGCGAGCAGCCGGCGGATTCCCTCGCGGCGCAAGAGCTCGGCCGCCGCCCGCGCCTCGGCCGCACCGCGCTCGGTGAGCGGCGGATCGGGCAGGCCGGGGTCGACCCGGCTCGCCCCGAACCGGCGGTTCCACTCGGATTCGGCGTGGCGCAGGAGGAGCATCGCGGCGATCCCGACAATCCGCCCCGCCACCGGCCGAGCCGGCCGCGGCGCCGGGCTGTTTGTTTTTGCTCGGCCCGGCTTATATGATGGTCCACGGCGCTTCTCGCCACCGGCGCGGCTGCGCCGGTCCATCCGCCGGTCGAGTAGGTCCGAACGATCCCTGATGTCCGACGGCTACGCGCTCCTCGACATCCTCTTCTTCGCCGTGGTCGCGGTGTTCATCGCCGCCCGGCTGCGCTCGGTGCTCGGCCGCCGGACCGGCCACGAGCGGCCGCGGCCGCCGCGCATCCAGCCGCAGCCCGCACCGGCGACCGGCGAGACCGCCGAGAACGTCGTGCCGCTGCCCGACCGCCGTCGCGGCGCCGAGGAGCCGGCGATCGCCGCCGAGGCGGGTCCCGCTCTCAAGGACGGCTTGACCCGGATCCGCCTCGCCGACCCGAGCTTCGACCTCGATTCCTTCCTCGAAGGTGCCAAGGTCGCTTTCGCGATGATCGTCGAGGCCTTCGCCAAGGGCGACAAGGCGACCCTCGAGCCGCTCCTCGCCCCGCCGGTCTTCGCGAGCTTCGCCGCGGCGATCGACGAGCGGCAGCGGCTGGGCCGGACCCTCGAGACCGAGCTCGTGGCGCTGCGCGGCGCCGAGGTCGCCGGGGCCGTGCTCGAGGGGCGGCTCGCGCGGGTCACCGTCCGCTTCACGAGCGAACAGATCAACTGCACCCGTGACGCCTCGGGCGCGGTCGTGGAGGGCGATCCCTCGGCCGTCGAGACGGTGGTCGATCTCTGGACCTTCCAGCGCGACGTCACCTCGCGCGACCCCAACTGGGCGCTGGTCGAGACCCGCTCGGGCGCGTGAGCCCGCGCCGCCTCGCCTTCCTCGCCGGCCTGCTCGTCGTCGTTGCGGTCGGGCTCGGCGCGGTCGCCTGGTGGTGGCTCCGGCCGCCCCCGCCGCCCGCCGAGCCGAGGCTCGTCCTGACAGCGGCGCGCTACGCCGACCTGCCGGGCTGGTCCGAAGACGACCCGCGCCCGGCGCTCGCCGCCTTCGCTCGGTCCTGCGCGCGGCTCGCCGACCGCCCGGCCGAGGAGCCGCTCGGTCGCGAGCCGAGCTTCGGCCGGGTCGCCGAGTGGCGGGCAGCCTGCGCCGCCTTGGCCGGGCCCTGGGCGAGCGCAGCCGACGCGCGGGCCCGGATCGAGGCCGTGCTCCGGCCCTGGCTCGCGAGCGATCGCGGGCAGTCGGAGGGGCTCGTCACCGGCTATTTCGAACCGGTGCTCGAGGGGTCCCGGCGGCCCGACGCGCGGTTCCGCCATGCCCTCCACCGCCGGCCCGACGATCTCGTGACCGTCGAGCTCGGCCGGTTCGATCCCACCCTCGAGGGCCGGCGGATCGCCGGCCGGGTCGAGAAGGGCCGGCTCGTGCCCTACTTCACACGCGCCGAGATCGACGCGGGGGCGCTCGCCGGGCGCGGCCTCGAGCTCGCCTGGGTCGCCGATCCCGTGGCCCTTTTCTTCCTCCACGTCCAAGGCTCCGGCCGGATCGCGCTCGCCGAGGGCGGCACGCTGCGGGTCGGCTACGCCGACCAGAACGGCCATCCCTACCGGGCGATCGGCCGGGATCTCGTCGAGATGGGCGCGCTCACGCGTGAGGCGGTCTCGCTGCAGAGCATCCGGGCGTGGCTCGCGGCCCACCCCGAGCGGACCTTCGAGCTGCTCCACAAGAACCCGTCCTACGTGTTCTTCCGCGAACTCGCCCTTCCCGAGGACGCACCCGGTCCGCCCGGCGCGCAGGGCGTGCCCTTGACCCCCGGCCGATCGCTCGCGGTCGACCGCCGCTTCGTGCCGCTGGGCGTGCCGCTCTGGCTCGACACGACGGCCCCCGCGCCCGAGGGCGAGCGGCCGCTGCGGCGGTTGGTCGTGGCCCAGGACGTGGGGGGTGCCATCCGCGGCCCGGTCCGCGGTGATGTTTTCTGGGGCTCGGGGCCGGAGGCCGAGTACACGGCCGGCCACATGAAGAGCCGCGGCCGGTACTGGCTCCTCCTGCCGGCTGCCCTCGACCCGACCGGCGGCAGCTGACACCGAGCCCGCTGGCATCGTTGGGCAGGGGAAGAGGGGCGAGGCCCTCGGGCCTCGCCCTCCGTTCCGTTCCCCCGCAGCGGACCTCGGCCGTCGGCCGTGGCGTGGCCGCCGTCTCGGGCGGCAAGATCGGGTAGACCACCGTGGGCGGCGTGCCGGTCAGGCTCTCCAAGAAGGCCACGATCCGCTCGACCTGCGCCTCGTTCAGCTCCTGGCCGAGCTGGGCCGTGCCCATGACCGCGACCGCCTGGCGCAGGTCCCAGACCTGGCCGGAGTGGAAGTAGGGAGCGGTGATCGCGATGTTGCGCAGCGGCGAGGCGCGGACGACGTAGTCGTCGCCCGGCGTGCGCGTCACCATGAACCGACCCTTGTCGGTCTCGGGCAGGACCTCGGCGCCCGGTCGCTGGATCAGGCCGAAGGGAAGTAGCCGTGGCCACCAGCGGCCACGCCGTTGTGGCAGACGGCACAGCCCGTGTCGATGAAGAGCGCCGGACCTTCCTTCCGGGCGGGCGTGAGCGCCTCTTCGTCACTTTGAACAGGCAGCGAACGGCAAAGGTTTGAAGAGTTCGAGGGCGCGCTGCCGGAGCTCGTTCGCCGGGGCAGCTGCCGTTCCGGCGAGCGGGCCCACCACCGCCGGGGCCGCGAGGAGGGTGTTACGCATGGCGCTTCTCCTTGTTGGAAGCGCTCCAAATTTACGCCGGGGATCGTGAAGGGTGTTTGATCTGGATCAACCGTCGTCCGGCGCGTCGTCGAAGCGGGCCCGCGTTTTCGCGAAGCGACCGGGGGCTGGAGGTATCCGATCGACGTCGATCGGCACGGGCTCCTGGCCGCACCAGGGCGGGGACCGAGAGCTCAGATCGCCCGGGAGAGCGCGGCGTTCGGCAGCTCGATCGAGACCGCGAGCAGCGACATGTCGGCCTCGCGTTCGACCTCGACCTTGATCTTGCGCTCGTCGATCGGGACGTACTTGCGGATCACTTCCAGGATCTCGCGCTGCATCAAGGGCAGGAAGTCGGGCTGGCCGCGGGTCAAGGGCCGCTCGACCGCGAGGATCACCTGCAGACGTTGCTTCGCTGCCGAGGCGCTGCCCTCGCTGCGGCTCGGAGCGCGGAAGAGGGCGAAGAGGTCCTTGAGCCTCACGCCGTCCTCCGCAACAGCCAGTTGACGAAGCTCTTCTTGGGCGGGGTGGTGAAGCGCAACTCGACGGTCTCGCCCATCAGACGGCGGACCGCGTCCATGTAGGCTTGGCCGGCGATCGACTTGGGCTCGAGCACGACCGGCAGGCCGAGGTTCGAGCATTGCAGGACCATGTCGTCCTGCGGGATGACGCCGAGGACCGGGATCGACAGGATCTCGACGACGTCCTCGAGCTTGAGCATCTCGCCCCTGGCGACCCGGTCGAGGTCGTACCGGGTCAACAGCAGGTGCTGCTTCATCGGGCTCTCGCCCTTCTCGGCCCGCCGCGACTTGGAGTTGAGGATTCCCAAAATCCGGTCGCTGTCGCGGACCGAGCTCACCTCGGGGTTGGTCACGACGATCGCCTCGTCGGCGAAGTAGAGCGCCATGTAGGCGCCCTTCTCGATCCCGGCCGGGCTGTCGCAGATGACGTAGTCGAAATCCTGGCGGAGCTCCTCGATGACCTTCTCGACGCCCTCCCGCGACAGGGCGTCCTTGTCTCGAGTCTGCGAGGTGGGCAGGATGTACAGCCCCTCGACGCGCTTGTCCTTGATCAGTGCCTGGTTGAGGCGGATCCCGTCGTTGATCACGTTGATGAAGTCGAACACGACGCGGCGCTCGACCCCCATGATGAGGTCGAGGTTGCGCAAGCCGACGTCGAAGTCGATCACGCAGACCTTCTTGCCCTTCATGGCGAGGCCGGCGGCGATGGCCGCGGCGCTCGTGGTCTTGCCGACCCCGCCCTTGCCCGACGTGACGACGATGACCTGCGACAAGAGCCTCCTCCCGGGCGTTCGCGACGACGGGCCCGCGGCCCGCGTCAGGGAACCGGTCCGATCGACAGCCGCTCGCCCTCGCACCAGACGCGCACGCGCTTGCCGCGCAGCCGCGGGTCGACGTCCTCGCTCACCAGGTAGACGCCGGCGATCGAGAGGAGCTCGGCCTCGAGCTGGTCGCAAAAGATCATCGCCCGCTCGTCGCCGTTCGCGCCGGCGAAGGCGCGGCCGCGGAGCGGGCCGTAAACGTGGATGTGGCCGGCCGCCACGAGCTCGGCGCCGTGGCCGACCGGGGCGAGCACGGTGAGGTCGCCGTCCGGGCAGCTCACCTGTTGGCCGCCGCGCACGGGCTCGGTGATCACGAGCCCGGCACCGCGCGGCGGCGGCGCCGTCGGCCGGCCGCGCGGCGGCTCGGCGCGGGTCGTCGAACCCGTCCCGCCCGGCTGCCCGCCGGGACCCAGAAGGGCGAGACCCGCCGCGCGTGCAGCCGCCTGCCAAGCCGGTCCGGCGTTCTGCACCCCGACCGGAACGAGCCGCAGCCGGCGCAGTTCGCCGGCGAACGCCTCGAGGTCGATCGGCGTCGCGTCGGCCACCGGTGCCAGGTCGAGGACCACCGGCGCGTCGCGGAAGAATTCCGGATTGTGGGCGATCCGGTCGCGCAACAGCGGGAAGAGCTCGGGGTCGCCCGGCGCGATCAGCCGCAGGCTCAAGATCGTCTGGACCGAGCCGCGGATCTGGAACGGCGCGGACCTCGGATCCGGGGCAGCTTTCGCGGTCGCGGGGCGTTCCACCGTGGCGCTTCTTTCCGGCCGGCGTGGGCAAGCGGCGTCGGAACGGGCCGGAGCCCGACCGGCGGACGGTCCGAGCCGGCCTCCTCGACTACGCGCTTCTAGCCGATTTTCGTCGATTGACAAGCCGACGACCGGGGTCGCCCCGGGGTTGCGATCCAGCCCTCGAGCGCGCGCAGCGCCCGCTCCGCCATGGCCCGCTTGCGGACGTTCTTCGGGACCTCCGCAGGGAGCGGCGGGAACAGCCCGAAATTGACGTTCATCGGCTGGAACGTTTCCGCCCGGGCGCCACCGGTGACGTGCGCGAGGAGGGCGCCGTGCGCGGTCTCGGGCGGCGGTGGGACGGGCTCCTCGCCGGCGAGCTCGGCGGCCCAGAAACGGCCCGCGAGGAGGCCGAGTGCGGCGCTCTCGACATAGCCCTCGCAGCCGGTGATCTGGCCCGCGAAACGGATCCAGGGCATCGGCCGGAAACGCAGCGTCGGGTCCAAGAGCCGCGGGCCGTTCAAGAAGGTGTTGCGGTGCAGCCCGCCGAGCCGGGCGAACTCGGCCCGCTCGAGACCCGGGATCGTCCGGAACACCCGAACCTGCTCGCCGTGCTTGAGCTTGGTCTGGAAGCCGACCATGTTCCAGAGCGTGCCGAGCGCGTTGTCCTGGCGGAGCTGGACGACCGCCCAGGGCCGCTTGCCGGTGCGCGGATCGGTGAGCCCGACGGGCTTCATCGGCCCGAAGCGGAGCGTCTCGCGGCCGCGTGCGGCCATGACCTCGATCGGCAGACAGCCCTCGAAATAGGGCGTTTCTTTCTCCCACTCGCGGAATTCGATCTTTTCGGCGGCCAACAGGGCGTCGACGAACGCCTCGTACTGGTCTCGGTCGAGGGGGCAGTTGATGTAATCCGCACCGCCGCCGCCCGGTCCCGCCTCGTCCCAGCGCGACTGCATCCAGGCCTTCGAAAAGTCGATCGAATCCTTGTAGACGATCGGCGCGATCGCGTCGAAGAAGGCGAGCTCCTCCTGGCCCCCGACCCTCCGGATGTCCTGGGCGAGCGCTTCGTGGGTGAGTGGCCCGGTCGCGACGACGACGGGGCCGTCCTCGCGCGGAGGTAGCCGTTCGACGACCCGCCGCTCGATCGTGACACAGGGATGGCTCGAGAGGGTTTCGGTCACCGCGGCGGAGAAACCCTCGCGGTCGACGGCCAGCGCCGAGCCGGCCGGCAGCTTGTGGCGGTCGGCCGTGGCCATGATCAGCGAGCCGAGCCGCCGCATCTCCTCGTGCAAGAGGCCTACGGCGTTGCCGAAGCAATCGTCCGAGCGGAACGAGTTCGAGCAGACGAGCTCGGCCAGCCGGTCGGTCTTGTGCGCCGGGGTCGGCCGGACCGGCCGCATCTCCGAAAGCCGCACGCGGATCCCGGCGCGCGCGAGCTGCCAGGCGGCCTCGCTGCCAGCGAGCCCGCCGCCGACGATGGTCACCTCCTCGTGCCGCCCAGCCGTCATTTGGCTTCCCCCGGATATCTAGCGCAGGTCGAAGAACCGGGCACTCGTCATGCCGCGCCGCAACGCCGCGTCGTGGAGGGCCGCGTCGCAGGTCACCGGAGCGACGTTCCGCGCCTCGAAGCTCGAGAGCCCGGTGTCGGCCGAGCCGAGAGTGTCGAAAAGCCGGTCGCGCACGAGCTCGACCGCCGGCTTGTGGCACTCCCGCAGGCTCGGGATCATGGCGCGAAAACGCTGGAGGACCAAGCTTCGACCGGGTTCCGCGAGGCCACCCGAGCGCAACAAGTTGCTGGTTTCCGCGAGGACGTGCGGGGTGACGCACACGACCTCGTAGCTCCGGAGAAGGTCGGCGAGCCGATGGTAATCCCGTTTGGTGAAGCTCTTCACCCGCTTGTGATGCCTGACGAGCTCCAGATTCGCCGACCCGACGACCCACAGGGCGAGCAGATTGGAGGCGAGCAAGAGACGCGTCGATGTCACTCCACCAGCTCGCGATTTTTGATCGAGTGGAGCGAACCGTCCGGATCGAGTGTGACAACTTTATAGTAACGCGTAAATATACCACCGGCTGTATGGGGTCACGAAAAGCTCAGAGTGATCCGACGCCGGCCGTCCGCATCCGTATCGATTTCCTCGAGACTGATATTTTGCGGGAGCTCCTCCGCGAAGATCTGGGCGAAATGCTCCTTGGCGAGACGGATCGCTTCTTTGACATCCATGACCCCATGCTCCCGGCGACGGATCGACCTGCGTCCATCGACTGCGCTCGGCGACCAGCCGGCGGATGACGCGGCACGCCGGTGAGATAGGTGGGGTCGGCCGACCGCGCGAGTGGCAATGGAAGTCGGTGCGACGCCGACGCGCCGCATCCCCCGCTACGCTCGCGGGCGCCTTCCGACCCGCGCACAACATGTTCTGTGATCGACGTCATCTCTTGCAAACCGAACACCGCGCAAGATCGGGCCGTCGCGGTCGAACGGCCCCGACCCAGGTTCGCGGAGAGCGGTCATGACGAAGGGCACGCGTCTGTCCCGGCAGCTCAAGGAGCGGCTGATCCTGGCCGGGCTCGTGGGCGGGTCGCTCGCCGTGGCGCTCGCGAGCACCCTGCTCCTTGTCTGAGGCGGCGGGACCCGCCCGCTAGCCGGCCGCCCAGGGCCCCGAGGCCGGCATCGCCTCCTCGGCTCCCGGCCAAGGCGGCATGGTCACGAGCACGATGTCGAGCGGCTCGCCGCCGGTGTTGCGGAACTGGAAGGCCGTGCCGACCGGGATGCTCAGCGCCACCCCCGGATGCAGGGCCACGATCTCTTCGCGTTCGCCCTGCCGGCGCCACATCTCGCCCCGACCGGCGATCACGTACCAGAGTTCGTCCACGGTGCGATGAACCACCGCCTTGGACACCGCACCCGGCGCGAGCCGGGCGTGGACCATGCTGCCGCGCGGAAGCTGCGGCAGGATCCGGATCTCCGAGCCGTCCGGGGCGACCGTGTCGGCCGCCTCCGGTAGGCTGCGCGTCGCGAACGGTGGCGGTTCCATCCGATCCTCGCCCCGAGGCCCGAGGCGAGGATCGGCCGGAAAGCGGGCCTCGAGCAAGCCCCGGCCTCGAGCGAAGCCCGGCCTCAAACGAGGCCCAGGAGCAGGAACAGGACCGCGCAGACGATCCAGCCGGCGAAAGCCTGGCCCGGCCGGTGCACCTGCGGTTCCTCACCCGTCATGACACCCCTCCCGTGACGGAGACGGGCGATCTTGCGGCGGAGGAACGCGCGACGCTGTGTCGCGCATCACCGGCTGGAGGCGGATCGCGGAAGGAGGATCGTCGCGGCGGCGGCGATCACCAGAGCGAGGCCCGCGAGGTCGGCGGCGGTCGGGCGCTCGCCCAGGACCGCCGTGGCACCGAGCACGCCCACGGCCGGCACGAGCAGGGTCCCGAGCGTGGCCGTCCCGGCCGAGAGGCGCGGCAGCACCGCGAACCAGAGGAGATAGGCGAGCGCCTGGGCGAGCAGCACGTGCCAGGCGAGGGCCGCGGCGGTGACCGGCCCGACCGGCCCGGGCCGGGGCACGCCCTCGAAGAGCAGCATGCCCATCCCGGCCGCAGCGGCACCCACCAGGAGCTGCCACGCTGCCACCGTGATCGGCGGCGCGCCGACCGGCCAGCGCTTGGCGACCACCGTCCCCGCTGCCCAGCTGATCCCCCCGAGGAGCGCCCAGAGGAGGCCGATCGTGAGCGCGCCCTCGCGCAACAGCGGCAGGCCCAACGCGGCGAGCCCGAGCAGGCCGAGTCCGAGGCCGAGGAGGCGTCGCCGATCGGGCCGCTCGCCCAGCGCGGGCCAAGCCAGGAGCGCGGTCCAGACCGGCATGGTGAAGGCGACGATCGCCGCCCGCGAGGTGGCGGCATGCAGCTGGGCGAAGGCCAAGAGCACGTTGAACGCGGCGAGCGCCAAGAGCCCGCTCGCCGCGAGCCTCGGCCAGTGGGCCCGCGGCACGGCGAGCGGTCGGCCGGTGGCGAGCGCCGCGCCCAACAGGCAAAGGCCGGCCGCTGCCATGCCGGTGGTCCGCAAGGTCCAGGGCGGGATCTCGACGAGGCAGAGCCGCACCGCCGGCCAGTTGAGCCCCCAGAGCACCCCGAGGAGCGGAACCGCGAGGACCGCCCGGTGGTCGCCCGCAGCCGGGCTCACGCCGGACCCGCGAGGCTCGCGCGGATCTCCTCGAGACGGCGCCGCTGCCGGCCGTCCGGGCCGAGATTGGCGGCGTCCAGCCAGGCGCGGAACGCCGCATCGGCGCGCGGCCAGTCGCGGTCGAGGAGCGCGAACCAGGCAGTGTCGCGGTTCCTGCCCTTGATCACCATGTGCCGGCGGAAGACGCCTTCGAAGGCGAAGCCGAGGCGGAGCGCGGCGCGGATCGAGCGGCCGTTGCGCGCGTCGCATTTCCATTCGAGCCGGCGGTAGCCGAGCTCGTCGAAGGCGCGCCGGGCGAGCAGCCACATCGCCTCGGTCGCGGCCGTCGTCCGCTGCAAGCCGACCCCGAGCCAGATGTGGCCGATCTCGACGACCCCGTGCTCCGGGGTGATCCGCAGGAAGCTCGCCATGCCACGCGGCACCCCGTCGGGCTCGGTCAGGATCGCGAAGAAGAGCGGATCGTCGGAGGCCGGTAGCGGGTCGAGCCAGGCGCGGAAGGCCGCTTCCGAGCCGAACGGGCCGACCGGCATCCGATCCCAAAGGCGCGGGTCGGCCCCGGGTCCTTCGGCCGCCCGGAAGAGGGCCGGCCCGTGCCGCCCCGGGTCGAGCGGCTCGAGCCGCACGGTGCGCCCCTGCATGGGCGTGCGCGGCGGCCGGGGCCGCGCCGTCCAGCCCGCGAGATCCTCGGCCATGCCCGCTCCTCCGCCGCCCACGCGATCGATGCTGGGCCGCCGCGAGCCGGTCGGGAAGGGCCGGTCGACGCGGCGGGAGGGGGCCACCGCGCCGCTCCATCCGTCCGCTTCCGTGCCGACTCGAGCCGGAGCTCCACGGGTCGGTGCGGGCGGGGCCTCGACGAGAGCGAGATTTCGGACTATATTCTGCACAACAAGCCCAACTTCCCAGGAGCCTCCGATGCTCGCCGAACCCCGTCCCCGCTCCGAGGCCCAGCGCGAGGCGGCTCGCGCCAACGGCGCCCGCTCGCACGGCCCCACGAGCGCCGAGGGCAAGGCCCGCTCGTCGATGAACGCCTTCCGCCACGGCCTCTGCTCGCCCGCGGTCCTCGCCCCGGGCGAGGACCCGGAGGCCTTCGCGGCACTGCTCGCCGCCCTGCGCGCCGAGCACCGCCCGGCCGACGCCACCGCCGATCTCCTGGTCGAGCGGCTCGCCGTCACCCTCTGGAAGCTCGATCGCTGCGACAGCCTCGAGGCGCAGCTCGCCGCCTGCCGGCCGCGCCCGCCGGCCGGCCGCATTTTCATCGACGGCACGCCGCCGCTTCTCACCCGCACGACCGAGCTCGCGACGCTCTCCGCGCACGCGGCCCGGCTCGAGCGGGCGGTCCACCGGCTGCTCGCCGCGCTCGCCGCCCGTTCCGCACGGGCTCGCGCCGAGGTGCCGGCTGCCGAGGCGACCGGGTCCGAGGTTCCGGCGTCCGGCGCCACCGTCGCCGGGGCCATCGGTCCCGAGGTGGCCATCCCCGAGGCGAGCGGGCCCAAGGCGGCCGCCGCCCCGGGCTCGTCCGCCGCCGGCGGGGAAAATCGCGGAAACGAACCCGAGCCCGCGGCTGCGCCCGGCACGACGCCGAGCCCGGCGCAGCCCGAGCCGTCGGCCGCCACCGGAGAGG
Organism: Geminicoccaceae bacterium; assembly: GCA_023512415.1. Taxonomy (GTDB): domain Bacteria; phylum Pseudomonadota; class Alphaproteobacteria; order Geminicoccales; family Geminicoccaceae; genus JANXAZ01. The sequence continues at coordinate 1,018 of JAILZQ010000039.1, read as the reverse complement.
CCACCCCCGACCGCGAAGCCGTTCTCGTGAGCGGCGCGCGACGCGACCCCGTCCTCGCCACGGCGATCGCCGAGCAGCTCGCCGGGGAGGGCGAGGTCGCCCGCCTGCAACGCTTCCTGCGCGCCGAGGGCCGCGAGGTCGCCCGGGCTCTCTTCCGCGATCGGCCCCGAGTTTCCGCCGCCTGAGCCGCGCCGGCTCGGCCCCCGGCGTGCGGCTCAGGCCCGTTCCCGGCGGCGCGCGGGGCGCAGCTCCGGCAGGTGGGGGGCGAGGTAGCGGCCGGTGTGGCTTTCGGGCACCCGGGCCACGAGTTCGGGTGGGCCCTCGGCGACGATCCGCCAACCCTCCAGATCGACGTCGGCCATCGGGTCTTCGATCGAAACGATCGGATATCGCTGGCACCACTGAACCAGCATCCGGGCCAGTTGCTCGGATGTGAGGTGCTGTCGATCCAGGCCGAATCGGTATCGCCTTGTCTGCCGGTCGTACAGATCGCTGGCGGCGATGTCGATCGCCAGCGCGACCTCGCGGCCCGGGGCGTACCCCGCCGCCTCGATCGCGCGCACCGCCAGCTCCAGCGCAGCCTCGTTGCTGTCAAACGCCGGCCAGTAGCCGCCCTCGTCCGCCACCCCGAATCGCGCGTTCTGCCGGGCCAGCAACTCTCCGGCGTCGCGATAAACGTTGCCGATCATCTCCAGCGTCTGCTCGAAGGACTTTGCCCCGACGGCCATCAGCAGGTAATCCTGCACATCGGTTCGCCAGTTCGCATGCGCCCCCCCGCCGATGAGCTGGATCTGCGGCAGCGGCAGCAGTGTTCCCTGGCCAAGATGCCGGAAAAGCGGCACGCCGCGCGCCCGTGCCGCCGCGTTCGCAGTCGCCATCGACACACCCAGAATCGCATTGGCGCCCAGCCGCGACTTGTTGGCCGTGCCATCCAGCTCGATCAGCCGGCGATCGATCGACGCCTGATCCGATGCATCCGCACCCAGCAATGCCGGCGCGATGATGCTGCGAACGTTTT
>JAILZQ010000038.1 GCA_023512415.1 Geminicoccaceae bacterium | reverse complement strand
GGCGAGCTCATCGCGATCGCCGCCGAGCGGGCGACCCGCAAGGCCCCGGCCCTCGAGCTCCCGCCCGGCGTCTACGACGAGTTCGTCGCCCGCTTTCCCTACGAGGAGACCGAGGACCAGCTCCGGGCGATCGAGGCGGTGCTCGAGGACCTGGGCTCGGGTCGGCCGATGGATCGGCTGATCTGTGGCGACGTCGGCTTCGGCAAGACGGAAGTGGCGCTCCGCGCGGCCTTCGTGGCGGCCATGAGCGGCAAGCAGGTGGCCGTGCTCGCCCCCACCACGCTCTTGGCCCGCCAGCACTACAAAGTCTTCTGCGACCGCTTCCAGGGCCTGCCGATCCGGATCGGCCAGCTCTCCCGGATGGTGAGCGCACGCGAAGCGGAGGCGGTCAAGAAGGGGCTCGCCGAGGGCACGATCGACATCGCGATCGGGACCCATGCGCTGTTGGGCAAGGGCGTGAGCTTCGCGGATCTGGGCCTCGTCGTGATCGACGAGGAGCAGCATTTCGGCGTGGCGCACAAGGAACGGCTCAAACGCCTGCGCGCCGAGGTCCACGTCTTGACGATGACCGCCACGCCGATCCCCCGCACGCTGCACATGGCGCTCGGCGGGATGAAGGACCTCTCGGTGATCGCCACCCCGCCGGTCGACCGGCTCGCGGTGCGCACCTTCGTGATCCCGGTCGATCCCGTGGTGATCCGCGAAGCGCTGTTGCGCGAGCGGCACCGCGGCGGCCAGAGCTTCTACGTCTGCCCGCGCATCGCCGACCAACCGAAACTCGCGGAGACCCTCGCGAAGCTCGTGCCCGAGCTCAAGGTCGCGGTCGCCAACGGGCGCATGGCGGCGAGCGAGCTCGAGCGGGTGATGGCCGACTTCTACGACCGCCGCATCGACGTGCTCTTGGCCACCAACATCATCGAGAGCGGCCTCGACATTCCCTCGGCGAACACGCTGATCGTCCACCGCGCCGATCTCTTCGGCCTGTCCCAGCTCTACCAGCTCAGGGGTCGGATCGGCCGCTCGAAGGTCCGCGGCTACGCCTATTTCACCGTCCCGGCCGACAAAAAGCTCGCCGAGACCGCGGAGAAGCGGCTCCAGGTGATCCAGTCGCTCGAGGGGCTGGGCGCCGGCTTCCAGCTCGCGAGCCACGATCTCGACATCCGCGGCGCGGGCAATCTCTTGGGCGAGGAGCAGTCGGGGCACATCAAGGAGGTCGGCTTCGAGCTCTACAATTCGATGCTCCAGGAGGCGGTGGCCGAACTCCAGCGCCAGCGCGCGGCGGCACCGGCCGAGGCCGAGGCGGGTGATTGGACCCCGCAGATCACCATCGACGCGCCGGCCTTGATGCCGGAGAGCTGGATCGGCGATCTCGATCTGCGGCTCTCGATGTACCGCCGGCTCGCGAGCCTCGCCGAGCCCGCCGAGCTCGACGCCTTCGCAGCCGAGCTCGTCGACCGGTTCGGGCCCATGCCGCCCGAGACCAAGAGCTTGCTCGAGATCGTCGCGATCAAGCAGCTCTGCCGCAAGGCCAACGTCGCCAAGCTGGATGCCGGCCCCAAGGCCATGGTCTTGACCTTCCACGCGAACCGTTTCCCGCACCCGGAGCGGCTCGTGGCCTGGATCGGGCGGAGCGGTGGCCGCGTGCGGGTGCGCCCGGACCACAAGCTCGTCCTCGCCGAAGAGACCGCGAGCCCGGAGGAGCGGCTCAAGAAGGCCAAGCGCCTCGTGGCCGAGCTCGCCAAGCTCGCGGCCTGAGGCCAGGGGAGGGACGCCATGCTCCTCTACACCCATCCCGCGAGCTTCGAGCACGACACGGGGCCCGGCCATCCCGAACGGCCCGATCGGATCCGGGCGATCCTCGCGGCCCTGGATGCGGCTTCGATCCCGGGCCTGGTGCGCCGCGAGGCGCCCGAGGCCGACCTCGAGGCGATCCGCCGGGCTCACCCCGAGCCCTATCCGAGCCGGATCCGCGCGGCGATCCCGTGGTCCGGGCACGCCCATCTCGACCCCGACACGGTCGTCTCGCACGGCTCGTGGAAGGCGGCGCTCACCGCCGCCGGCGGTGCGGTCGCGGCGGTCGATGCGGTGCTCGCGGGCGAGGACCGGCGTGCCTTCTGTTGCCTGAGGCCGCCCGGGCACCATGCCGAACCCGCCCGCGCCATGGGCTTCTGCCTGTTCGACAACGTGGCGATCGCCGCCCTCCGGGCGCGGCACGCCCACGGGATCGAGCGGATCGCGATCGTCGATTTCGACGTCCACCACGGCAACGGCACCCAGGCGATCTTCTGGAACGACCCGAACACGCTCTTCGTCTCGACCCATCAATGGCCGCTCTACCCGGGGACCGGCCGCGAGACCGAGACGGGGGTGGCGAACAACGTCCTCAACCTGCCCCTGCCACCCGGGACCGACGGGGTGGCCTACCGCACCGCGGTCGAGGCCAAGGTCTTGCCGCGGCTCGAGGCGTTCGCGCCCGAGCTCTTGCTGATCTCGGCGGGCTTCGACGCGCATGTCCGCGACCCGCTCGCCAATTTCGAGCTCGTCGAAGAGGACTTCGCCTGGATCACGGCGCGCCTCGTCGCGATCGCCGAGCGGCACGGCCGCGGCCGGATCGTCTCGGTGCTCGAAGGCGGCTACGATCTCGAGGGGTTATCGAAGAGCGCGCTCGCGCACGTGCGGGTGCTCGCGGGCGCGTGAGGGGAGGGGGCATGGCAGCCGCGGAGAAGGAGGTCGGCGCGACCGGCGAGCCGGAGCGACCGATCGCGGCGATGAGCTTCGAGGAAGCGATGGCCGAGCTCGAGGCGCTGGTCCAGAAGCTGGAGCGCGGCCAGCTCGACCTCGAGGCTTCGATCGCGGCCTACGAGCGCGGCACGGCGCTCCGCCGGCACTGTGCCGAGAAGCTGCGCGAGGCCGAGCTCCGGGTCGAGAAGCTCGGGCTCGACCGCGACGGCCGGCCGACCCTCGAGCCCTTCGCCGAGCGGTCGTGAGCCCGGCCGAGGCGGCGGCGCTCGTGGCCGAGCACGCCCGGGCGGTCGAGGCCGAGCTCGAGGCGCTGCTCGCGGATCCGGAACAGCCGGGCGCCACGGAGGCCGAACGGCGTCTCTTCGCCGCCATGCGCCACGCCGTGCTGGGTGGCGGCAAGCGGCTGCGGCCGTTCCTGGTCCGGGCGGCAGCCGCGCTCGGCCGGGCCGAGCCGGCCGCGGTGCTCCGGGTGGGCGCGGCGATCGAGCTCGTCCATTGTTACTCGCTGGTCCACGACGATCTGCCGGCCATGGACGATGCCACCACCCGCCGCGGTCGCCCCTCCTGCCACGTGGCGTTCGACGAGGCGACCGCGATCCTCGCGGGCGACGCGCTCCAAGCCTTGGCCTTCGAGGTGCTGGCCCGGCCGGATTGGCCGGGTTCGGCCGAACTCCGGGCCGAGCTCGCGGCCGGCCTCGCCCGGGCGGCGGGCGCCGCCGGGATGTGCGGCGGCCAGGCGCTCGACCTCGCCGCGGAAGGCACGGCGCTCGACGAGGCCGGTATCACGCGCCTCCAGGCGCTCAAGACCGGCGCGCTCATCGCCTTCGCCTGCGAGGCCGGCGCCCGGCTCGCCGGGCTCGACCCGGAGCGGCTCCGGCTCGTCGCCGAGTACGCCCGCGCGCTCGGCCTCGCCTTCCAGATCACCGACGATCTGTTGGACGCGACCGGCTCGGCGGCCGAGCTCGGCAAGCCCGCCGGGGCGGATGCCGTCCAGGGCAAGGCGACCTTCCTCCGGCTCCTCGGCGAAAGGGGGGCGCGGGTGCGGCTCGAGGCGGTCCGCGCGGACGCGTCAGGAGCGCTTGACAAGCTGGGGCCCGAGGCGCTCCTCCTGCGGGCTACCCTCGACCTCGTGGTCGAGCGGCGCCATTGAGCCGGAACGAACCGGGCCGAGCCATGATCGCCACGCCGCTCCTCGACCGTATCCGCGACCCGCGCGATCTGCGCCAGCTCCCGCGCGAGCGGCTCAAGGACCTCGCCGACGAGCTGCGCGCCGAGACGATCGACGCGGTCTCGGTCACCGGCGGGCATCTGGGTGCCGGGCTCGGCGTGGTCGAGCTCACGGTCGCGATCCACTACGTCTTCGACACGCCGCACGATCGGCTGATCTGGGACGTCGGGCACCAGGCCTATCCGCACAAGATCTTGACCGGCCGCCGCGATCGGATCCGCACGCTGCGCCAGCCCGGTGGGCTTTCGGGCTTCACCCGGCGCAGCGAGAGCGTCTACGACCCGTTCGGCGCGGCGCACAGCTCGACCTCGATCTCGGCCGGGCTCGGTATGGCGGTGGCCTCGCGGCTCGAGGGTATCGAGCGGCGGGTGATCTGCGTGATCGGCGACGGGGCGATGAGCGCCGGGATGGCCTTCGAGGCGCTCAACAACGCAGGCGCGCTCAAGGAGCGGATCGTCGTCATCCTCAACGACAACGACATGTCGATCGCCCCGCCGGTCGGCGCGGTCTCCGATTACCTTTCGCGGCTCGTGAGCTCGCACGCCTATCGGAGTGTGCGCCACGTCGCCAAGCAGCTCACCAAGGCACTGCCCCGCCCCTTGGCGCAGGTCGCGGCCCGGGCCGAGGAGTTCGCCCGCGGGCTCGCCACGGGCGGCACGCTCTTCGAAGAATTGGGCTTCTATTACGTGGGGCCGCTCGACGGCCACAATCTCGACCATCTCGTGCCGGTGCTCGAGAACGTCCGCGACGATCCCACGCTCGGGCCCGTGCTCGTCCACGTCGTGACCCAGAAGGGCAAGGGGTTCCCGCCGGCCGAATCGGCGGCCGACAAATATCACGGTGTGGGCAAGTTCGACCCGGTCACCGGAACCCAAGCCAAGGGCAAGCCCGGCCCGCCCTCCTACACCGCGGTGTTCGCGAAGGCGCTGCTCGCCGAGGCCGAACGCGACGAGCGGATCGTCGCGATCACCGCGGCGATGCCGTCCGGCACCGGGCTCGACAAGTTCGCCGAGCGCTTCCCCACGCGCTGCTTCGACGTCGGGATCGCCGAACAGCACGCGGTCACCTTCGCGGCCGGGCTCGCAGCCGAAGGGATGAAGCCCTTCTGCGCGATCTACTCGACCTTCCTGCAGCGGGCCTACGACCAGGTCGTCCACGACGTGGCGATCCAGAAGCTGCCGGTCCGCTTCGCGATCGACCGGGCCGGGCTCGTCGGTGCCGACGGGGCGACCCACGCGGGCTCCTTCGACCTCGCCTATCTGGGTTGCCTGCCCGGGATGGTGATCATGGCAGCGGGCGACGAGGCCGACCTCGTCCACATGGTGGCCACCGCCGCCGCCTACGACGAGGGGCCGATCGCCTTCCGCTACCCACGCGGGGAAGGGGTCGGGGTGCCGTTGCCCGAACGCGGCACGCCCTTGCCGATCGGCAAGGGGCGAGTGCTGCGCGAGGGCGGCCATCTCGCGATCCTCTGCCTCGGCGCCCGGCTCGCCGAATGCCAGTTGGCGGCCGAGGAGCTGGCCCTGCGCGGCTTCGCCCCCACCCTCGCCGATGCCCGCTTCGCCAAGCCCCTCGACCGCGAGCTGATCCTCCGGCTCGCCCGCGAGCATCCGGTGCTGATCACGATCGAGGAAGGCTCGATCGGCGGCTTCGGCAGCCAGGTCCAACAATTCCTGCTCGAGGAGGGCCTCCTCGATTCCGGCCGGGTCAAGCTGCGCAGCATGATCCTGCCGGATCGGTTCATCGACCACGGGACGACCGCGGGCCAATATGCCGAGGCCGGGCTCGATGCCCGCTCGATCGTCGCCAAGGCCCTGGCCCTCGTTGACCCGGCGCGCGCCGAGCGTCTGCGGGCCGAGTCCCTGCCCGCCGCCGAGTGAGCCGGGCGGACGGCCGCAAGCTCCGGCTCGACGAGCTCCTGGTCGCCCGCGGCCTGGCCCCGAACCGGAGCCGGGCGCAGGCGTTGATCATGGCCGGGCGGGTGCGCTCGGCCGGCACGCGGCTCGACAAGCCGGGTCGGCTCGTGACCGCCGACCTGCCGCTCGAAGTCGAGGGCGGGGAGGGGGAGGAATGGGCCTCGCGCGGGGCCCGCAAGCTCGTGGCCGCGCTCGACGCCTTCGCGATCGACCCGGCCGGCCGGGTGGCGCTCGACATCGGTGCGTCGACGGGCGGCTTCACCGACGTGCTGCTGCGGCGCGGCGCGCGACGGGTCTATGCGGTCGATGTCGGCCGTGGCCAGCTGCTCTGGCGGCTGCGCACCGACCCGCGGGTGGTCGCCCTCGAAGGTGTCAACGCCCGCCATTTGGGCCGCGAGCAGGTACCCGAGCCGGTCGAGCTCGTCACTTGCGACGTGAGCTTCATCTCCTTGAAGCTCGTCCTGCCTCCGGCGCTCGCGCTCTGCGCGCCGGGGGCGTTCCTCGTGGCGTTGATCAAGCCGCAGTTCGAGGCCGGCCGGGGGGCGGTGGGGAAGGGGGGTGTCGTGCGCGATCCGGCCGTGCACGAGCGGGTCTGTGCCGAAATCGCCCGTTGGCTCTCCGGGCAACCGGGCTGGCGGGTGCTCGGGATCGTCCCCTCACCGATCCTCGGGCCCGCGGGCAACCGGGAATTCTTGGTCGCGGCCCGGCACGAGGCGGAGGCGGTCAGTCCGCTTCCGGCCAGAAGTCCGGATCCAGCGCCGCCTCGGGCGTGAACGGGCAGGTCTCCGGGAAGGTCGCGAGCGGCAAGCCCGTCGCGTCGGCCGCCTGGCCGCGGGCATCGGCCCAGGCACGTGCTACCGTCTCGGGCAGGATCGATCGCAGGCTCGGGCTGTCGGCGAGCAAGCGGGCGAGCTCGCGGCGCTGCTCGCCGATCGTCGCCCGCCAGCTCCGGCTGCGTCGCCGTGGCTGCCAACGCCATTTGGCCAGGTGGGTGAGCAGACGGAACAGCCGCGAGGCGAGTTCGCGGCGCTCGGAGCGGGCCAACTGCTCGATCTCCTCGGCCAGGTTCTCCCAATCGACCGCCACGGGCGTGTTCAGCTTCGCCCGTGCCGCGGCACGAAGGGCCCGCGCCTGGTCTTCGGCCCAAGCCGCGAGATCGTCCTCGTAGAGCGTGCTCATGCTCAGGAGATGGTTTCTCACGCAGCCGCGCGGAAGCGGGCGAAGCCGGCCTCGAGGTCGCGGATCAGGTCCTCGGGGTCCTCGAGGCCCACGTGGATCCGCATCGCTTGGCCGGGCTCGGTCCAGGGCACGGCCGTGCGGATCGGCCGCGGGTCGGTCGGGATCAAGAGGCTCTCGTAGCCGCCCCAGGAGGCGCCCATCCCGAAGAGTTCGAGATGGTCCAGAAAGGCTGCGAGCTGCGCCTGCGTGCAGGGCTCGAGGACGAAACCGAACAGGCCCGAGGCGCCCAGGAAATCGCGCCGCCAGAGCGCGTGGCCGGGATCGTCGGGCAGCGCGGGGTGCATGACCCGGCGCACCTCGGGCCGCCGACGCAGCCAGTCGGCGAGCAGGAGCCCGCTTTCCATGTGCCGCTCGAGGCGGACGGCGAGGGTCCGAAGGCCGCGCAGCGCGAGCGTGCACTCGTCGGGCCCGGCGGCGGTGGCGACCTCGAACACGCCGTGGCGGACCCGCTCGAAGAGCGCTTCGGTCGTGGTGATCGTCCCCATCATGAGGTCGGAATGGCCGCCGATGTACTTGGTCGCGGCCTGGATCGAGACGTCGACGCCGAGGGTGAAGGGCTTGCAATAGAGGGGTGAGGCCCAGGTGTTGTCCATCACGACCACGGCACCGTGGGCGTGCGCGACCTCGGCGACGGCGCGGATGTCCTGCATCTCGAAGGTCCAGGAGCCCGGCGATTCGAGGAACACCACCTTGGTCTCCGGACGCAGCACCGCGGCGATGTCGGCGCCGACGTCGGGCCGCACGTAGCTCGTCTCGATGCCGAACTTCGCGAGCATGCCGTCGGCGAAGCGGCGGGTGGGCCCGTAGACGCAGTCGACCAGGACGAGGTGATCGCCCGGGGCGAGCAGGGCGAGGAGGGTGGCCGAGATCGCGGTCTTGCCGGAGCCCACCGCGATCGTCCGATGGCCGCCCTCGAGCCGGGCGATCGCCGCTTGCAGGGCCGCGGTCGTGGGCGTGCCGTAGCGGCCGTAGGAGCCGGGCTCGCCGTAGCGGCGGCTGCGGAAGGCCTCGACGGTCGGCGAGAGGATCGTCGAGGCCCGCCAAGTGGGCGGGTTGACGATCCCGTGATGGGCCTCGGGATCGCGCCCGAGCGTGGTGACGAGGGTGGAATCTTTCATCGGGCACCCCGCGGCTTGGACGAGCGGGCGCTTAGCACGCGCGGGCCCGGCACCGAAGGGCGATGGGCGGTCTGCGAGTCGGTCGGGTCGGTCATGCGATAGCCGATTGGCACGGCCTTCGGGCCGTGCCATGACTGCCACAGATCCGGCGGGCCGACCCCTCGGTCGGCAGGGGAGAAAGAGCCGGGCGACAACGCCACAGGGACCAGGAGGGACCATGTCCGTCAACCGTTGGCTTCTGGCCGGGGCCGCGTTCGTGAGCCTCGCCGCCGCCGGCGCGGTGCAGGCCGGCGAGACCTTCGAAGCCGTCAAGAAGAAGGGCTTCGTCCAGTGCGGTGTGAACAACAGCGGGCTGCCCGGCTTCGCCCAGGTCGACGACAAGGGCAACTGGGCCGGGCTCGACATCGACGTCTGCCGGGCGGTCGCCGCGGCGGTCTTCGGTGACGCGAGCAAGGTCAAGTACACCCCCTTGTCGGCCAAGGAGCGGTTCACCGCGCTGCAGTCCAAAGAGATCGACGTTCTCTCGCGCAACTCGACCTGGACCGTGACCCGCGATTCCGCGCTCGGCCTCGACTTCGTGGCCGTCAACTATTACGACGGCCAGGGCTTCATGGTGCCGAAGAGCCTGGGCGTGAAGAGCGCCAAGGAGCTCGACGGCGCTTCGGTCTGCGTGCAGACCGGCACGACCACCGAGCTCAACCTCGCGGATTATTTCCGCGCCAACAACATGCGGTACGAGCCGGTGGTCTTCGAGACCAACGACGAGATCATCGCCGCGTTCCAGGCCGGTCGCTGCGACGTGTTCACCACCGACCAGTCCGGCCTCTACTCGAGCCGCACGAAGTTCGAGAAGCCCGACAATTGGGTCGTGCTGCCCGAGGTGATCTCCAAGGAGCCGCTCGGCCCGGCGGTCCGCCACGGCGACAACGAGTGGGCGGACGTGGTGCGCTGGTCGCTTTACGCCATGATCGAGGCCGAGGAGCTCGGCGTCACCAGCAAGAACGTCGAGGAGATGAAGGCCAGCAAGAACCCGAACATTCGTCGGCTGCTCGGGGTGGAGGGCGAGATCGGCAAGGGGCTCGGCCTGCCGAACGACTTCGCCGCCAAGATCATCGCCCAGGTGGGCAATTACGGCGAGAGCTTCGAGCGCAATCTCGGCGAGAACACGCCCTTGAAGATCGCCCGCGGCATCAACGCCCTCTGGACCAAGGGCGGGCTCATGTACGCGCCACCCTTCCGCTGAGAGACGTCCGGCGGGGCCGCTCGGGCGCGCCGGGAGGCCCCAGCGGGTGGGTGGGAGGCACCAGCATGGCCGCCAGGGTGGCAGGAGGCGAACGACCGTCGCGCGGCGCGCTCTGGCGGGACCGCCGGGTCCGCGGTCTCTTCGCCCAGGCCCTCGTGCTCGGGCTCGTGATCGCCGCGGGCGCCTATCTGGTCCACAACACGATCGTCAACCGCGAGCGCCTCGGGGTGGCCTCGGGTTTCGACTTCCTCGGCCGCCTCGCCGGCTTCGACGTTTCGCAGTCGCTGATCGACTTCGCGAGCGACCGCAGCTCCTACGGCCGAGCCTTCGTCGTCGGCCTGTTGAACACGCTCTACGTCGCGGCGGTCGGCATCGTGCTCGCCACGATCATCGGCTTCGTCATGGGCATCGCCCGGCTGTCCTCGAACTGGCTCGTGGCGCGCTTGGCGCTCGTCTACATCGAGGTGATGCGCAACGTCCCGCTGCTCCTCCAGCTCATCTTCTGGTACGTGGTGGTCTTGGGCGCGCTGCCCGGCCCGCGCGACAGCCTCGAGGTCCTGGGCATCGGCTATCTCAACGTCCGCGGCCTGTTCCTGCCCAAGCCGATCTTCGAGGCGGGTGCGATCTTCGAGCTCGTGGCCCTGCTCGCCGCCATCGTCGCCGTGGTGGCGATCGCCCGCTGGGCCAAGCGACGGCGCGAGGCGACCGGACGACCCTTTCCGACCTTCTGGGTCGGTCTCGCGATCCTGATCCTCGTGCCGCTCGGGACGCACTTGGCGCTCGGCGGGCCGATCTCCTTCGAGTACCCGCGCCTGACCCGCTTCCGGCTCGAGGGCGGGCTCGTGCTGTTGCCGGAATTCCTCGCCCTCGTGCTCGGTCTCTCGGTCTACACCGGGGCGTTCCTCGCCGAGATCGTCCGCTCCGGCATCCTGTCGGTCGGCAAGGGCCAGCTCGAGGCGGCGGGCGCGCTCGGGCTCAAGCCCAACCAGACGCTGCGCCTGGTGGTGATCCCCCAGGCGCTCCGGGTGATCATCCCGCCGCAGACCAGCCAATACCTCAACCTCACGAAGAACAGCTCGCTGGGCGTGGCGATCGGCTACCCCGACTTCTTCAACGTCGCGGGCACGGTCAACAACCAGACCGGCCAGGCGGTCGAGGTGATCGCCATCACCATGGCGGTCTATCTCTCGTTCAGCTTGGCGATCTCCGCTTTCATGAACTGGTACAACGCCAAGATGGCGTTGGTGGAGCGCTGAGCGATGGCGGTCACGGCGACGAGCCTGCCCTCCCTCCCGCCGCCCGCGACCGAGCGGTTGGGCGCGATCGGCTGGCTGCGGCGCAACCTGTTCAACTCGCCCCTCAACAGCCTGCTCACGATCCTCGTGCTCTGGCTGTTGTGGGTCACGCTCGTGCCGGCGTTCGAGTGGGCGGTCTTGAATGCGGTCTGGTCGGCCGACAGCAAGCAGGACTGCGAGGCGGCGTTCCGCGCCGGCGGGACGGCCGAAGCCCCGGCACGCGGTGCCTGCTGGGCGGTGCTGCGGGCCCGCTTCGGCCAATATGTCTACGGGCTCTACCCGATCGAGCAGCGCTGGCGGATCGACCTCGCCTTCGCGATCCTGGCGGTCGCGATGGTCCCGCTCTTCCTGCGGATCGCGCTCGACAAGCTGCTCTACGCCGCGGCCTTGATCCTGGTCTACCCGCCGATCGCCTACGTGCTGTTCTACGGCGGCCGGTTCGGGCTCCCGGTGGTCGAGACGCCGCTCTGGGGTGGGCTCTTCTTGACCCTCGTGATCGCCGGGGTCGGGATCACCGCCTCCTTGCCGCTCGGCATCCTGCTGGCGCTGGGCCGCCGCTCGGAGCTCCCGATCATCAAGGCCCTCTCGGTCGCCTTCATCGAGCTCGTCCGCGGCGTCCCGCTCGTCACCGTGCTGTTCATGGCCTCGGTGATGCTGCCGCTCTTCCTCCCGGAAGGCGTGACCTTCGACAAACTCTTGCGCGCGCTCGTGGGCGTCTCGCTGTTCTCGGCCGCCTACATGGCCGAAGTCGTGCGCGGCGGGCTGCAGGCGATCCCCAAAGGCCAGTACGAGGCGGCCGCCGCCCTCGGCCTCGGCTATTGGAAGATGATGGGCCTCGTGATCCTGCCGCAGGCCCTGCGCCTCGTGATCCCGGGGATCGTCAACACCTTCATCGGGCTGTTCAAGGACACGGCCCTCGTCCTCATCATCGGCCTCTACGATCTGCTCGGGATGGCGCAGCTCATCATCAAGGATCCGCAATGGCTCGGCCTCGCGACCGAAACCTATCTGATCGCCGCGGCCGGGTTCTGGATCTTCTGCTTCGGCATGTCACGCTACAGCATGGCGCTCGAGCGCAAGCTCGCCCGCGGTCACCACCGCTGACCCCGCGGGCAGCTGAAGCGCCGACGGGCGATCGAAAAGGCGGCGAAGCGATCGGGACCGAGGGAAGATGGCGCGAGGCGACCAGGGCGGGCCGATGATCCGGCTCGAGGACGTCCACAAATGGTTCGGCGAGTTCCACGTCCTCAAGGCGATCAACCTCGAGGTCGAAAAGGGCCAGAAGGTCGTGGTCTGCGGGCACTCGGGGTCCGGCAAGTCGACCATGATCCGCTGCATCAACCGGCTCGAGGAGCATCAGCGCGGCCGGATCGTGGTCGACGGGATCGAGCTCACCTCGGACGTCAAGAACGTGGACGCCATCCGCCGCGAGGTCGGGATGGTCTTCCAGCACTTCAACCTCTTTCCGCACTTGACCGTGCTCGAGAACCTGACCTTGGCGCCGATCTGGGTGCGGCGGATGCCGAAGAAGGAGGCCGAGGAGCTCGCCATGTTCTTCCTCGAGCGGGTCAAGATCCCCGAGCAGGCGCACAAATACCCGGGGCAGCTCAGCGGCGGCCAGCAGCAGCGGGTGGCGATCGCCAGGGCGCTCTGCATGAAGCCCAAGATCATGCTGTTCGACGAGCCGACCTCGGCCCTCGACCCGGAGATGGTCAAGGAGGTTCTCGACGTCATGATCGAGCTGGCGAACGAGGGCATGACGATGATGGTCGTCACCCACGAGATGGGGTTCGCCAAATCGGTCGCCGACTTCGTGGTGTTCATGGACCGGGGTGAGATCGTCGAGGTCGCACCCCCCGAGGAGTTCTTCTCGAACCCGAAGTCCGAGCGCACCCGGCTGTTCTTGAGTCAGATCCTCTCGCATTGAGGGCGCGCGGGACCGGCGGTCCGTACGAACGGGCCGGCTCGTTCGGCTCCGGCACCGATGTTCCGGCGCGGATCCGTTGTCATAACAAATCTTATCCGATCGGAGTGCCACGGGCTTGGCTCGGGCCGCCGCCCGCCTACCTCTCGCCCGCATCGTCGAAGCGTACGGGGACCACGACATGGCAGCGCCCTCGGCCGCCGCCGTTCTCGCGACGCGCGGGATCCTCGAGCTCTCGGGGGCCGACGCTCGCACCTTCCTCCAGGGCCTCGTCACCGCCGATCTCGGCCGCCTCGCGCCCGACCGGGCGATCTGGGCCGCGCTTTTGACGGCGCAGGGGCGCTGCCTCGCCGAATTCGCCCTCGTCGAGGACGGCCCGCGGATCCTGCTCGACGTCGAACGGGCCGGCCTCGAGGCGCTCGCCCGCCGCCTCGCGCTCTACAAGCTCCGGGCCGCGGTGACGATCGACGACCGCTCGGCCGCCTGGACGGTGCTCGCGCTGCCCGACCCGGCTGCCGCGGACCGTTTCGGCCTGCCGGCCGAGCGCGGCGCCTGCCGCCGGCTCGACGACGCGCTCGTGTTCGTCGACCCGCGCCTCGCCGCCCTCGGCGTGCGGGCCCTCGTGCCGACCGACCGGCGCGATGCGTTCCTCGCCGCGCAGGCCCTGGCCCCGGTCGATGCCGCCCTCTGGGATCGGCACCGGCTCGCCCTCGGCGTGCCCGAGGGTGCCCTCGATCTGCCGCCCGAGAAGGCGCTCGCGGTCGAGTCGGGCTTTCTCGAGCTCGACATCGTCTCGCTCACGAAGGGCTGCTTCGTCGGCCAGGAGCTCACCGCGCGGATGGCGCATCGCGGACTCGCCAAGCGGCGGCTCGTGCCGGTTCGAGTCGAGGGGCCCCTGCCGCCGCCCGGCACGATCGTCCGGCTCGACGGTCGTGAAGTGGGCGAAGTGCGCAGCGGCCGCGACGACCGGGCACTCGCGCTCCTGCGCCTCGAGGCGCTGAGCGCGGGCCCGCTCGAGGCGGACGGCGCGCGGCTGCGGCCCGAGCTGCCCGGCTGGATCGAGCTAGGGGAAAAGTCCTTGACATAGGCACGTGAGCCTGCCATCTTGCGCACGAGGCCGCTCGAAAGCGGTCTCGGTCATCGCTCTCCTGCCTCCCCGCTCGAGCGGTCGGCCTCCGTGCCGACCGCTCCTTTTTCGTTCGGGTACGCGGTCGCGTCGCGCCCGGGACGCGCCCGGCCGTGCCCGCGACGGACGCCGCGCGCTGCCACCGACGGAGCGGGCGGGCGGCGTCAGGTCCGGTCGAGCGCGACCAAAAGGGCCGAGTGGCTCGCGAACGGTGTGGGCGAGGCCGCGGCGAGCCGGTCGGCCAGGCGGGCGACCGCACGGCGCCCGGCCTCGGCCCGGAGCTCGGCCTCGAGCCAGGCGCGGGCTTGGCGGAGCCGCCGGGCCGGCGCGTCGCCCGCGACGCTGGCCGCCCGCGCCTCGAGCGCCTCGACCAGCGCCTCGATCCCCTGCCCTCGGCTCGCCGAGACGAGCAGCACGCCCGGGCGGGGCCGGCCCGGCGGGGTCACGAGCGCGAGGGCCGCCTCGAGTTCGCGCGCGCTGCGCTCGGCGGGTGCGCCGAGATCCGCCTTGGTCACCACGGCGAGGTCGGGGATCTCGACGATCCCGGCCTTGAGGAACTGCAAGGCGTCGCCCGAGGCCGGCTGGACCGCGAGCAGGACCAGGTCCGCGAGATCGGCGATCTCGGTCTCCGATTGGCCGACACCCACCGTTTCGACCAGCACCCGGTCGAACAGCGCGCGCAGGAGAACGAGGGCGGGAAAGCACAAGGAGGCCACACCGCCGAGCCGGTCGCGGGCGGCGAGCGAGCGGACGAACAGGCCCTCGTCCTCGGGGTCGAGGGCGAGCCGGGTGCGGTCGCCGAGGATGGCCCCCCCGGTCCGTCGCGAGGAGGGGTCGACCGCGAGCACGGCGACCCGCCGCCCGGCCCGCCGCCAAGCCGCCACCAGCGCCGAAGCGAGCGTCGATTTGCCCACACCCGGCGGGCCGGTGAGGCCCAGGGCCCAGCCCAGGGGTCGCGCCCAAGCGGCCTCGAGCAGGCCGATCGTCGCCGGATCGTCGGGCGCTTCCTCGATCCGGGCGAGCGCGCGGGCGAGCGCCGCCTTGCCGCCGGCGCGCAGCGCCTCGAGCGGCTCTTCCGCTCCGCTCACCCCCGCTCGGTCCTCATCCCCGCTCCTCGCTCGGCACGACGCCGCGGCGCCGCAGCACGGCCTGGGCGGCAGCGAGCCTCGCGATCGGCACCCGGTAGGGCGAGCAGGAGACGTAGTCGAGGCCGACCTCTTCGCAGAAGGCGATCGAGGCCGGATCGCCGCCGTGCTCGCCGCAGATGCCGAGCTTGAGGTCGGGCCGGGTCTCGCGGCCGCGCGCGCAGGCGATCCGCACGAGCTCGCCCACACCGTCGACGTCGAGGGAGCGGAACGGGTCGGTCGGGAAGATCGCGGCCTCGAGGTAAGCGTCGAGGAACTTCCCCGAATCGTCGCGCGACAGGCCGAGCGTCATCTGGGTCAGATCGTTCGTGCCGAAGCTGAAGAAGGCGGCGTGCCGAGCGATCTCGCCGGCCCGCAAGGCCGCGCGCGGCAATTCGATCATGGTGCCGACGAGATAGTCGATCCGCCGGCCCTTCTCCGCCATGACCCGCTCGGCAACCTTCCGCAGCCGCTCGCCCACGAGCTCGAGCTCGCGCGCCGAGCCCACGAGCGGCACCATGATCTCCGGCACGACCGCGGTGCCCGTGCGCGCCTCGACCTCGAGTGCGGCCTCGACGATCGCTTGGACCTGCATCTCGTAGATCTCGGGGTAGACGATCCCGAGCCGGCAGCCGCGCAAGCCCAGCATCGGGTTCGCTTCCTCGAGCTCCTTGAGCCGGCGGCGCACCACCCGCGGCTCCACACCGGCCGCGGCCGCGACCTCACCGATCTCGGTCTCGGTGTGCGGCAAGAACTCGTGGAGGGGTGGATCGAGGAGGCGGATCGTCACCGGCCGCGCGCCCATGATTTCGAAGAGCTCGACGAAGTCGGCCCGCTGCACGGGCAGGATCTCGGCGAGCGCCTTTCTCCGGCCCTCGGCGTCGGAGGCGAGGATCATCTCGCGCATGGCGACGATCCGCTCCTCCTGGAAGAACATGTGCTCGGTCCGGCAGAGGCCGATCCCTTCGCAGCCGAAGCGCACGGCGGTCCGGGCATCGAGCGGGGTCTCGGCGTTGGTCCGGACCCGCAGCCGGCGGACCTCGTCGGCCCAGCCCATGAGCGTGGCGAAGTCGCCCGAGAGTTGCGGGTCGATCGTCTTGACCGCACCCAGCATGACTTCACCCGTCGAGCCGTCGATCGTGATCACCTCGCCCGCCGCGACCCGCACCCCGCCCGCGCTGAACGCCCGCTCCTCGTAGGAGATCAAGAGGTCGCCCGCACCGCACACGCAGGGCTTGCCCATGCCGCGGGCCACCACCGCGGCATGGCTGGTCATGCCGCCGCGGGCGGTGAGGATGCCGCGGGCGGCGTGCATGCCGTGGATGTCGTCGGGAGAGGTCTCGATCCGCACGAGGATCACCGCCTCGCCGGCGGCGGCCAGCCGCTCCGCCTCCTCGGCGCTCATGACGACCTTGCCCGAGACGGCGCCGGGCGAGGCCGGCAGGCCCTTGGCGATGACCCGCCGCTCGGCCTTGGGGTCGAGGGTCGGGTGGAGGAGCTGGTCGAGCTGCGCCGGGTCGATCCGCAACAGCGCTTCCTCGCGCGTGATCAGCCCTTCGCGGGCCATGTCGACCGCGATCTTGAGCGCCGCGGCGGCGGTCCGCTTGCCGGTGCGGGTCTGCAGGACGTAGAGGCGGCCTTTCTGGACCGTGAACTCGATGTCCTGCATGTCCCGATAGTGCCGCTCCAGCCGGTCGAAGACCTCGACCAGCTCGGCGAAGGAGCGCGGCAGCCGCTCTTCCATCGAGGAACCGGCGGCACCCGGCCCGGCCATCGCCTTGGAGAGCGGCTGCGGCGTGCGGATGCCCGCCACCACGTCCTCGCCCTGGGCGTTCACGAGATATTCGCCGTAGCGGACCTTCTCGCCGGTCGAGGGGTTGCGGGTGAAGGCCACGCCGGTCGCGCAATCCTCGCCCATGTTGCCGAACACCATGGCCTGGACGGTGACCGCGGTGCCCATCTCCGCCGGGATGCCGTGCAGCTTGCGGTAGGTCTGGGCGCGCGGGTTCATCCAGGAGCCGAACACCGCACCGATCGCCCCCCAGAGCTGCTCCTCGGGGTCGTCCGGGAAGTCGCGGCCGAGTGCTTTGCGGACGATCGTCTTGTAGGCCGCGACGAGCTCCTCGAGCGCCTCGGCCGGCAGCTCGTTGTCGAACCGGGCGCCGTGTTCGCGCTTGGCTTCCTCGAGCCGCTCCTCGAACAGGTAATGGTCGATGCCGAGGACCACGTCGCCGTACATCTGGACGAACCGGCGATAGCTGTCGAACGCGAAACGGCGATCCTCGCTCGCCCGGGCGAGGCCCTCGACCGTGCGGTCGTTGAGGCCGAGATTGAGCACGGTGTCCATCATGCCCGGCATGGAGACCGGCGCACCCGAGCGGACCGAGACGAGGAGCGGCCGGTCGGCGTCGCCGAAGCGGGCGCCGACCCCGGCCTCGACCGCGGCGAGCGCCGAGCGGACCTGCTCGCGCAGGCCTTCCGGGTAGCTCCGGTCGTGGGCGTAATACCAGGCGCAGACCTCGGTCGTGATCGTGAAGCCGGGCGGCACCGGCAGGCCCAGGCCCGCCATCTCGGCGAGATTGGCCCCTTTGCCGCCCAACAGGCGACGCATGCCGGCGTCTCCCTCGGCGCCGCCGCGACCGAAGCCGTAGACCCATTTCTTGGTCATCGACCGCCCATCCTCCGAAACCCGCTCGCGCTCGGGACGGCCCCTCGCCTAACCGCGCCCGGGCTCCTCGATCCGCGCGAAATCCGCGACGTCGCCGAGCGCCGATCCTATCCGCGACAGCATGAACAAACGGTTGACGCGCAGCTCGGCCTCGGGCGCGTTGACCATCACCCGATCGAAAAAGGCGTCGATCGGGCGCCGCAAGGCCGCGAGGGCGGCCATGGCACCCGCCCAATCCTCGGCCGCGAGGGCGGTGGCGATCCGCGGGCTCGCGGCCTCGAGCGCGTCGAACAGGGCGATCTCCTCGGCCGCTCGCAAGAGCTCGCGGCGCGGCTCGCCGCGGTAGGCGCGGCCGTCCTTGCGCTCCTCGATCGCCACGATGTTGGCGGCGCGGCGGTAGCCCGCGACCAGGTTGGCGCCGTCCTCGCTCTCGAGGAAGGTGCGGAGTGCCGCGACCCGGGCCTGCAGGCGCACGAGATCGTCGTCGAGCCCGACCGCCAGCACCGCGGCGATGTGGTCGTGGCGCACCCCCTCGCCGCGTAGATGGACGACGAGCCGGTCGGCCAAGAAGCGCAGGAGTTCGTCCGAGAGTGCCGTGCGGTCGAGGTCGGCGAAGCGCGCACCGTAGCCGTCGAGCGCGGTCGTGAAGGCCCGGCGCAACGGTAGCCGCAGCCGGTTCTCGCTCACGAGCCGGATGACGCCGAGCCCTGCCCGGCGGAGCGCGAACGGGTCCTTGGTGCCGGTCGGCCGGATCCCGGCCGCGAAGAAGCCCACGAGATGGTCGATCCGGTCGGCGAGCGCGAGGACCACGCTCTCGGGTGCCTTCGGGCAGCGATCCTCCGGTCCCTTGGGGGCGTAGTGCTCGGCGATCGCCCGGGCGACGGGCTCGGGCTCGCCCTGCACCCGCGCATAGTGACCGCCCATGATCCCCTGGAGTTCGGGGAACTCGCCCACCATGCCGGTGACGAGATCGGCCTTGGCCAGGAGCGCCGCGCGCTCGGCGAGGATCCGGTCGGCGCCGCGAACGAAGGGGAAGAGGAAGCCCGAAAGGGCGACGAGCCGCTTGACCCGCTCGCCCTGGCTGCCGAGCTTGTCGTGGAAGACCATGGCGGCGAGCTTCGGCAGCCGGCTCTCGAGGCTCCGCTTCTTGTCCTGCTCCCAGAAGAAGCGGGCGTCCCACAGGCGGGCGCGGAGCACCCGCTCGTTGCCCGCGACGATCGCCGCCCCGCCGTCCGCGGGCTCGATGCCGGCGACCAGTACGAAGCGTGGCGCGAGCCTCCCGTCCGGCGTCTCGAGGGCGAGGTAGCGCTGGTTCTGCCGCATGGTCAGCACGAGCACCTCGCTCGGGATGTCCATGAAGGCGGGGTCGATCCGGCCGAGGAGCGGCACCGGCCATTCGACGAGGCCCACGATCTCCTCGATCAGCCCCTCGTCACGGACCAGCCGGAGCCCCTCCCCTGCGGCGAGCCGTTCCGCACCCGCGAGGATCCGCCGCCGGCGCTCGGCGGGGTCGAGCAGGACCTTGGCGCCGGCGAGCGCCCGTTCGTATTCGGCGAAGCTCTTCGGGCGCAGCGTCGCGGGCGCGAGGAAGCGATGGCCCCGGGTCGTGGCCCCGCTTTCGATCCCGGCGAAGCCGAAGGGCACGATTTCGCCGTCGAGCAAGCAGAGGATCGAGCGCAAGGGCCGCACCCAGCGCGCTTCGCCCGAGCCCCAGCGCATCGACTTGGGCCAGGGGAAGCGGGCCAGGAGCTCGGGCAGGCGGGCGGCGAGGAGGTCGCGGGTGGCGGCACCGGGCTCGCGGACGATCGCCCAGAGCACCCTGCCCTTCTTCTCCTCGCGGACCTCGACCGTGACACCCCGGGCCGGCAGCGCGCGTTTGAAGCCCTCGAGCGCCGCGACCGGTGCATCCTCGCGGGGGCCGCGGCGCTCGGTGACCCGGTCGGGCTGGCGTGCGGGCAGGCCCGTCACGACCGCCACGAGCCGGCGCGGGGTCGTGAAGCTGCGGATCGGCTCGTCGAAGCCGAGCCCCGCCTCGAGGAAGAGGCCGCGCAGGAGCTCGGCGAGGTCGCTGCGCGCCCGCTCCTGCATGCGTGCCGGCATCTCTTCGGCGAGGAGCTCGAGCAGGAGCTCGGCCATGGGCTCAGCCGGCCCCCTGCCCGGTCCGCTCGAGCCAAGCCTCGCAGCAGGCCTTGGCGAGCGCGCGGACCCGGCCGATGTAGGCCTGCCGCTCGGCGACGCCGATCGCACCGCGCGCGTCGAGCAGGTTGAAGAGGTGGCTCGCTTTGAGGCACTGGTCGTAGGCCGGCAGCGGCAGCCGGTGGGCGAGCAGGTGGCGGCACTCGGCCTCGGCGTCCTCGAAATGACGCGCCAGGCGCTCGACCGTCGCGTGCTCGAAATTGTGCGCGGAATATTGCCGCTCGGCCTCCAGGAACACGTCGCCGTAGGTGACGCCCGCGCCGTTGAAGTCGAGCTCGTAGACGTTCTCGATGCCCTGGACGTACATGGCGAGGCGCTCGAGCCCGTAAGTGAGCTCGCCCGACACCGGCCGGCAGTCGATCCCGCCCACCTGCTGGAAGTAGGTGAATTGGGTGACCTCCATCCCGTCGCACCAGACCTCCCAGCCGAGACCCCAGGCACCGAGGGTCGGGCTCTCCCAATCGTCCTCGACGAAGCGGATGTCGTGCAGCAGCGGATCGATCCCGAGCGCCACCAAGCTCTCGAGATAGGTCTCCTGGAGATCGGGCGGCGAGGGCTTCAAGATCACCTGGAACTGGTAATAGTGCTGCAGGCGGTTCGGGTTCTCGCCGTAGCGGCCGTCGGTCGGCCGGCGCGAGGGCTGGACATAGGCCGCCCGCCAGGGCTCGGGACCGAGGGCCCTGAGCGTGGTCGCCGGGTGGAAGGTGCCCGCGCCGACCTCCATGTCGTAGGGTTGGAGGATCAGGCAGCCCCGCTCGCCCCAGAAGCGCTGCAGACGGAGGATGAGTTCTTGGAAGCTCGGCGGGCGCGGTTTGACCACGTCGGCACTCGGTTTCGGCTGGCCTCGTGTTGCGTTGCACACGCTCTAGAAGGCGGCCGCCGGCGGGGTCAAGGCGGCTGCGGCTTTCGGACCCGCTCGATCCGGCACTCTTCCACGCTCGGGCACCAGGTCCCGTTCGGGACCCAGGTCCCGCAGCGCGGGCACGGGACGAGATCGGTCGTCTCGGTTCGCGACCCGCCGCGGCCGGGTGGCGGCACCGGCGGCTGGCGCTGCGCCTCCGCGAGCTTCTTTTGCAGCGCGGTGAACAGACGCAAGCCCTTCCAGGCGGCGACGATCACCAGGATGACGACCAGGATCTTACCGAAGCTCAAGGTGAACATCGCCCCTTCCCTTCCCGATGCCCGCCGTCGCGTTCAAAGACCGAACCGGGCACGGAGCGCCCGCTCCTCGAGGATCGCCAGGCCCTCGGCCGCGGCTTCGGCGGCGAGCGCGCCGAGCCCCATGCGCGAGAGGAGGCGCGGCCGCGGCGGGTTGACGAGCCGGACCCGAACGTCCGGGCCGAACCGTTCCTCGAGGGTCGTGCGGAGTTCGCCGAGCCCGTCGGCGAGCCCGACCTCGACCGCGCGGGTCCCGGTCCAGACCCGGCCGTCGAAAAGTTCCGCTTCGGGCACCTTCAAGCGGCCGGCGCGGCGGGTGCGTACCTGCTCTTTGAAGCGCTCGTGGATGTCGCCTTGCAGCTCGGCGAGCAGGGCCAGATCCTCCGCCCGTTCGGGGCGAAACGGGTCCAAGAAGCTCTTGCGGGCGCCGGCCGTGTGCACCCGACGCTCGATCCCGAGCCGCTCGATCGCCTGACCGAAGCCGAAGCCCGCGCTGATCACCCCGATCGAGCCCAGGATCGAGGCCGGGTCGACCAGGATCTCGTCGGCCGCGGTGGCGAGCCAGTAGCCCCCCGAAGCGGCGACGTCCTCGACGAAGGCGAGCACCGGTCGGCGGTTCCGCTCGGCGAGCGCCCGGATTCGCCCAGCGATCAGCGCCGATTGCACCGCCGAACCGCCCGGGCTGTTGATCACGAGCGCCACCGCCGGGGCGTGGCCGATCGCGAAAGCCCGGTCGATCGCCCGCTCGAGCCCGGTGAGCGAGAGGCCGGCGCCGCGCAGCGGCAGGCTGCCGATCAGCCCCGCGAGGCGGATCACCGGCACGATCGGGCGGCGCCGCCAGAAGGCCCAGAACGGCCGGGGCGCGGGCGGCGTCGGGGTCACCATGGGATCGGCTCGGCTCCACGCAGGATGGCTTCGGCAGCCTCGGTATAGCGCCCGTCCGGGCGGTGCAAGACGAGGCCCGGCAGAAGCCGCGCCGGAGCCCGGCTGCCCTTGCGCGCGCGGACCAGGATCCGGCGCGCCGGCTCGCCCTCCTTGGGCCAGAGCGGGAACAGGGTGATCTCACCCGCCCGGCCGGTGAGTGCCGCGAGGAGCTCCGGCAGCCGATCGGCGCGGTGAACGAGGACGAGCCGGCCGCCCGGAGCGAGCCGCGCGAGGCAGGCCTCGACCCAGCGACACAGGTCGGTCGATTCGAGCCGCGCCGCTGCCCGGCCCGGCTCGTCCGGCTTGCGCGCCCGGGCGGGCTCGAGGAAGGGCGGGTTGGAGGCGACCCAATCGAAGGCCGTGCGCCGCAGCTCGGGCGGTGGGGCCGAAAGATCACCCTCGACGAGCCGCACCCGGCCCTCGAGCCCGGCGAGAGCCACACTCGCTCGGGCGAGAGTGAGGGCCGCGTGGTCGCGCTCGAGCCCGGTCACCAGAATCTCGGGGCAGCGCACGGCGAGGCAGAGGCTCGCAGCACCGGTGCCGCAACCGGCATCCAGCACCCGCTCGCCCGGCCGGGCGCCGACCGCGGCGGCCAACAGCACCGGGTCGATCGCCGCGCGATAGCCCCGTTTCGGCTGGAGGAGGCGGACCCGGCCCCCGAGCAACAGGTCGAGCGTGGTGGAGCTCCCGCCCGCTTGCCCGTCGGTGGTGCTCGCCTCGGAGGTGAGCGGGTACATTTGCCAGAGGCCCCTCGGGGGTATAAGTCCGCTCCAAGATGACCCGGCCGGACGGGCGGGTCGAGGGAGACGCCTCGTGTCCCCAGCAGCAGCGATGCGCAGCGAGCCGAGCCGTTCGGCACTCGAGGAGGCCCGAGCCCTCGTCGCCGAGGACATGGCACGGGTCGACCGGCTGATCCTCGAGCGGCTGCAGAGCGAGGTGTCGCTGATCCCCGAGCTCGCCCGCCACTTGATCGCCGCCGGCGGCAAGCGGATCCGGCCGATGCTCACCCTCCTCTCGGCCCGGATGTGCGGCTATCGGGGTGAGCACCACCTGGCGCTCGCGACCGCCGTCGAGTTCATCCACACCGCCACGCTCCTGCACGACGACGTGGTGGACGACAGCGATCTGCGGCGCGGCAAAGCCACGGCCAACGCGCTCTGGGGGAACAAAGCGCCGGTGCTCGTGGGCGATTTCCTCTTCAGCCGCGCCTTCCAGCTGATGGTCGGCGTGGGCGATCTCGAGGTGCTGGGCATCCTCGCGCGGGCGAGTGCCGTGATCGCCGAGGGCGAAGTCCTCCAGCTCGTCACCGCGAACGACACCGCGACCAGCGAGGAAGCCTATCTCCGGATGATCGCCGGCAAGACCGCCGCCCTCTTCGAGGCGGCCTGCGAAGTGGGCGCGATCGTGGCCGGCCGGCCGCGCGGCGAGGCCGCCGCCCTCGCGACCTACGGCCGCTCGCTCGGCATGGCCTTCCAGCTGGTCGACGACGCGCTCGACTACAGCGCTCGCGAGGCCGAGCTCGGCAAGGCCGTGGGCGACGATTTCCGCGACGGCAAGATCACGCTGCCGGTGCTCGTGGCCTTCGCCCGCGGCAGTGAGGCGGAGCGCGCCTTCTGGCGGCGCACCCTGGAGCAGGTCGAGCAAACGGCGAGCGACCTCGCCGAGGCGCAGCGCCTTTTGGCCCGCCACCGGGCGATCGAGGCGACGCTCGAGCGGGCTCGGGCCTACGGGCGGGCGGCGCACGAGGCGCTCGCTCCCTTCCCCCGCTCGCCGGCTCGCGACGCGCTCTCGGGGCTCGTCGATTTCTGCATCGAGCGAGCCTATTGAGTCGGCGCGCGGGGTCGTCGCGGCTTCGGGCTTGCGGGCC
Source organism: Geminicoccaceae bacterium (assembly GCA_023512415.1). GTDB lineage: Bacteria > Pseudomonadota > Alphaproteobacteria > Geminicoccales > Geminicoccaceae > JANXAZ01. The sequence continues at coordinate 775 of JAILZQ010000038.1, read as the reverse complement.
GCGGCGCGGCCGACTATCTCCTCGGCCGACCCCGGTCGGAGCGTAGCTCAGCCTGGTAGAGCACTGCTTTCGGGAGGCAGGGGTCGCGTGTTCGAATCACGCCGCTCCGACCATTCTCCTTCGCTCCCGGTGACCCATGCGATGGTGGCAGTGGCTGCCTTTCGGTCGGGTGGGTGAAATCGCCCCCGAGGAACTGGCGCGCCGCATCCGCGAGGGAAGGGCGCCCGTGGTCCTCGACGTCCGCAGCGCGGCCGAGGTGGCCCGAGGCACCGTCCCGGGGGCCCGTCACGTTCCCGTCCACGAGATCGCGGCCCGGTTCGCCGAACTCGGCCTTTCACCCGGCAGCGAGGTCGTGGCGGTTTGCGAGAGCGCCCACCGTTCGATCCCGGCCGTCCGTTTCTTGACCGAACGGGGCTGCCGCGCCGTCCAGCTCGCGGGTGGGATGACGGCGTGGCGGCGGGCCGGGCTGCCGGTCGAGCGACCGGCCGAGGCCTGAGCGCTCAGCCCGGCACGGTCCAGGTCGGGGCGCGGCGGATCACGGTGGCGAGATCGAGCCCCGGCGCACGGGCCCGCTCGGCCTCGATCTGCTCGCGCACGAGCCGCTCGTAGCTCGCCGGTGCCGGATCGGCGTGGAGCACGCCGAGCGCCACCGGGAGCGGTGGCTCGAGGGCAGCCAAGAGCGTGGCGAGCGAACGGTCGCGCTCGTCGTGGACCAGCACGCCCGCCGCCTGCCAACCCTCGGGGCCGACCTCGACGACCTCGAGGCCGGCCCGAT
>JAILZQ010000037.1 GCA_023512415.1 Geminicoccaceae bacterium | reverse complement strand
GGGTCCGCGCGTTCGGGGCTCGGAAGCGGGCATGGGCGGCTCCGCGGCGGGGGGAGGGTGTGGCGGCTCTTTAGCCGAGGGAAGGAATATAGTCAATCGACCCGGCCGCGCCGGCCGGGGAGCGGCCCCGGCCTGCGTGCGTCACGGTTGCGCGCGACGCTTCGTCTCACTATAAACATCGGTTAACGAACCGAAAGGCGAGGGAGGCATGGGGGAAGCGGAACGCGAGCGGGAGGCTTGCGGCTGCGGTGTCGGCCGGCGCGAGGTCGTGCTGGGCGCCGCGCTGCTCGGGACCCTGCCGGTGGTCGCGGCAGCGGCCGGGAACGAGCGTCGGCCGAAGGCGGGCGACGTCCTGGTCCATTCGATGGGCCCGAAGAAGGGGAAGCCGCTGTCGGTCGAGGACCTGCCGCCGGGCGGCCCGGGGATGCTCGCCTTCCCGATGGACCCGGCGACCGGCACGGTGCTCGACGGCTCGCGCTTCAACGAGGTCGTGGCCGTGCGCCTGGATCCGACGGCGCTGAGCGAGGAGACCCGCAAGGGGGCGGCCGACGGCGTGGTCGTCTACTCCTCGATCTGCTCGCACGAGGCCTGCCCGGTCAGCATGTGGAACGAGTACGAGCACATGCTCGTTTGTTCCTGCCACGGCAGCATGTTCGACCCGCGCGCCAAAGCGAAGGTCGTGTTCGGTCCGGCGCCGCGCCGGCTCGCCCAGCTGCCGGTCAAGGCCGAAGCGGGCGTGCTGGTCGTCACCGGCCCGTTCGACGGGCGGATCGGCGCGGTGCGCGCCGCCTGATCGAGGAAAAAAAGATCGTGGATCCGGGGGATCGCGACGGCCGACCGAGGGAGGTCGGCGGCGCCCCCGGGACAAGGGGAGGGAAACGGAAATGATCAAGCGCACCTTGTTCGTGGCCGCGGCCTTGATGGCCTCGGCCGCGTCGGTCGAGGCCTACACGCCGGTCACGGACGCGCGGCTCACCAATCCCGAGCCGCACAACTGGCTCATGACCCGCGGCAATTACAAGGGCTGGAGCTACAGCCCGCTCGACCAGATCAACACCAACAACGTCAAGAATCTGGTCCCGGTCTGGACCTTCGCGACCGGCAAACGCTCCGGCCACCAGTCGCCACCGATCGTCAACGACGGCTACATGTTCATCACCCAGCCGGACAATCAGGTGATCGCGCTGGATGCGCGGACCGGCGAGGAGATCTGGCGCTTCCAGGGCCAGGGCCCCGAAGAGTTCAGCGCGCTGCACAACACCAATCGCGGCGTGTCCTTGTACGACGACAAGGTCTACGTGGCGATGCTCTACGGCGACCTGGTCGCCCTCGACGCCAAGACCGGCAAGGTCGCGTGGACGACCACCGTCGCCAACTGGAAGGTCGGCGAGTACATGACGATGGCGCCCTTGACCGTGAAGGGCAAGATCGTCGTCGGCATCTCCGGGGGCGAGTTCGGCGTGCGCGGCTTCATCGCCGCCTACGACGCCAAGACCGGCCAGCAGGCGTGGAAAACCTACACGATCCCGGCCCCGGGTGAGCCCGGCAGCGAGACCTGGCGGGGCGACGATTGGAAGCGCGGCGGGGCCGCGGCCTGGATGACCGGGAATTACGACGTCGAGACCAACACGATCTATTGGGGTGTGGGCAACGCCTCGCCCTGGTTCGGCGACCAGCGGCCGGGCGACAATCTCTACACCGCCTCGACCCTGGCGCTCGACGGCGACACCGGCAAGATCAAGGGCCACTTCCAGTACCACTGGAACGACAGTTGGGACTGGGACGAGATGAACGCGCCGATGCTGGTCGACTTCCAGCGCGACGGGCGGACCGTCAGGGGTCTGATCAAGCCGTCGCGCAACGGCTATCTCCATTGGCTCGAGCGGCTGCAGAACGGGGCGATCGGCTTCGTGGATGCCAAGCCCTACGTCTACCAGGACGTGTTCGCCTCGATCGACCCCAAGACCGGCCGGCCGACCTACCATCCGGACAAGATCCCGGGCACCGGCAAGAAGGCGCACTTCTGCCCCTCGCTCTGGGGCGGCAAGGACTGGCCGTTCGAGGCCTACAACCCGAAGACCGGGATGATCTACATCCCGGCCAACGACAATCACTGCGGCTTCCTCGAGGGGAAGGTGCAGGAATACGTCGCGGGCAAGTGGTGGACCGGCGTCGACATCCCCGACATCGGTTTCACCGTGAGGAAGGACGCCAAGTCGTTCGGCGAGATCCAGGCCTGGGACATCAACGCCGGCAAGAAGGTCTGGACGGTCCTCTACCCGAACTCGATGAACTGGGGCTCGATCCTGACCACGGCGGGCGGCCTCGTGTTCAACGGCGGCACGCAGGACCGGATGTTCCGGGCCTACGACGCCCGGACCGGGGACCAGCTCTGGCAGATCAAGACGAGCTCGGGGATCATCGCTCCGCCGGCGAGCTACATGATCGACGGCGTGCAATACATCGCGGTGCAGGCGGGCTGGGGCGTCGACCCGCAGTTCCAGCAGGGCCTGCTCGCCAACCTCATCCCGGGCTGGCCCAAGGCCACGACCGAGGGTGGCGTGCTCTGGGTGTTCGCGCTGCAGAGGTGAGCGGCCGCGGCCGGGGCGGACCCGGGGCCGCCCCGGCTCGGCGCATCCCACGGGGAGGGCGCAGGAGATGGGCAAGCTCGCGGTCGCGGGGGTGCTGAGCCTTGGGACGCTGGCACTCGTCGCAACGGCGGCGCCGGCCGAGGAAGGTCCGCCGATCCACGTCGAGGTGAGCGCGGCCGAGGGCCCGGTCGGCGAGCCGACGGAGGTCCGAGCCAAGCTCACGATCGCCGAGGGCTTCCGGTTCATCGAGCCGCTGCCGCGCGGCAACCGGGTGATCGAGCTCTCCTCGGCCGACGGGGGGGTCACGTTCGCCCGCCGCGTGTTCCGCGGTCGGCTCGACGGCGACTCCGTGCTGTTCCGGCTCGAGGTCACCCCGACCAAGCCGGGGGCACACCCGATCAACGGCGTCTTCCGCGTGAGCTACGTCACCGAGACGGCGGACTCCTACCATCTCCGCCACGTCTCGCTGCCGCTCGTCACGACGGTGACCGGCACCGAATAGCCGGTCCGGCAGAGCCCGGCCGGCCGGGGCGCCCTCCGGCCGCCGGGCGCTCTCGGGGGAGAACGTACCCGTCGCGCCGGCGGGCCCGAAGCGGCTACCCGGCGCGGCACCGGCCCGGGCTCGGGCGCGAGCTCCGGGCGTTCCGCCGAGGGAGGCGAAGCCGATGGCGATCGAGTTCACCGTGAACGGCCGTGCGGTCCGGGTCGAAGCACCCGGCGAGATGCCGGTCTTGTGGGCGCTTCGCGACATCTTGAACCTGACCGGCACGAAATATGGCTGCGGGATCGGCGCCTGCGGGGCCTGCACGATCCACATGGACGGCAAGGCCGTGCTGGGCTGCGTGGTCCAGCTCCGCGAGGCCGCCGGCAAGTCGATCACAACGATCGAGGGGCTCGACCCCGAGGGCAACCACCCGGTGCAGAAGGCCTGGGCCCAGCTCGGCGTGCCGCAGTGCGGCTACTGCCAGGCCGGCCAGATCATGCGCGCGGCGGCCCTCTTGGCCGAGAAGAAGAACCCGACCGACGCCGAGATCGACGAGGCGATGGCCGGCAACATCTGCCGCTGCGGTTGCTACCAGCGGATCCACGCCGCGGTCCGCTTGGCCGCCACGGGAGTGTGAGACCATGACGCTCCAGAGCTTCGTCGCGTTGCGCGAGGGGTGGACCCCGGGCCGGGCCGCCGCCGCGCTCAGCGCCGCCCCGACCGCGCTCACCTTGAGCAACGTGAGCCGCCGCTCGTTCCTCGAAATCCTCGGGCTCGCCGGCACCTTCACGGTGATGGCACCCTTGGCCGCCGGCGCCTACGAGCCCTACCCGACCGGTGGCGAAGCCATGCCGCGCGGTCTCGTGTGGGACCCCAAGGTGTTCGTCTCGATCGCGCCGGACGGCACGGTCACCATCACCGCCCACCGCTCGGAAATGGGCACGGGTGTGCGCACGAGCCTGCCCATGGTGCTCGCCGACGAGCTCGGCGCGGACTGGGCGAAGGTGAAGATCGTCCAGGCCCCGGGCGACGAGCCCACTTACGGCAACCAGGACACCGACGGCTCGCGCAGCATGCGTCACCACATCCAGACCATGCGGGTGATGGGGGCCGCGGTGCGGACCATGCTCGAGCAGGCCGCGGCCAAGGCCTGGGGCGTGCCCCCGAGCCAGGTCGAAGCACGGGTGCACGTCGTGGTCGACAAGGCCACCGGCCGGCAAGCGGGCTTCGGCGAGCTCGCGAAAGCGGCCATGGACCTGCCCGTCCCGCCGATCGAGGATCTCGTGCTCAAGCCCGAGAGCGCCTTCCGCTACATCGGCAAGGGCAACGTGCCGCTTTACGACATGAAGGCGATCGTCACCGGCACGGCGGTCTACGGTTCGGACGTGCGCCGGCCCGGCCAGCTCTACGCCGTGGTCGCCCGCCCGCCGGTCTACGGCGGCAGGGCCAAGTCCTGGGATGCCGCCGCGGCCAAGGCGGTCCCCGGCGTGGTCGAGGTGATCGAGATTCCGGGCACGCCCGAGCCCGCGGCCTTCATGCCGATGGGCGGGGTGGCGGTGGTCGGCAAGACCACCTGGGCGGCGATCCAGGGCCGCGAGAAGCTGAACGTCCAGTGGGAGGACGGGCCCAACGCCTCCTACGACAGCGCCGCCTACGCGAAGCGGATGCGCGAGATCGCCGCGAAGCCGGGCAAGGTCGTGCGCGACCAGGGCGACGCCGAGGCGGCGCTCGCCAAGGCGGCCAAGGTCTACACGGCCGAATATTACCAGCCGCACATGGCGCACGCCTCGATGGAGACCCCGCACGCCTTGGCGATCGTCGCGGGCGGCCGCTGCGAGTGCTGGGCACCAGCCCAGTCACCTTACGCGGTGCGCACCGATCTCGCCAAGTTCCTGGGGCTCGACCCGGCCGACGTCACGGTCCACGTGACGCTCCTGGGTGGCGGCTTCGGCCGCAAATCCAAGGGCGACTTCGCCCTCGAGGCGGCCTATCTGTCGAAAGCGATGGGTGGGGCGCCGGTCCTCTTGACCTGGACCCGCGAGGACGACCTCCGCAACTCCTATTACCACACGACCTCGGTCGAGCGGATCGAGGCGGGGATCGACGAGAAGGGCAAGGTCGTGGCGTGGCGGCACCGGAGCGTGGCGCCCACCATCCTTTCGACCTTCGCCCCGGCCGAGCACCAGTTCGCGATCGAGCTCGGCATGGGCCTGGTCGACAACCCGTTCGACATCCCGAACCTCCGCTGCGAGAACGGCGCCATCAAGAACCACGTCCGGATCGGCTGGTTCCGCTCGGTCTCGAACATCCCGCGTGCCTGGGCGGTGCAATCCTTCGTCTGCGAGCTCGCCCACGAACTGAAGCGCGACCACAAGGAGCTCCTGCTCGAGCTCTTGGGTCCGCCGCGGAAGATCGACCCGGTGGCCGCCGGGATCGAGGGCGAGCTCTGGAACTACGGCGATCCCTACGCGGTCTACCCGATCGACACCGGCAGACTTCGGGCGGTGGTCGAGCTCGCCTGCGAGAAGGCGGGCTGGGGCCGCAAGATGGCGCCGCGGACCGGGCTCGGGCTCGCCGTGCACCGGAGCTTCCTCACCTATGTGGCGAGCGTGGCCGAGGTCGCGGTGGGCAAGGACGGCACGGTCACGATCCCGCGGATCGACACGGCCGTGGACTGCGGCTACGCCGCCAACCCGGAGCGGATCCGGGCGCAGTTCGAGGGGGCGGCGGTGATGGGGCAGACGCTCTGCTTCCATTCGGCCGTGACCTTCGAGAACGGCCGCGCCCAGCAGTCCAACTACCACGATTACGAGATGGTGCGGATGACCAACTTCCCGCGCGAGGTGCGGGTCCACATCGTGCCGCATCCCTTCTCGGTGCCGGCGGCCGGCGTAGGCGAGCCGGGCGTGCCGCCGATCGCGCCGGCGATCGCGAACGCGATCTTCGCCGCCACGGGCAAGCGGATCCGCGATTTGCCGATCGACACGCGCCTGTTGCGCGAGGCCTGAGCTTCTTTCTCGTCGCTTCGCGACGGACGGCGCCGGTGCCCCCGGCGCCGTTTTTTCGTGCGAGCGGCCGGGCCCGGGAACGCGACGGTGCCGTCAGGGGAGCTCGGTGATCACTCGGCCGCCGAGGTCTTCGAGGATCAGCTGGTCGCGGTCGTGAGTCACGAGCGGCAGGTCGTAGCGGAGCGCCGTGGCGACGATCCAGGCATCGGCGGTTTCGAGCCTCCGGCCGAACTTCTGGGAAGCGGTCGTCACCTCCGCCCAGGCTTCCGCGAGCTCGGCATCGGCGGGTACGACCAGGACCTTCGCCAAGAACCTTCGGAGGTTCTCTTCCCTGCGGTCTCCCCAAGCGTTCTTCCGGGCGAGGAGCCGGAGCTCCGCCATCGACTGGAAACACGGGATCGGGCGCCGGCCCTCGAGGTGGGGCTCGTAGCGTGCCCGCTCCGAACGGTTTCTTGAGGGCAAGAAAAAGCTCACGACGCTCGTGTCGAGCAGGAGGTCGTCCAAGGCTCAACCTCGAGCTGCGTTCGCTTCGAGGCGCCGACGGGCCCGCTCGGTCACGAGCTCCTCGAAAGGATCGGCCTCGAGCCGCTCCTCTCCCCACACCGACAGGAGCTCCTCGACCGTCTCGATCGGGCCCACGCCCTGCTCGACGGCCAACCGGTCGAGCGTCGGCGCCGTCCAGAACCGCCGGCCTCGCTCCTCGAGCGGGCCTTCGACGGGGCGGATCGTTTCGACCTCGAGCTTTCCTCGCGCATCGGGGGTCGCCAGGACGCCCACGCCCACGACCTCCACCCACTGGCGCCAGAGGGTCCGAAGGTCCGCTTCGAGCGCGGGCGGGAAGGTGCAGGTCCAGACCCGGCCGTCGCGGTCCCACAGCGTGCCGGAAAGGCCCTCGTGGCCGTCGAGCCGGTCGAGGCGGCCGATGACGCGGTGCTTTCGCGGCTCGACCGTGGGTCGCTTCACCGAACGGATCATGGTCGTGTTCGTCCGGACCTTCGGCCGTGGGCGGTCCGCGAGACATCGGGCTCGCCGACCGCCGGGATCGGCTTCTTTGTACCCGCTTCCGCGGAATCGCGCAGCCGGAAGCGCGGCCGTCCGGCCTTCTCCTCCGCGCGGGCTGCCTCTACGACGTTCCCGCAAGGCTCGTCGGCGGGAGGTGCCGTTGGAACAGCTGCTCGAGACCCTGATCCTCCTCTTCGTCCTCTTCCTCCTCCTGGGCTCGGGCTTGTGGATCGGCCTCGCGCTCTTGGGCGTGGCGCTCGTGGGCATGTGGCTCTTCACCACCCGCCCGGCGGGCGATGCCATGATCACGACGATCTGGACCGCTTCCTCCTCCTGGACGCTGACGGCGCTGCCGCTCTTCATCTGGATGGGCGAGATCCTCTTCCGCACCCGGCTCTCGGAGGACATGTTCAAAGGCTTGGCACCTTGGGTCGCGAGCCTGCCCGGACGGCTCCTCCACACCAACGTCGTGGGCTGCACGATCTTCGCCGCGGTCTCCGGCTCCTCGGCCGCGACCTGTGCGACGATCGGCAAGATGACGATCCCGGAACTTTCGAAACGGGGCTATCCGGACGGCCTCGCGATCGGCTCCTTGGCCGGCGCCGGCACGCTCGGCCTCATGATCCCGCCGTCTTTGACCATGATCGTCTACGGCGTGGCGGTGAACGAATCGATCGCCGCGCTGTTCATGGCCGGGGTCTTTCCGGGGCTCGTCCTCGCACTCCTCTTCATGGCCTACGTCATGGGCTGGGCGATCCTCCACCGCGGCCGGATCCCGCCGGAGCCCGTCCTGCCGCTGCGTGAACGGTTCGCCGCCTCGCGCTCGCTCCTGCCCGTCCTGCTCCTGATCCTGGCCGTGCTCGGCTCGATCTACACCGGCATCGCCACCGCGACCGAGGCGGCGGCGTTGGGTGTGGTGGGCGCGCTCGCGATCGCCCGGGCGCAAGGTGCCCTCACCTGGACGAGCTTCACCGAGAGCCTCATGGGGGCGGTGCGGACCTCCTGCATGATCGCCTTCATCTTGATGGGCGCCTCCTTCCTCTCGCTCGCCATGGGCTTCACCGGCATCCCCAGAGCCCTCGCCGAAGGGATCGCCGCCCTCGACCTTTCGCCCTTGACCCTGATCGCCGCCCTCACCGTCTTCTACATCGTCTTGGGCTGTTTCCTCGACGGCATCTCGGCGATCGTGCTGACCATGGCGGTGATCGAGCCCATGGTCCGGGCGGCCGGCATCGACCTCCTCTGGTTCGGCATCTTCGTCGTGGTCGTGGTCGAGATGGCCCAGATCACCCCGCCGGTGGGCTTCAACCTGTTCGTGCTGCAGGGCATGACCGGCCGGCAGATCACCTGGATCGCTCGCCAGGCCGCGCCCTTCTTCCTCTTGATGGTCGCCATGGTGGCGATCCTCGTGGCCTTCCCGGGCCTCGCCACCTGGCTGCCCTCGCAGATGCGGGGTCCCGCCTGAGCACGCACCCGGGGCCGCTCGGCTGGCATCTGCGCGAGACCTTCCGCCTCGCGCTGCCGGTGATGCTCGCCCGGGTGGGCCAGCTGGCGCTGGTCACCGTGGATACGGTGATGACCGGCCGTTACGCGGCCGAGGAGCTCGCCGCCTACGCCCTGGCCCAAGCCCTCTTCATGACCCTCATGCTCTTGGGCATGGGCCTGCTCACGGGCACGGTCGTGCTCGTCGCCCAAGCCGACGGAGCCGGGCGGCGGGCCGAATGCGGCACGATCTGGCGCACGGCCCTCGCCGATGCGCTCTTCTTGGGTGCGGCGGGCGCGCTTCTCCTGCTGCCGGGCCGGACCATTTTCCTGGCTCTCGGCCAGGAGCCGGGCCTCGCCGCCGCTGCCGGCTCCACCCTCCGCATGCTCGCGATCGGCCTGCCCGGCCTCTTGGCCTTCCAGGTGACGAGCTTTCTGTTGGAAGGGATCCGCCGGCCGCACCTGCCGCTCCTCGTGATGGCAGGCGGCAATCTCGCCAACCTCGCCTTGAACGCGGTCCTGATCGAGGGGCGGCTCGGGCTGCCGGCCCTTGGAGCCGACGGGGCGGCGCTCGCCACCTCGCTCGTGCGGATCGGCATGGCGGTGGCCCTGGCGCTCGCGGCCATCCGCCTGCCCGTCGCGCGGAGCTACGGGCTCACCGGGCCGAGCGTCCCGGTTCCGCGGCTGCGCCGCCGGCTCGTGGCCCTCGGCATCTCGGTCGCCGCATCCCAGGGGCTCGAGAGCACCGCCTTCAACCTCCTGATCGTCATGGCCGGCTGGCTCGGGGCCACGGCCCTCGCGGGCTTCCAGATCCTGTTGAACCTCACCGCACTCGTCTACATGCTGACGATCGGGGTGGCGACCGCGACCGCGGTCCGGGTGGGTGGCGCGGTCGGCCGCGGGGACCTCGCCGAAGCCGCGCGCGCGGCCGGGACGGGGCTCGGTGCCGGCCTCCTCGCGACCGGGCTCGCGGTCTCCCTGCTGCTGTTCGCGCGCGAGCCGGTGTTGGGCGCGTACACGGCCGATCCGGCGGTCCACGCGCTCGCCCTGCCGGTCGTCCTCCTCCTGCCGCCCGCGCTCCTTTTGGATTGCGCGCAGGGGGTCCTGGGCGGGGCGCTGCGCGGCGGCTCGGACGTTCGCCTGCCGGCGCTCCTCTACCTCCTGGCCTTCTGGGGCGTGCAGCTGCCCGCGGCGTACCTTTTGGCTCTCCCCGCGGGGCTCGGCGTGGCGGGGCTCGTGCTCGGCATCCTGTTCGGCTGCGCCGCGGCGACGCTCCTGCTCGGCGGCCGGCTGCTCCTCCTCCTGCGCGCCGGAAGGCTCGCACCCGCCTGAGCGGCTCGCCGGGCGGACGCCCGCCTGCTACAGCCCGGACCCGTGCGCACCCGGCTGTTCGATCCCGCCCTCCTCCGCCGCCGTCGCGCGAGGACGCGCCCGCCGCGCGATCCGAGCTTCCGGGACGAGCTCGCCGCCCGGCTCGTCGATCGGCTGGTCGACCTGCGCCGGCGTTTCACGACGGTACTCGAGCTCGCCGCCGCCGACGACGCGGTGAGCCGGGCGCTCGCCGCGGCCGGCCTGCCGCCCTTCCCGCTGCACCTGCGCGCCGATCTCGCCCCGCCGCGGCTCGACGGCACGGGCCCGGCGGTGGTCCTGGACGTCGAGCGGCTGCCCTTCGCCACGGATCGGTTCGACCTCGTGCTCGCCGCGGGCGGCCTGCACCGGGTCGACGACCTGCCCCGGGCGCTCCTCGAGATCCGCCGGGTGCTCACTCGCGACGGGCTGTTGCTCGCGCTCGTTCCCGCGGGCTCGACCCTGGTCGAGCTGCGCACCTGCCTGATCGAGGCCGAGCTCGAGATCCTGGGTGGCGCGGCCTTGCGGGTTCATCCGACCCTCGACCCGCGCGACGCCGCGGCGCTGTTGCAGCGGGCCGGGTTCGATTCACCGGTGGTCGACGTCGAGCGGGTCGACCTCGCCTACCGTGATCCCCTCCGCCTGTTGCTCGACCTGCGCGCGGTGGGCGAGAGCGCCGCCTTCGCCCCCGAGCTGCGCCGGCCGCTCCGGCGCGACGTGTTGGCCCGTGCGCTCGAGTTCTACCGGACCCGCTTCGTGCGGTCGGACGGCAGCCACCCCGTGACGGTGGAGCTCGTCCTGCTCGCGGGCTTGGGCGGCCCGCCGGGCGAACCGGCCGGCTAGGAGCGGGCCTGCTCGGCCCGCCGCTCCTGCAGGGAGGGGGCACCGAGCCGCTCCTCGAGCCACGCGCAGGCCCGCGAATCGAGTCCGGCGAGGGGGTCGACCGGGCGGACCTCGAACCAGGCCACGCTGGGTGCGCCGTTGGTCGGCGCCTCGTAGAGGTAGAGGTCGAGGGCGCAGCCGTCCACGTCGTAGCGCCGGTATTGCGCTCGCCGCTCGTGCCGCTCCAGGTCGGGCCGGCCGAGCAGGGCCTCGACCGCGTCGGCGCGCATGCCGACCAAACGGACCGGACGCTCCAGCCCTGCGAGGCGCGCGGCTTCGGTCGACATCGGCCGGGCCGCCCCGTCCGGCCTCGGTTCGGAGGCGCAAGAGGAGACCAAAAGGCTCGTCACCCCGATCCCGAACCGAGCCCGGCCCCACCAGGAACGGCCGATCATGCTGCACCACCCCGACCAACGCAGGCCGAGAAATGATAACGCGGTGCAGCGAAGAAGCGAAGAGCCGATCAGCTCTCCAGCATCGAGACGCTGCCCGAGAGGCGCCCGCCGCGCTCGATCTCGAGCTCGCCGTAGCGGACCGTGCCCTGGACCCGGCCGGTGGAGCGGATCAAGAGGCGCTTCCTGACCGTGAGGTCGCCCTCGTAGACGCCGCTGATCTCGGCCTCCTCGACCTCGGCCTTGCCGTTGGTGAAGCGGCCGGTCTCGGTGATCTCGATCGCCCGGGTCTCGTTCAAGGTCACCTGCACACTGCCCTCGACCACGAGCCGGTCGCAGGCGGTGATCTCGCCCGAGAGGCTGATGCCCTGGCCGACGATCAAGCGCTTGCCCTCGCCGGCGTGCAGGCCGGGCTGGGCCTTGGGCGCCTCGGCCGCCGGTGCGACCGGGGTCACCGGTCCGGTCGGGATGTCGACGGTCCGGCGGGGAAGCTCTGGCTGCATCGGTCTCGTCTCGCTCGAGGGACGCGGGAGGGGCGCTTCGGGAGCCTTCTCGCCGACCGCCGGGCGACCCGGCTCGGTGTCCTTCCTGCGGAACATGACTCGCTCCCTGCTGGCTCGCGGAGGCCGGGACACGACCCGGGAGCCGGGCCGCGACGCACGTCGCCGTGCGCGGCGAGCATTAATCGTCCGCCTCCGGCAAGTCAAACCCGGGGACCCTCGACCCCGCGCGCCACGACCGCGCGCCGGCTTGCCCGGCCGGGCGCCCGCCTCTATCGGGCGGGTCGAGGTCCGCGCGTTCCGGAGCCCGCCCATGCCGATCGCCCCGAGCCCCGAAGCCCCGCTCGACGTCCTCGGACTGGGCAACGCGATCGTCGACGTCTTGGCCTATTCGAGCGAGGAACTCGTGCGAGAACTCGGCCTCGTGAAAGGGGCGATGACCCTCGTCGACGAGGAGCGGGTCGAGTTCCTCTACCGCCGGATGGGACCGGCTCGCGAGGTCTCGGGCGGATCCTGCGCCAACACCATGGCGGCCCTCGCCGCACTCGGCGGCCGTCCCGCCTATATCGGCCGCGTGAAGGACGACGAGCTCGGCCGGGTCTTCGCCCACGACATCCGCGCGGCCGGGGTGACCTTCCGCGCGAAGCCCGCACCGAACGGGCCGGCGACCGCCCGCTGCCTGATCTTCGTCACCCCCGACGCGCAGCGCACCATGCAGACCTATCTGGGCGCCTGCGTCGAGCTCGGCCCCGAGGACGTCGAGCCCGAGCTCGTCGCGGCCGCCTCCATCCTCTACCTCGAGGGCTATCTCTGGGACCGGCCGGAAGCCAAGGCCGCCTGCCGCAAGGCCATCGCGATCGCGCATCGGCACGGGCGGCAGGTGGCCCTCACGCTTTCCGATCCGTTCTGCGTCGGGCGCTGGCGGGAGGAGTTCCGCGAGCTGGTCGAGCGGGAGGTCGACATCCTGTTCGCCAACGAGGCCGAGATCACCGCCCTCTACGAAGCCTCGAGCTTCGACGAGGCCCTCCAGGAGGTCCGCCGGCACGTGCGCTTCGCGGCGCTGACCCGGGGCCCCAAGGGCTCGGTCGTGCTGCGCGGCGAGGAGGTCCACGTGATCGACGCCGCACCGATCGACCGGCTCGTGGACACCACGGGCGCGGGTGACCTCTACGCCGCCGGGTTCCTCTACGGGCTCGGCCGTGGCTTCGATCTCGGCGCCTGCGGCCGGCTCGGGAGTTTGTGCGCCGCCGAGATCATCCAGCAGTTCGGCGCCCGGCCCGAGCGGCCGCTCGGCTCACTACTCGATCGCTTGCGCTGAACCGACGGCCGAAGGCGCGGGCGACGCGGCCGGCCGGTCGATCCGTTCGGCGAGGATCGCCGCGAGCCCGGCGAAGGCGGCCTCGCGTGCGGCCGCGGGAGCACCGGACGGGCCGAGCCGGGCCGGATCGAGCGTACGCAGGCGGGCGAAGGCTGCGTCCAATCCCTCCGCCGGGTGCGGCGCCGCCGACCCGCGCCCCTCCTGCCTCGAGCGGTGGTCGATCACCGGTTCCTCTCCACTGCGGCCCTTCGCCCTCGCGTACGCATAGCACGAGTGGTGGGCCCACGGGGGTGACGCCGATCACCGGCGGACCGGCCGCCGCCGAGGCGTGGCAAGGCTGCCACGCGTCGGTCCGCGCTTGTCGGCGCCGTGCCGAGCGGCGAGCCTCGGACGACAGGAGCGGCGAAGGGGAGGCCACGCGGATGGGACGGCTCGACGGCAAGGTCGCTTGGGTGACGGGCGCGGGCAGCGGCATCGGTGCGGCGACCGCCCGCTCGCTCGGCGCGGAGGGGGCGACGGTCGTGCTGAGCGGCCGGCGGCGCGAACCGCTCGAGGAGGTGGCACGGGAGATAGGCGCCGCGGCCTCGGTCGAGCCGTGCGACGTGACCGACCCGGCCGCGGTGCGTGCCGTGGTCGAGCGGATCACCGCCCGATCCGGCCGGCTCGACATCCTCGTGGCCAATGCCGGGGTCAACGTCGTCGAACGCGACTGGGCGCGCCTTCGGCCCGAGGACGCGGCGGCGATGATCGCCGGCAACCTGACCCAGGCCTTCCACTGTGCCCTCGCCGTCCTGCCGGTCATGCGGGCGCAGCGGGACGGGGTCCTGGTGTTCACCGCCTCGATCGCCGGGCGGCTCGTCAAGCTCCTCTCGGGACCGGCCTATACGGCGGCCAAGCACGGGCTCGTGGCGATGGGCCACGCCTTGAACATCCAGGAGGGCGTCAACGGTATCCGCGCGACGGTGATCCTGCCGGGCGAGGTGGCGACCCCGCTCCTCGACAAACGGCCGGTGCCGGTGCCTGCGGAGGAGCGGGCCCGGATGCTGCAGCCCGAGGACGTGGCCGATCTCGTCCGCTACGTGGTTTGCCTGCCGCCGCGGGTGACGCTGCCCGAGATCTGGATCACGCCCACCTGGAACCGGCTGCACCTGGCCGAGCTCGATCCGGCCGGGATGCCCCGCCCGGCGACCCCGCCCTGGGAATGAGCCGCCGCGAGGGGCTCAAGGTGCTGCCGGCCTCGGCCGGTCGAGGTCGGGCAGGAACCAGACCAAAAGGCCGATCGCCGGGGTGAGGGCGACGCCTGCGAAGACCGCCTCGATCGAGGAGAGGTCGGCGAGCCAGCCGAGGACCGCGGCGGCGATCCCGCCCATGCCGAAGGCGAAGCCGAAGAACAGGCCGGCGATCATCCCGACCCGGCCGGGCAAGAGCTCCTGGGCGTAGACGACGATCGCCGGGAAGGCCGAGGCCATGAGGAAGCCCACGAGGACGGCGAGGACCGCGGTCCAGAAGAGCCCGAGGAACGGCATCGCGAGCGTCAAGGGCAGCACGCCCGCGATCGACAGCCACAAGACCGGCTTCCGACCGATCCGGTCGCCCAAGGGGCCGCCGAAGAAGGTGCCGGCGGCGGTCGCCGCGAGGAACAGGAAGAGGTGGAGCTGGGCCGCGCCGACCCCGACACCGAACCGGTGGATCAGGTAGAAGGCGTAGTAGCTCTGGAAGAACGCGGTGTAGATGTTCTTCGAGAAGGTGAGCGCGATCAACACGACCAGGGCCACGACGATCGCCCGCCGGCCCACGGGCGGGGCCGGCCGCGCGCTCGGCGCGGGTCGCCGCCGCTGCTCCTCGAGATGCGCTGCGTACCAGCGGCCGACGCGGTAGAGGAGCGCGATGCCGACCAGGCCGAGGGCGAGGAACCAGGCGACGTGCGGCTGCCCGTTCGGCACGACGATCGCCGCCACGAGCAGTGGCCCGAGCGCCTGGCCGGAATTGCCGCCGACTTGGAACAGCGATTGGGCGAAGCCGTAGCGGCCGCCGGAAGCGAGCCGGGCGACGCGCGAGGCCTCGGGGTGGAAGATCGAGGAGCCCACGCCGATCGCCGCCGCGGCCGTCAGCACCGCGAGGAAGCCGCCGGCACCGGCCAACAGCGCGATCCCGAAGCTCGAGGCCGCCATGCCGAAGACCAGCGAGAAGGGCATCGGCCGCCGGTCGGTCCAGGCGCCGACGAAGGGTTGGAGCACCGAGGCGGTGAGCTGGAAGACGAGCGTGACGAGGCCGATCTGGGCGAAGCTCAGACCCAGCGGCTCCTTGATCAGCGGATAGATCGAAAGGAGGACCGACTGCAACGTGTCGTTGAGGAGATGGCCGACACTCGCCGCCACGAGGATCGGCAACGTGGTCGCCGTCGGGACCGCCACCCTCGCGGCTCCCGCCGCCCGCGCTTCCTTCGATCGCACTTGCGCCGCCACGACCGTTGCTCCCGAGCCTGTCGGGCTGCTTGCGCCCGGCCGACCCCTCGGGCAAGAGCGCGGGCCGGATGGCTCCCGTGCGCGGTCTCCTGGGGCCGGGAGGCCGGGGGAGGACGGCGATGCCGGACATGGGCGAGCTCGATCATCCGGAGATCCGCGAGGCGGTGCGCCGGCTGTGCGCGGACTTTCCCGGTCCCTACTGGCGCGCCCTCGACCGCGAGCGGGCCTATCCCGAGGCGTTCGTGCGGGCGCTCACCGAGGCGGGCTGGCTCGCGGCGCTGATCCCCGAGGCCTATGGCGGGGCCGGGCTCGATCTTTCCGCGGCCTGCGCGATCCTCGAGGAGATCCACGCATCGGGCTGCAACGCCGCCGCCTGCCACGCCCAGATGTACACGATGGGCACGCTCCTGCGCCACGGCAGCGAGGCGCAGAAGCGGCGCTGGCTGCCCGAGATCGCCGCGGGCCGGATCCGGCTCCAGGCGTTCGGCGTGACCGAGCCCGGCTCCGGCACCGACACGACGGCGCTGCGGACCACGGCGCGACGGCGGCCCGAGGGCGGCTGGGTCGTGCACGGGCAGAAGATCTGGACCTCGCGCGCCGAGCATTCCGATCTCATGCTCCTGCTCGCCCGCACGACGCCCAAGGATCGGGTCGAAAAGCGCACCCATGGGCTTTCGGTCTTCCTCGTCGACCTGCGCGAGGCGCGCGGCAAGGGGCTCGAGATCCGGCCGATCCGCACGATGATGAACCACGCCACGACGGAGATCTTCATCGACGGGCTCGTGCTGCCCGAGGACGCGCTCGTCGGCGAGGAAGGCCAGGGCTTCCGCTACATCCTCTCGGGCATGAACGCCGAGCGGATCCTGATCGCCGCCGAATGCCTGGGCGATTGCCGCTGGTTCCTCGAGAAGGCGGTGGCCTACGCCAAGGAGCGCGTCGTCTTCGGCCGGCCGATCGGCCAGAACCAGGGCATCCAGTTCCCCCTGGCGCGCGCCTACGCGCAGCTGCGGGCCGCGGCGCTTCTGGTGCGCGAGGCGGCCCGGCTGTTCGATCGGCACGCACCGTGCGGGGCGGAAGCGAACATGGCCAAGCTCTTGGCCGCCGATGCCGCCTGGGCGGCGGCCGAGGCCTGCGTGCAGACCCACGGTGGCTTCGGCTTCGCCGAGGAGTACGACGTCGAGCGCAAGTTCCGCGAGACCCGGCTCTACCAAGTGGCCCCGATCTCGACGAACCTGATCCTCGCCTATCTCGGCGAGCACGTGCTGGGCCTGCCCCGGTCCTATTAGCGGCCGTCCGTCCGAGCGGGCGCGGCTTCGGCGCGGGTCTGTTGATCGAAGACCTAGGATCTGCTAAAGAGCGGACAGAAAGCCGAAACGTCAGGATCGGGAGCCGAGATGCCGCGCAACCCCACGCGAGCCCAATCGGAGGCGGCCCGCCGCAACGGCCGGCGGTCGCGAGGTGCAGTCACCCCGGAGGGCCGCGCGCGGCTCGCCGAGGCCGCCACCAAGCACAACCTCACGGGCACCTTCCGCCTGTTGCCGGGCGAGGACCGGCTCGCCTTCGAGCGGCTGCGCCGCGCCTGGCACGCCCGGCTGCGGCCGGCCGACCGGGCCGAGCAGGAGGCCGCGGATGCGCTCGTAGCCCAGATCTGGCGCCGCCAGCGCCTCGACTGGCTCGAGGTGCAGCTGCTCGAGGCGATCCTCCACGACCGGCCGCGCGACGGGCTCCCCTCGCTCGACACCCTCTTGCGCTACCGGGCGCGGCTCGATCGCGAGCGGGCGCGCATCGAGACCGAGCTCTGGGCCTTGCAGGCGAGCCGCACGCGCGCCGCGGCCGCCGACAGCCGCCGGCCGATCCGGCTCGACCCCTCGCCCCTGCCGCCGGCCGGCGAGCCGTCGCGTGCCGCGGACGAGCCGAGCGCGGAGGACGAGGAGCGCGGCGTGGTGGTACCCTTGCGCCCGCGTCTGCACTGAGCCCGACTCGGCCGGACGATCGGGCCGCGGCGCCGCCCGCCGCCAGCGCCGCATCCGGGCCATGCCGGGGGCCGGCTTGACCCGGCCGTCGCCGGGGTCCGTCATGGCCGCGACGTCGGGCGGGGCTCGAGCGAGGGCCGGGCCGAAGGGCCGGAGGGGGTGCGGTGAGCGGGGTCTACGAGCGGCTCGGCGTGCGGCGGATCGTCAACGCCAAGGGCCCCTCGACCCGCCTCTCGGGCGGCCCGATGCGGCCCGAGGTGGCGGCCGCCATGGCCGAGGCGGCCGGCACCTGCGTCGACCTGCTCGAGCTGCACGCCGCCGCCTCGCGCCGGCTCGCCGAACTCACGGGCGCCGAAGCCGGGCTCGTCACCGCCGGGGCCGCGGCGGCACTGCTCTTGGGGGCGGCTGCCTGCGCGACCGGGTTCGACCCGGCCGCCATGGCCCGGCTGCCCGAGATCGCGGGCGGCCGCGACCGGGTCGTGATGGTCCGAAGCCAGCGCAACCAGTACGACCACGCGGTCCGCACGGCCGGGCTCGCGATCGTGGAGGTGGGCCTGCCGGACCGCTTCGCCGGCGCCGGCTGCCGCGACGCCGAGGCCTGGGAGATCGACGCCGCGATCGACGCGCGGACCGCGTGTGTGCTCTGGGTCGCCCATCCGCGGGCGCGGCCGCCCCTTGCCGAGGTCGCGGCGGTCGCCCGGGTGCGCGGCGTGCCGGTCCTGGTCGACGCCGCGGGCCAGCTCCCGCCCAAAGAGAACCTGCGCCGCTTCCTCGAGGAAGGCGCCGACCTCGTGGCCTTCTCCGGCGGCAAGGCGATCGGCGGGCCGCAAGGAAGCGGCCTCCTGCTCGGCCGGCGCGAGCTCGTGGCCGCGGCCGCCTTGCAGATGCTCGACATGGACTATCCGCCGGGCCTGTTCCGCCCCGACCCGGCCTTCCTCCCCACGGAGCGCCTCGCGGGCCTGCCGCCGCACGGGATCGGCCGGCCCTGCAAGGTCGGCAAGGAGCAGATCGTGGGCCTCTTGACCGCCCTCGAGTTGTTCCTCGCCGAGGACGAGGAGAGGCGGCGTGGCCCCTGGCTCGAGGCGGTCGCGGCACTCGCCCGCGGCCTCGAGGGCCTGCCCGGCCTCGCCCTCGAGCCGCGGCTCGATCTCCCGGTACCCGAACTCGCGCTCCGCCTCGATGCGGAGCGCGCCCGGCTCGATGCCCGCGGCCTGCTCGACGCCCTCGTCGCGGGCGAGCCGCCGATCCACCCCGACCCCGAGGAGCTCGAGGAGGGGCGGATCGTGCTGCGGCCGGACTGCCTCCTGCCGGGCGACGTCGAGCTCGTCCTGGAGAGGCTGCGCGTCCTCCTGGGCCCGCCCGGCTCGTGACCGCCGAGCGCGCCCGGGCGATCCTCGCCTACCTTCTGATCTGCCTCATGTGGAGCAGCTCGGGCCTGATCGTCCGCTCGATGAGCGCCGCCGACAGTTGGCAGATCAACGCGCTGCGCACCGGCACGGCGGGTGTGCTCTTGAGCCTCTGGCTCGCCTTCCTCCACCGCGGCCGGCTCTCGGCACGCCTGCGCGGGGTCGGGCCGCAAGCGCTCCTCGCGATCTTCCTCTCCTTCGCCGCCGGCACCAACCTGTTCATCTACGCCCTGAAGCACACCACGGTGGCGAACACCGCGTGCCTGGTTGCCACCTCGCCCTTCTGGGCGATGCTCTTGGCCTGGTGGCGGCTGGGCGAGCGACCGAGCCGGCGCACGCTCCTGGCCGCCTGCCTCGCACTCGCCGGGGCCGCCACGATGGTCGGCCAGGGTCTCGCGGTGGGTGGTGAAGGCTGGCGCGGCGATCTGGCGGCCCTCTGCCTGGCGATCGCCTTCGCCTTCCAGCTCGTCAACCTGCGCGCCTTCCGCCGCGAGGAGCTCGTCCCGGCCTTCGCGCTCGCCGGCCTGCTCACCGGCGGGCTGCTCGTCCTTGTGCGCGGCGGCATGGCCGAACTCCCCGCCGCCGACCTCGGGCTCGGCCTCCTCTTGGGCCTCGTCCAGATGACGGTGCCCACGATCCTCATGGTCTGGACCGCGCGCTGGTTGACCGCCGTCGAGATCGCGCTCCTCTCCCTGCTCGACACGGTCTTGAACCCCTTCTGGGTTTTTCTGTTCCTGGGCGAGGCCCCGAGCCCCTTGGCGCTCTTGGGCGGTGTCGTGATCCTCACCGCCGTGGTCCTCGCCGTGGCGCGGCGGGACGGCTAGGCGTGCGGGTCGCCATAGGCGCGTCGTCTGTTGAAAGGACAACGAACCCGAGTGATACTCGGGCCGTGCCGGAGCCCCGCCCGACCGCCGACGCTTTCATCGCCAAGTGGAAAGCTTGGAACGGCCACGAGCGGCAGGGCTACCAGGAGCATTTCCGCGACCTGTGCGCGCTCCTGGACCAGCCGGCGCCACACGATCCTACGACCTACTGCTTCGAGAAGGGCGTCACCAAGACCTCGGGCGGGCGCGGCTGGGCCGACGTGTGGAAACGCGGCCACTTCGCCGTCGAGTACAAGGCCAAGGGTGCGGCTCTGGAAGCCGCGCTCGCCCAGCTCCAGCAATACGCGCTCGCGCTCGAGAACCCGCCGCTTTTGATCGTCTGCGACTTCGAGCGCTGGCTGATCGTCTCGAACTTCACCAACGCGGTCTCCGAACGGCGGCTCGTCCGCCTCGAGGAGCTGCGCGATCCGGCCACCCTCGACGTTCTCCGCCGGCTGTTCACCGACCCGGAGAGCTTCCGGCCCGCCCGCACCCGCCAGCAGGTCACCGAGGAGGTGGCCTGCGAGGTCGGCGAGATCGCGACCGCCCTGCGCGCCCGCGGCCACGACCCGCAACACGTCGCCCATCTCGTGATCCGCCTCGTCTTCTGCATGTTCGCCGAGGCGATCGGCCTCCTGCCCGACAAGCTCTTGACCCGCACGCTCGACAACGCCGTGCGTCATCCCGACAGGGCCCAGCAGCTTCTCTCCGGCCTCTTCCGGGCGATGCGCGACGGCAGCGAGACCTTCGGCCCGTTCGTCGTGCCCTGGTTCGACGGCGGCCTGTTCGACGACGATTCGACCCTGCCGCTCCCCGAGCCGCTGTTGCGCGCGTTGCGCAAGGCCGCCGACCGCGACTGGGCCGAGCTCGACCCGTCGATCATGGGGACGCTCTTCGAGCGCGGCCTCGACCCCGACAAGCGCGGCCAACTCGGCAAGTTCTACACCGACCGCGACAAGATCGAACTCATCGTCGACCCCGTGATCCGCCGGCCCTTGCAGAGGGAATGGCAGGAGGTCCGCTCGAAGATCGCGGCACTCGTCGAGGAGGCGAGCGGCGTGCGCGGCGCTCGATCGGCGAAGCTCCGGGCCGAGGCGCGCGCCCTCTACGAGGGCCACCTCGAGCGCTTGCGGCGGTTCCGCGTGCTCGACCCGGCCTGCGGCTCCGGCAACTTCCTCAACCTCGCCTTGCAGGCGCTGAAGGACCTCGAATGGCAGATGCTGATCGAGGCGGAGGAGCTGGGGCTCGGCCAGGAGTTGCGCTCGAGCCAGGTGAGCCCGCGGCAGATGTTCGGCATCGAGATCAACGAGTTCGCGGTCGAGCTCGCGCGCGCCTCGGTGTGGATCGCCGACATCCAGTGGCTCCGGCGGCGCGGGCTCGGGATCGACCGGCGGCCGATCCTGGAGAAGCTCGAGACAATCGAGTGCCGCGACGCGCTTTTGAACCCGGACGGGACCGAAGCCGCTTGGCCCGAGGCCGAGGCGATCATCGGCAACCCGCCCTTCCTCGGCGGCAAGCTCCTGCGCAAGGGCTTGGGCGACGCTCTCGTGGACCGACTCTTCGAGCGCTGCGACGGCCGGGTTCCGCGCGAGGCCGACCTCGTCTGCTACTGGCTCGCCAAGGCCGGCGCGGCGCTCGCGGCCGGTAGCGCCGAGCGGGTCGGGCTCGTCGCCACGAACTCGATCCGGGGCGGCGCCAACCGCAAGGTTCTGGACCGCATCGCCGCGGATGCCGTGATTTACGAGGCCTGGTCGGACGAGCCCTGGGTGCAGGAGGGGGCGGCGGTCCGTGTCTCGATCCTCTGTTTCGCCCGCCGCGACGACCCCGTGGCCAACGGGCCGCGCCTCGATGGTCGATCCGTCCCGGCTATCCTGACCGACCTCTCGGCCCGCGGAGCGGATCTCACCAAGGCCGCTAGGCTGGTCGAGAATGCGGGCTTGGCTTTCCAGGGACTGAAGAAGGTCGGACCTTTCGATATCAGCGGCGATCTCGCCAGGAATTGGTTGTCCTTGCCCATGAATGTCAACAGGCGTACAAACAAGGACGTGCTGCGACCATTGTGGAACGGTGTAGACCTAATTCGGAGACCAAGGGATCGGTGGATCGTCGAATTTTTCGGATTATCCGAAAATGAAGCTGCTGAATACGAAGCTCCTTTTCAATATGTTCTCCATCACGTTAAACCGCTTCGAGTGACAAACCGGGACCGGCAGCGGAGAGAGCGTTGGTGGCAGCTGGGGCGTTCCGGCGCCGGGCTTAAGGCAGCGTTGGAAAAGACGAAGTTTTATTTGGCAACACCAGAAGTAGCGAAGTTTCGTTGCTTCCGGAAACTGCTCTCAGTTATCGCTCCGGACTCACAGCTGATCGTCATCGCCCGGGACGACGACACGAGCTTCGGCATCCTCCACTCCCGCTTCCACGAGCTCTGGTCCCTCCGGCTGGGCACGAGCCTGGAGGATCGCCCGCGCTACACGCCGACCACGACCTTCGAGACCTTCCCCTTCCCGGAAGGGCTCACCCCGAACCTCCCCGCCTCGGCCTACGCCGCGGACCCGCGCGCCCGGGCGATCGCCGAGGCCGCCCGCGCGCTCCACGAGAAGCGGGAGGCCTGGCTGAACCCGCCCGACCTCGTCCGCCGTGTCCCCGAGGTCGTGCCCGGCTACCCCGACCGGCTCCTGCCGATCGACGAAAAGGCTGCCGCCGAGCTCAAGAAGCGCACGCTCACCCGGCTCTACAACGAGCGGCCGCAATGGCTCCGCGACCTTCATCGGGCCTTGGACGAGGCGGTGGCCGCTGCCTACGGCTGGCCCGCGGACCTTCCCGAGGAGGAGGTCCTGGCCCGCCTCCTGGCCCTGAACCGCGAGCGCGCCCGGGCCGGGCGGTGAGGCTCAGACCCAGTCCCGGTCCGCCCGGTAGGGCGAGAGGTCGAAGCCCGGGTCGCGGCCGGCCACGAGATCGGCGATCAGCCGGCCGGTCAAGGGCCCGAGCGTGAGGCCGATGTGCTGGTGGCCGAAGGCGAGCCAGAGATTGGGGGTCGTGGGGCTCGCCCCGATCACCGGGAGACTGTCGGGAAGGGTCGGCCGGCAGCCCTGCCATTCCGAGAGGATCTCGCCCGAAAGGCCGGGCAACAGGCGCTGCGCCAGCGGCACGAGGCGGCGGATCCGGCGGAAGTCGGGCGCAGCCCAGGGGCTCGCGAGTTCGACCCCGCCCGTGAGCCGCAGGCCGCCTTCGAGCGGGGCGAGGACGAAGCCGTGCTCGCAGCTGTAGACCGGCCGGCGCAGGCTCGTGGCCGGGTGCGGCAGCATCACGTGGTAGCCGCGCTCGGCATCGAGCGGCACGGAGACGCCGCCCACCCCGGCGAGCCGCTTGGAGAACGCGCCCGCCGCCAGCACCACGCCGTCCGTTGGAAGGAGTCCGGCGCTCGTGGCCACCGCTGCGATCCGCGGCCCCTCGAAGGCGAAGCCCTGCGCCTCGGCCCGGAGCCAGCGGCCGCCGCGCTCGAAGAAGCCCCGGGCGATGCCCTGGACGTAGCGGCAGGGGTCGAGCACCCAGCGGTTCTCGCCGATCAGGAGACCGGCAACGAGGTCCGGGGCGAGCGCGGGCTCGAGATCGCGCAGGCCCGCGGCATCGAGGAACTCGTAGCGCCGGCCGAAGCGGTCCCACAAGCGGCGGTTGGTGGCACTCGCCTCGAGCAGCGTCGCCCGGCTGCGCGCGACCCAGAGCCAGCCGCCGGTGCGCACGAGCTCGCCGAGGCCGCACTCCTGGATCACGAGGTCGTGGGCGCGGTCGCAGCGTTCGGTGAGTGCCGCGATCGAGGCGGCGAGCGCCTCGACCCGGGCCGGCCGGGCGTTGAGCGCGAGGCGCAGGAGCCAGGGCAAAAGCCGCGGCAGATAGGCCCAGCGGATGGCGAGCGGGCTCGTCGGATCGGCGAGGAGGGCCGGCAGCTCGCGCAACAGGCCGGGGGTCACCACAGGCGCGACCGAGCCCCGGCTGATCACGCCGGCATTGCCGAAGGAGGTGCCGGTGCCGGGCTCGCGCGGGTCGACGAGCGTCACCCGGTGGCCGTCGCGCTGCAGGAAGAAGGCGCAAGAGGTGCCGACGATACCCGCGCCGATGACCACGATCCGCTGCCCGCCACCCATCCCGTCCTCACAGCCGAACCCGTGCCGGCGCGGGCATAGGGCCTCGCCCCCGGCGCGTCGAGCCGACCGCGTGCAGGGCCGCGATCGTCAACCTTTCCTTCACCCTTTTCCCGCAGAAGGGGGGCGGTGGACGATCGGGGACGGGGCTCGGTGCTGGCACTCGCGATCTTTCTCCTGCTCGCGGGCCTCGGGGCGTGGGCGGCCCGCCTCGCCGCACCGTGGGCCCCGCTCGCCCTCGCCCAGGCCCGCTCGGGCGCGCGCCCGCCCCGTGCCGCGCAGAGGCGGTCGAAGAGCGGTCGCGGGCCGCCCACGGCGCAGCCGGCGGGCGATGGGCTCGATCTGGCGGAACAGGTCGCCGGTCGTGACGGTGCCGAAGGGCACGATCGGGAGCCCGGCCGCGCGCAAGAGCTCGGCCGTCCACCGGTTGCAGGTGCGCAAGAGGTGGAAGGGTTCGGGCGAGGCCCAGAACACACTCTGCGGGGCTCGGCCGCGGGCGATCGGGATCGGCCGGCCGGCGGCGTCGAGCTCGAGGGCGCGGAGGGCTCGCTCGTGCAGCCGCGCGAGCCCGGCCGCGCTCACCTCGAGGTGGAACAGCTCCCCGCCGGGGATCGCGATCGCCGGGCCGCGGTGGGCGGTGAGGTTGACCGCACTCGGGGTCGGCCAGAGGGCTGCGCGCAGCGCCAGCCCGAGCGGCGGGTCGGGGTGCGGGTAGTAGAGCCGGTCGCCCCAGCCGAGCTCGAGCCAATCGGCCTC
>JAILZQ010000036.1 GCA_023512415.1 Geminicoccaceae bacterium | reverse complement strand
GGTCGCCTCCGCGGGGCTCGCGGACGGCCGGCGGTCGCGGCGCGGTGCCTCGGCTGGCTGGGCCGCCGTCGCGGTCGGCGCGGGCTGGCCCGTGAGCGTGAGCCGCGGGATCGTGCGCTTGGTCAGCTTCTCGATCGCCGCCAGACAGCGCGTATCCTCGGGCGTGACGAAGGTGAAGGCCCGCCCCTTGCGGCCCGCCCGCCCGGTGCGACCGATCCGGTGGACATAGTCTTCCGGGTTCATCGGCACGTCGAAATTGATCACCACCGGCATGTCGGAGATGTCGAGCCCGCGGGCCGCGACGTCGGTGGCGACCAGGAAGTCGATCGCACCCGAGGTGAACTGGTCGAGGGTCTGCTGACGGTGCACCTGCTCGAGGTCGCCGTGCAGATCGCGGGCGTTGAAGCCGGCGCGCTGGAGGTGGCGCATCACCGCGCCGATGTCGCGCTTGCGGTTGCAAAAGACGATCGCCTTCGGCACCGCCTGGCTGCGGATAAGCCGGACCAGTGCCGCGCGCTTGTCGTCGCGGTCGACCTCGACGACCACGTCCTCGACGTTCTCGGCCTTGCTCGCCGGGCGGGCGACCTGGATCTCGACCGGATCGTGCAAGAACCGGTCGGCCAGCCGACGCACCTCGGGCGGCATGGTGGCGGAGAACAGGAGCGTCTGCTTACGGCCGAGCAGCAGCGAGACGATCCGTTCGACGTCGGGCATGAAGCCCATGTCGAACATCCGATCGGCCTCGTCGATCACCAGGATTTCGACCCCACCCAGCAGGATCCGGCCCCGCTCGTACCAGTCGAGCAAGCGGCCGGGTGTCACGATCAGGACGTCCACGCCTTTGTCGAGCAGCCGCTCCTGATCACCCATCCCGACGCCGCCGATCAGGAGCGCCATGGTGAGGTTCAGGTACTTGCCGTAGATCTCGAAGTTGCGGGCGGTCTGGGTGGCGAGCTCGCGGGTCGGCGAGAGGATCAGCGACCGTGGCATCCGCGCCCGGCCGCGGCCGGAGGCCAGGATGTGCAGCATCGGCAGGACGAACGAAGCGGTCTTGCCGGTGCCGGTTTGAGCGATGCCGATCAGATCGCGGCGGGCGAGGATCGCGGGGATCGCCCGCGCCTGGATGGGGGTCGGCTCGACATAGCCGGCCTCCGCCACCGCCCGGAGGATCTCGTCGCGCAGGCCGAGATCTTCGAAGCGGGGAGCATGGGTCTCTGACAAAGTGCGGTGGTTCCGATCCCGTTGATCTGATGGTCCGACCTCCTAGGTAGGCAGGGCTTCGCACTTGTCAACGCAGGGGCGAGGGAATTGACAAAGCGCCGCGGTCGGCCCCGTGTCGCCGGGCGATGGCGGAGATGGCGATGTCCGAGCTGCTCGTGCGTGGTGATTGCCTCGTGCTCGTGGTCGACGTTCAGGAGCGGCTGGCTCCGGCGATCGCGGACGGTGCGGCCGTCGTCGAGCGCTGCCGGCTCCTGGTCGCGGTAGCCCGCCGACTGGGTGTACCGGTGATCGCCTCCGAGCAGTATCCCCAAGGCCTCGGGCCGACGCTCGAGGCGATCCGGGCGCAGCTCGGCGACGCACCGCGGCTCCCCAAGCTGGCTTTCTCCTGCGCCCGCGAGCCGGCGATCCTCGAGGCGGTCCGGGCGAGCGGCCGGCGAACCCTGCTCGTCACGGGTATGGAAGCGCACGTGTGCGTGCTGCAGAGCGCGCTCGGCTTCTCCGCCGAGGGCTACCGGGTCGCACTGGTGGCCGACGCCACAGGCTCGCGCCGCCCGGAGAGCCGCACGCTCGCGCTCGAGCGGGCGCGTGCCGCGGGTTGTGCGGTGGTCGACGTCGAGATGGCGATCTTCGAGTGGCTCGAGCGCGCCGGCACCGAGGCGTTCCGCGCGATCGCCCCCTGGATCCGCGAGGGACGGGTCCCGTGAGCGAGCCCTTGATCCTGGTACCCGGCCTGCTCTGCGACGAGCGGCTGTTCGCGCCGCAGCTGCCGGCGCTGGCGGCCCGCACGGCGGTGCGGATCGCCGAGACCCGGCTCGACGACAGCTTGGGTGCCATGGCCGAGCGGCTGTTGGCCGAGGCGCCCGAGCGGTTCGCCCTCTGCGGCCTGTCGATGGGCGGCTATGTCTGCTTCGAGGTGATGCGGCGGGCGGCGGCGCGGGTGAGCCGGCTCGCGCTGCTCGACACCCAGGCGCGGGCCGACACGGACGAAGCGGCGCAGCGGCGCCGCGATCTGATGGCGCTCGCCGAGCGTGGCGAGTTCCTGGGGGTGGCGCCCCGCCTTCTCCCGCTGTTCCTCCACCCCGACCATCTGGAGCGGCTCGGCCCGACGGTCACGGCCATGGCCGCCGCGGTCGGCAAGGAGGCGTTCCTGCGCCAACAGCGGGCGATCCTGGCGCGGCCCGACAGCCGCCCGCTCCTGCCGTCGATCGACTGCCCGACGCTCGTCCTGTGCGGCCGCCAAGACCAGCTCACTCCGCCCGCGCTGCACGAGGAGATGGCCGCTGCGATCCCCGAGGCGACGCTCGTGGTGCTGCCCGGCTGCGGCCACCTCGCACCGCTGGAGCGGCCCGAGGCGGTGACAGCTCAGCTGCTCGCCTGGCTCGAGGCGCGCGAACGGGCATCCGTCGGCGTCTGACGCGGCAGCCGGTCGAGGACGCTTTTGACCCGCTCGAGCGCCGCCTCGGCGGTCGGGCCCTCGGCGTCGGCGACCGTGCACTCGCCGAGCATCGCCCGGGCCTGCCATCCCTCGCGCGCCGGGACGGCGCAGAGCACGTAAGCGGCGTGGGCGTAGGCGATCGCGTGCGCCATGCGGCTGGTCTCCGGCTCGGGGCGCGGCCCATGCCGCACCTCTCCCCCGCACTTCTCGGCAGGTGCGGTTGACCGGCCGTGAACGGGCCGGGTCCGACCCTTTCGCGGCGTACCGGAGGTGCGCTAGAGCGGAGGGGAGGCGGAGGAGGTCGCATGGCCGAGGTCGAGGCGATCCTGGAGCGGATCCGGCGGGACGGGGTCCGGATGGTCGATCTGCGGTTCACCGACCTCGCCGGCCGCTGGCGGCACACGACGATCGACGCGGCGAGCGTCGATCGCGAGATCCTCGAACACGGGCTCATGATCGACGGCTCGGCGGTGCCGGGCTGGCGCGAGGTGAGCGAGGCGGATCTGCTGGTGCGACCCGACCTCGCGGCGACCTTCCTCGATCCGTTCGCCGCCCAGCCGACCCTGGTGATCCTCTGCGATGCCGCCGACCCGGCCGCCGGCACCGGCTACGAGCGCGACCCGCGCTCGGTGGCGGCGCGTGCCGAGGCGTGGCTCGCTCGCCAACGGATCGCCGACCGGGTGACCGTCGGGATCGAGCTCTTCTTCTTCCTGTTCGACGACGTGCGCATCGAGGTCGGCTCGAGCGCCGCGGCCTTCCGCCTTTCCGGCAGCGAGGGGCGGACCGCCGGGGTGCAGGCCTACCATCCGGGTAATCCGGGGCATCGGCCGCATCCCGGCGCGGCCCAGCTCGCCCTGCCGCCGGCCGACCACATGAGCGACATCCGGGCCGAGCTCGCGAGCATCCTCGTGAGCCTGGGCTTCGGCCGGGTCCAGCACGACCACGGTGCCGCCACGTTGCAGAACCGGCTGAGCTTCGCCCCGGGCGGACTCCTCGCGACCGCCGACCGGGTTCAGATCCTCAAATATTGTTGCCACCAGGTGGCGGCCTCCTACGGCAAGTCGGCGACGTTCATGCCCCGGCCGGTGGCCGACGAGCCGGGCTCGGGCCTCGCCGTCCACCAAGCGCTTTGGCGGGGCGATCGCCCGGTCTTCGCGGGCCAGGGCTACGCCGATCTTTCACCCACCTGTCTTTCCTTCATCGCCGGGCTCATCCAGCACGCCCGTGCGCTCAACGCTTTCACCAACCCGACCACCAACAGCTACAAGCGCCTGCGGCACGGAGCGGAGGAGCCGACCCTCTTGACCTACGCCGCGCACAACCGGTCGGCGGCGATCCGGATCCCCTACGCCGCCCGACCCGAGCGCAAGCGGATCGAAGTCCGCTTCCCCGACCCCTCGGCCAACCCCTATCTGGCCTTCACCGCGATCTTGATGGCCGGCCTCGACGGGATCGAGCGGAAGCTCGAGCCGGGCGATGCCATGGACCGCAACGTCTACGATCTGCGGCCCGAGGAGGTCCAGGATCTGCCGACCGTGGCGCGCTCGCTCGACGAGGCGTTGGCGGCGCTCGAAGAGGACCACGAGTTCTTGTTGACCGGCGAGGTCATGTCGGCCGACCTGATCCGTGCCTACATCGCCTTGAAGCGACGGGAGATCGAGCTCGTCGACACGACCCCCCACCCGGTCGAATTCCAGCTTTATTACGGGCTTTAGGTTCCCGGGGCGGGGGGACCCTTGACGGTCGGGAGCGCCGTACCCTCGCTCTCGGGCGGCACCGGCCGCGGGCGGCCCTCGGGGTCGACAGCGACCATGGTGAAGCGGCCTTCGGTCACCCGCACCTCCTCACCGGTCCGGCCGCGCCGCGCCCAGGCCTCGACGTGCAGGGTGATCGAGCTCCGCCCGACCCGCACCACCTCGGCGTAGCAGCTCACGAGATCGCCCACGTAGACCGGGGCGTGGAAGGCCATCGCATCGAGCGCCACGGTGACGACCCTGCCGCGCGCCCGGGCGTGGGCGACGGTGCCGGCGGCGATGTCCATCTGGGCCAGGAGCCAGCCGCCGAAGATGTCCCCCGAGGGGTTGGTGTCGGCCGGCATCGCGAGCGTGCGGACCGCCGGGACCCGGCCCGACCGCTCGGGCGAGAGCGGGGCGCTCACGCGGCCACCTCGACCTGGAGGAGGGCCTGGCGACGCTCTTCGCGGACCACCCGGAGTGCTTCGGCGAGCGCGCCCGGGAGGGCCGCGCCGTCGCGCACGCGCCGGCCCCAGCCGCCGCAGGCCGCGCAGATCGCGGCATGGTCGGGCCGCGGCTCGAGCGAGGTGAGCGGCATGCGGTTGGCGCGCGCCGCATGGCCGTCCGGGTAGACCGCGAGGGTCGATTTGCGGACCGCGTTCCACGTCCCGTTGTCGAGCACGATCGTCAGCACCGGCAGCCCGAGGGCTGCGGCGATCTGGTGGCAGGCCACCGGGTTGGCGAACAGGTAGGAGCCGTCGCCGACGGTCGCGACCACGAGCCTCTCCCGGTCGGCGAGCTGGGCGCCGAGCGCGGCCGGCAGCGCCCAGCCGAGCCCGCCCGAGAGGGCGTGGGAGAACCAGCTCCCCGGCCGGCTCCGGCCGAGCTGGGCGGGATCGACGCCGAGCTCGGCGAACACCACGCCCTCCGCGCCGATCGCCTCGGCGAGGCAGCGGCCGACCCAGGCGGCGCTCATCGGCGTACCGGCGCCGCGCTCGGCGAGCGCGCGGGCGGCCGTCCGCCAGGCGACGTGGTGGCGGGCGATCGCCGCCCGACGCCGGGCGAGGCGGTCCTCGGTGCCCCGCAGGCGCTCGGCCACCGCATCGGCGAGCGCCTCGAGCGTGCCGGTCGGCTCACCGGCGAGGACGAGGTCGGCCGGAAAGCCGCGCATCGGGATCCGGGCCTGCAGCGGGTCGGCGCCCAGGGCGATCACGCGACAGCCGGCCGGCGGGGCCGCCCGGGCCGGAAGCCAAGGGACCGGCGCGTCGACGGTCAGCACGAGATCGGCTTCCCGGAGCAGGGGATGCGGGTCGAACCCGGCGTGCAGCGGGTGATCGGCGGGGAACGAGATCCGCGCGGGCCAATGCTCCGCGACCGGCAGCGCCGCCACCTCGGCGAGGCGCACGAGCGCGGCCATGCCGGCCGCCTCGCGGCCGCTGCGCTGCGCCACGACGAGCGGGCGTTCGGCTCGGGCGAGCCAGGCGGCCGCTTCGTCGATCGCGGCAGCCGTCGGCAGGGCCGGCGCGGCTGCCACTTGGCGCGGTGTCGGTTCGAGCAGGCCGGGGGAGGGTGTGCACAGGACCTCGCGCGGCAGGCTCAGATAGACCGGGCCCATGGGGGCGGTCCCGGCGATCGCGAGTGCCCGGTCGACCAGCTCCGCCACCTGCTCGGGAAAGCGCAGCTCGTAGTCCCATTTGACGAGCTCGCGCAGCATTGCCGCCTGGTCGCGCATCTCCTGACCCCAATGGATCGGCAGATCGCGCGAGCCGAGGCGGCCGCTCTCGGTGACCGGCGTGCGGCCCGAGAGGACGAGCATCGGCACCTCTTCCGAGGCGGCGTTGATGAGGCCCATGACCGCGTTGGCGAGCCCCACATTGGTGTGCAGGGCGACCGCCTGCGGCCGGCCGGTGACGAGCCAGTAGCCGTGCGCCATGGCCACGGCCGCGGTCTCGTGGGCGATCGGCAGCGCCTCGGGCACGGGCACCCCGGCCGCCCGCAGCCGGCAGAGGCCCTCGATCAACGGGGCGAAATCGGTCCCGGCGTTGGCGAACACGAAGTCGATGCCACGCTGCGCCGCACGGACCAGGAGCGCCTCGGCGGCGGTCTCGACGCGGGCTCCTTCCATGCCCCCTCCCGGCGAGCGCGCGGGCCCTGGCCACCGCTCGACTGTCGCGTTAGACGGACCCCGCCGAATCGTGGGCGGGCCGGCCGGCAGGGTCAAGCGAGGCGCCGGCCTGCCGATCGGGAGCCGAGGATGGGAGACCTCCTGGACGGCATCGACGCCGGCCGCGGTACCGCCCCGGCCGTCGCCGAAGACGGCTACACGGCGCACGACATCGAGGTCCTCGAAGGCCTCGAGCCGGTCCGCCGGCGGCCCGGGATGTACGTGGGCGGCACCGACGAGCGCGCGCTGCACCATCTCGTGGCCGAACTCCTCGACAACGCCATGGACGAGGCGGTGGCCGGCCACGCCACGCGGATCGAGCTCGAGCTCGGCCCCGGCGAGCGTGTGACGGTGCGCGACAACGGCCGCGGCATCCCGGTCGAGCCGCACCCCAAGTTCCCCGACAAGAGCGCGCTCGAGGTGATTCTCACGACCCTCCATTCGGGCGGCAAGTTCTCGGGCAAGGCCTACGCCACGGCGGGCGGCCTGCACGGGGTCGGGGTCTCGGTGGTCAACGCGCTCGCCGAGGAGCTCGAGGTCGAGGTCGCCCGCAACCGCGAATTGTTCCGCCAACGCTATCGGCGTGGCCAGCCGTTGGGACCGGTCGAGCGGGTGGGGGCGGCCCCCAATCGCCGGGGTACGGTCGTGCGCTTCACCCCCGATCGGACGATCTTCCCGCCCGCGGTGCGGTTCCGGCCGGTACTGTTGCACCGGATGGCCCGTTCCAAGGCCTATCTTTTCCGCGGCGTGGAGATCCGCTGGCGGTGCGACCCGACGCTCCTCGCTCCCGGCGAGGCCGTGCCGGCCGAGGAGGTGTTCCACTTCCCGAAGGGGCTCGGCGACTTCCTCGAATCGCTGCTCGCCGGCCGCGAGCGGGTCGTCGACGAGCCCTTCGCCGGCGAGGCGGAGCTCGAAGGGGGCGGCCGGGTCGAGTGGGCCGTCGCTTGGCCGGCCGACGAAGAGGCCTATGCCGGCTGGTACTGCAACACCGTGCCGACCCCGCTCGGCGGGACCCACGAGGCAGGGTTGCGGGCGGCGCTGGTCAAGGGGCTCAAGGCGCACGCCGAGCGGGCCGGGCTCAAGAAGGCCCAGCTGTTGACCGCCGAGGACGTGTTCGGCGGCGCGGCCGTGCTGCTCTCCCTGTTCGTCCGCGAGCCGCAGTTCCAGGGCCAGACCAAGGAGCGGCTCGTGAGCCCGGAGGCGGCACGGCTCGTCGAGGCGGCGCTCAAGGACCGGTTCGAGCTCTGGCTCGCCGATCACCCGGCGGCCGCCGCCCGGCTCGTCGACGTGCTGGTCGCCCGGGCCGAGGAGCGGCTCGCCCGGCGCAAGGCCAAGGAGGAGGTCGCCCGCAAGACCGCCACGCGCAAGCTGCGCCTGCCCGGCAAGCTCGCCGACTGTGCGCGCGCGGGCCGGGACGGCACCGAACTCTTCATCGTGGAAGGCGATTCGGCGGGCGGCTCGGCCAAGCAGGCGCGCGACCGCGAGACCCAAGCGGTCCTGCCGCTCAGGGGCAAGATCTTGAACGTGGCCGCGGCGACCGCCGACAAGCTGGCCGCCAACAAGGAGCTGCAGGACCTGGTCACCGCACTCGGCTGCGGCACCGGCGCTCGGCTGCGGCTCGACGAGCTGCGCTACGAGCGGGTCATCGTGATGACCGACGCGGATGTCGACGGCGCGCACATCGCGGCCCTGCTCTTGACCTTTTTCTTCCGCGAGATGCGGCCGCTCGTCGAGCACGGCCACCTGTTCTTGGCGCAGCCGCCGCTCTATCGTCTCTCGGCCGGCGGGCAGGTGGCTTACGCGCGCGACGAGCGCGACCGCGAGCGGCTCTTGGCCACCCTCTTCAAGGGCAAGCGGAACGTCGACATCGCCCGCTTCAAGGGGCTCGGCGAGATGAACCCGGCGCAGCTCCGCGAGACCACCATGGACCCGGCCCGCCGCCAGCTCTTGCGCGTCGGGCTCGAGGACGGGGACGGTCGCTCCCCGGCCGATCTGGTCGAGCGGCTGATGGGTCGCCGGCCCGAACTCCGCCTGGTCTACATCCAGGAGCACGCCTTGCAGGCGACCGCGCTCGACGTTTGAGGATGGTCGACGATTCGTGAACGGCGAGTCGTAGCCGGGGACAGCAGGGCGGGCTTCTTCACGTTTCGTTAACCCTGGCCGGTCCACGCCGTGGTCCAATCCCCGCCGACGAGAGGTGAGGGAGACGGATCATGATCCGACCCGTCGAACGCTTCGCGGTCAACATCGGCGGCCTGCCGGACCCGACGGAGAGCAAGATCGCCCCACCACCTCCGCCGCGCACCGGCATCGGGCCCGCGGGGCTCGTGGCCGCCGCTTGCCTCGGCGCCACCCTCACCCTCCTGGCCCAGCGTCTGTTCGAGGACGGACGTCTCCTCGGCCATTTGCTGGGCCTCCTGCGCGACCTCGCCGGCTGAGGCGGGGCGAGCGGCGGATCAGGGGGGCGGCAGGGCCGCGAGCGTGGCGACGCTCGCCGCCAAAGCCAGGGCCAAGAGCAACGGCACGACCTCGGGCGAGCCGCGGGGTCGGCTCGCGAGCTCCTCGGGCCGGACGAGGCGGACCTCGCCGCCTCCCGTCTCGACGAGGCAGGCGCCGTCCGCCGCCACGGGCGTGTCGACCAACAGGCGGACCGGCTCGCCGCTTCCCCGCAGCACGAGCTCGCGCGGCCAGCGGCGGGCGAGGCGGCGGACGACCAGGACGAAGATCCGGAGGAGATTCGGGAGCATGGCCGCATCCCTGTCTACGTTCCTAGGATAGCGGTCCGCACCCCGCGCGTCAACGGAGGCTCCGTGCGCCGTCCGACCCTCTGCTACCTGCTCGGCTCGGCCGCCCTCGTGGCCCTTCTCTACCTGCTCCACGCCGGGCGCGAGGACGATCCTCGTGCGCTCGCCCTCGAGGCGCTGTTCGCCTGGCTCGCGGTGTTCGTCCCGCCGCTCCTGCTCGTCGAGCGCGCGCTCGCCGTCGCGCGCCTCCTCCTGCGCCTTGCGCGCGGCCATTGACGGACGATCGGCGATCCCCCATCCGCATGGTTCGTCCGGGGAGCGTCGAGAGGCGCGTTTGGACGGCTCGATTCCCAACCGAAGGTTCTACGCGACCGAGCTCTCGCCTTGCCCCTATCGGCCGGGGCGGCTCGAGCGGCGGCTCGTCACGGTCCTCGACCCGGCCGAGGAGGACGGGCAGCTCGACCAGCTCACCGCGGCCGGCTTCCGCCGCAGCCAGCGCTTCCTCTACAAGCCCGTTTGTCCGGGCTGCCGCGCTTGCGTGCCGACCCGTATCCCGGTGGCCGCCTTCGTGCCCGGCCGTACCTTCCGCAAGATCTCGCGGCGCAACGCCGATCTCCGTTGGAGCGAGCGACCGGCGCGGGCCACCGACGAGCAGTTCCTGCTGTTCCGCCGCTACATCCAGGCCCGGCACGGCGACGGCGGCATGGCCGACATGGGCTGGCGCGACTATGTCGACATGGTCGAGGAGGCGGGCCGCGGTACGCGCCTCGTCGAGCTCCGCTGCGACGACGGGCGGCTCATGGCCGTGAGCCTCACCGACTTCACCACCTCCGGCCTCTCGGGTGTCTACAAATTCTTCGAGCCGGAAGAGCCGGAGCGCTCGCTCGGCACCTTCGTGATCCTCCGGCACGTCGAGCGCGCGCGCGAGCTCGGCCTACCTTACGTCTATCTGGGCTACTGGATCGCCGATTGCCGCAAGATGGCCTACAAGCGCCGTTTCCGGCCGCTCGAAGGTCTGCTCGGCGCGGCGTGGCGGCCGCTGCCGGCCGACGCGGCCCCGGCCTCGGGGGATCTCGAGAGGGAGCCTTGACAAGGTTCCTATAAACAGACAAAAAGCGTTGGCAGCCCGATGCCATGCTTCCTGTTCAGCTCCCAGGAACGGAGCCGCCGATGCACGACCTTCCGACCCTGCCGGGTGTTCTCCTGCGCGCCCGGGACGACACCCTCTTCTTCGTCCCCCTGGCCGACCTCGTCGACCGGTACCGGTTGCCCGACGATCAGCAGCGCGGCAGCGCCACGGGCGACGGCGTGCTCGGCGCCCTCGATACGGCGCCGAGCCTCGTAGGTCTCAAGAACGCGATCTTGAGCGACCGGCTCGTCGTCACCGAGTCCGACCCCACGAGCCCCACGGGCGGCAAGCAGCGCTTCGCGCCGGGCCTGCTCGAGGCGGTCGAGCCGACTGTTCCGTCGGGCGGCAAGCAGCGCTTCGCCCCGGGTCTCCTCGATGCGCCCGTGCCGGTCGGGCCGACCGCCGGCAAACAGCGCTTCACGGCCGATCCCGAGGCCGAGTGAGTGCGCGGGCGCCCCGGCTGTTGCCGGGGAGCCCGACACGGCATGGTCTGGCTTCCCCGCGGGCCCGTGCTGCCGACGGGCCCGGCCGAGGAGCTCGTCCGCTGGTCGCGGTCGCGCCTCGGTCTCTTCGGCATCACCCGCCTCGCCGACGTGACCGGCCTCGACCATCTGGGCGTGCCGGTCGCGGTCTGCTGCCGCCCGAACGGTCGGGGCCTTTCGGTGAGCCAGGGCAAGGGGCTCACGAGGGCCGAGGCCTTCGCCGGCGCGCTCATGGAGAGCATCGAGACCTGGCACGCGGAGACCCCGGCCCTGCCCGAGCTCGAAGCCGCGCCGGCGGAGGTCGCGGGTGATCCGGGCTTCCTCCACCTCGGGAAGCTCTCCCCGCCGCGCGGCAGCCGGCTGCGACCGGACCTGGCGATCCCCTGGCTCCCCGGCCGGGAGCTCGCGAGCGGCCGCGAAGTCATGGTCCCGGCCGAGCTCGTCGAGCTCGACACGACCCCCCGACCGCGCGCCGGCCGCGGCTGCTTCACCTTGACGACGAGCGGCCTCGCGAGTGGCCGAACACCCGCCGATGCGGCGCTCCACGGCCTTTTGGAGCTGATCGAACGCGACGCGGTCACCCTTTGGTCGCTCCGCGACCCGTTCGTCCGCGCCGCGACCCGCCTCGACCTCGGCACCGTCCGCCGAGCCGAGCTCCGCGGGCTGCTCGCCCACCTGCGCGCCGCCGGAATGCTCGTGGCAGTCTGGGAAGCCACCTCCGATCTCGGCGTCCCGACCTTCTTCTGCCACCTGATGGCCGAGCGGCCCGGCCCGCACGACCCGGGCGGCTGGGAGTTCGGCAGCGCCTGCCGTATCGACCCCGAGGCGGCGGTCCTGGCCGCCGTCCTCGAGGCGATCCAGGCTCGGCTCACCCAGATCACGGGCTCGCGCGACGACATCGGGCGCACGCGCTACGCGCCGATCGACCCGGCCCGTCTCGCCCGCCACCGCGAGCTCCTGCGCCGACCCGGCTGCCGGCCGCTGCCGGTGCCGCCCTGGGACCCCGGCCTACCCGCCCGTGACCAGCTCGCCCGCCTGCTCGCCCGGCTCGCCGAGCGCGGCCTGCCGAGCCCGGTGCTCGTCGACCTCTCGCGCGCCGAGATCGGGGTGCCGGTGGTCAAGCTCGTTCTGCCGCTCCTCGAGGACGGGCTCGAGCTCGAGGGCTGGGTCCCGGGAGCCCGGGCACGGGCGCTCGGAGCCCGGCCGTGACCGCGGTGCTCTTCGTCGGGCCGAGCTTCCCGCGCCTGCACGCGCTCCCGCTCCCGGGCATCCGCGTCCGGCCACCCGCCGCGCAGGGCGACGTCTTGCGCGCGCTCGCCGAGGGCGCTCGCCTGATCGGCCTGGTCGATGGCGTCTTCGGCCACGAGCCCGCGGTCTGGCACAAGGAGATCCTGGCGGCGCTCGAGGCCGGGGTCGGGGTCCTCGGTGCCGCGAGCATGGGGGCACTCCGCGCCGCCGAGCTCCACCCTTTCGGCATGGAAGGGGTCGGCTCGATCTTCAGGGCCTACCGCGACGGGATCCTCCTGGCCGACGACGAGGTTACCCTCCTGCACGGTCCCGCCGAGCTCGGCTGGCCGGCGCTGAGCGAGCCCATGGTCAATCTCCGCGCGACCCTCGCCCGGCTCGCCCGGTTCGGCCTCATTGGCCCGGACGAGGCAGCGAGGGCGGCCCGCGCGCTCGCCGCGCGCTTCTACCCCGAGCGGACCCGGCCGGCGCTCGAGGCCGTGCTGGCCGAGATCGTGGGCCCACGCCGCGCCGAGGCCGTCCGCCGATGGGCCCGCCGGCTCGCGGTCGACGTCAAGCGCGCCGATGCCGCCCGCCTGCTGCGCCGGCTGCGCGCCCGGCTCGCGGGCGCGCCCGGGAACCCGATCCCGCGCTTCGTCACGAGCCGGAGCCAGCCCTTCCGCCGCCTGCTCGCCGAGCTCGGCCCGCGACCCCCGGGCGCCGGACGCGAGCCTGCCGAGGCGAGCGCCCACCCGCCGCTCGGCACGCTCCCGCCGCAGCCGGCTCGGCGCTGGACCGTCGCGACCTTCGCAGCCGCCGACAACGACCTCGCGACCGAGCTCCGGACCGATCTCGAGGAGCTGCTGGCCGCCCCCGAGCTCACCGAGCTCTGGGTCGCGGGCGAGCTCGATTCGCCCGATCCGGCGCTGCGCGGCCGGTTCGCCGTCCTGTCCGCGGCGGGCACCGGGCGCGCGAGGCCGCAGCTCGTGATCGAGCCCGCCGGGCCGCGCAACACCGGCGATCCCACCCTCCTGCGCGAGCTCCTGCGCTGGGCGAGCGCGACCTTCCCGGCTCGGTTCCGCGCCCTCGTGTTGTGGGGGCATGGCGCCGGCACGCGGATCGCGATCGACGACGGCTCGAGCGACGCGCTCACGATCGGCGAGTTGCTCGGCGCGCTCGAGGACGGTCTCGCGGGCACGGGCCCTCTCGACCTCGTGGTCTTCGACGCTTGTTCGATGGCCAAGCTCGAGCTCCTGGCCGATCTGGCGCCCTTCGCTCGGATCGTGCTCGCTTCGGGCGAGGTCGTGCCGGCGAGCGGGCTTCCCTACCATCGGGCGGTCGCGATCCTCGCCCGCGCGGGTGACCCCGAGGCGGCCGCCGGGGCGCTGCTCGGCGCGTTCCTCGACGACGCGGCGGCCCGCCGCCAGAGCCATGCCCGCCAGGTCGCCGCCTGGACCGACCGGGCGGTCGACGCGATGGCCGCGGTCGGGCGGGTCGGCGATCGGCTGGCGGAGCTCGCAGCCGAGGCCCGCGGGCCGATCCTCGCGGCCCGGCTGCTCGCGCGCACGGCCCGCCAGGGCGAGCTGGTCGACGCCGTCGATCTCCTCGAACGTCTGGCGCGGGCGCTCGGCGACCGTGGGCTCGAGGGCTCGGTCGGAGCCGCGGTCGAGGCCATCGAGGCCTGCATCCTGCGCTCCGAAGCGCTGTGGCCGCGACGAGGGCCGATGCGCGGCGGGCTCAACCTCTGGTTCCCGACCCAGCCGACGCTCTTCCGGACCGGTCGGGCGGCCTACGCGGCCCGACCGGCGCTCCGCGCGCCGGGTGCCGGCTGGCTGCGTTTCCTCGATCGCCTCCACGGCAGCAGCGCACGTGACCAAGGTCACAGCGGTGAACCGCGCGGGAAGGTAGACACGCCTTCGCCTCCCTGAAAATCCCGAGCATCGCTCCCGGCCGGGTCCGTGCCCGGCCACTTCTGTCTTCGAGCGACGAGCGGGCCCGTGCCCCGGTCGGGGCCGCCATGCGGGCCGCGGCCCTGGCCGGTGAGGAGCGGCGTGCTAAGCCTCCGCCGCGGTGGGCTGGGCGGGAGTGTTCGGGATGAACGCGGCGGATCTCGTGATGCGGACGGCGGCGGCGGCCGGGGTCGATCTCTGCCTCGCCAATCCCGGCACGACCG
The DNA here is from genome assembly GCA_023512415.1 of Geminicoccaceae bacterium. Classification (GTDB taxonomy): domain Bacteria; phylum Pseudomonadota; class Alphaproteobacteria; order Geminicoccales; family Geminicoccaceae; genus JANXAZ01. The sequence goes on along the minus strand of JAILZQ010000036.1, from coordinate 10,315 downwards.
AGATGCCGCTCGTCCTGGCCCTCGACCGGTTGCCCGCGATCCGCCCGGTCCTCGGCCTGCACGAGACCGTCTGCACCGGCGCCGCGGACGGCTATGCACGCCTCACCGGGCGACCGGCGCTCGCTCTCCTCCATCTCGGCCCCGGCCTCGCCAACGGCTTGGCCAACCTGCACAATGCCCGCCGGGCCCGCTCGCCGGTCGTCGTCCTCGTGGGCGACCACGCCACCTGGCATCTCGACGCCGACGCGCCGCTCACCATGGACATCCGGGGAGCCGCGCGCACCGCCTCGCGCTGGTGTGCCCGGCTCGTACGGGCCGGGGAGGCGGGCCGCCTCGTGGCCGAAGCGATCGCCGCGGCCCGCTCCGGGGCGGGCGGGGTGGCCACCCTCGTCCTGCCGCACGACCTCCAGCTCGAGCCGGTCGGCGACGCCTCGCTCGCCACCGCCGCACCCGAGCCACCGGCGGCCCCCGATCCGGGGGCGCTGGCAGCCGCCGCCGAGCTCCTGCGCGGTACCGCGGCGGGTGCCTTGTTCCTGGGCGGTGCGGCGCTCCACGGCCGAGGCCTGCGCCTGGCCGGGCGGATCGCCCGGGCCACCGGCGCAACCCTCCTCTGCGAGACCGGCTTCGCCCGGCTCGAGACCGGCGCCGGTCTGCCCGTGGTCCGCCGGCTGCCTTATTTCCCCGAGCAAGCGCAGGCGCTCTTGGACGGCTTCGCCCACGTGGTCGGGATCGGCGCGCGCCGGCCGGTCTCGTTCTTCGGCTGGCCGGGCAAGCCCTCGCGCTATCTCGAGGATCGCGCGGGCGTGGTGTGGGTCGCGGGTCCCGAGGAGGACGCGCTCGCCGCGCTGGAGGTGCTCGCGGCCGAACTCGGCGCACGCGACGACGATCCCGGCGCACTCCTCGACCCGCCGGCGATGCCGACCGGCGCGCTCGACGGCGGCAAGCTCGCTTCCCTGCTGGTCCGCCTGCTGCCCGAGGCGGCGATCGTCGTGCCGACCGCCGTCACCAACGCTTACCCCTTCTCGGCGATCGCCCATCGGGCCCGGCCGCACACCCAACTGGCCCTCACCGGTGGGGCGATCGGCGAGGGACCGGCGCTCGCGATCGGCGCGGCACTCGCCGCACCGGGCCGCAAGGTGATCAACCTCGAGGCCGACGGCAGTGGCGCCTACGCGCTCCAGGCCTTCTGGACCCAGGCCCGCGAGGGTCTCGACATCGTCACGATCGTCTGCGCGAACCGCGCCTATCGGATCCTCGGGCTCGAGCTCGAGCGCAGCGGCGAGGCCCCCGGTGGTCCGGCCACCCGGGCGCTCACCGCCCTCGAGCCACCGGCGATCGACTGGGTCGCGGTGGCCCGCGGCCTCGGCGTTCCCGGTACGCGGGCGGAAACGGCCGAAGCCCTCGCGCGCATCCTCGACGGTGCCCTGCGCGAGCCCGGACCGTTCCTGATCGAGGCGGTGCTCTGAGAGCGAGGGCCGTGGATCCCGACGACGGTCCACGATCTCCTGCCGCAAGGGGGCGCCGCGCTGAGCGGCGCTCAGCCGATGGGTCCGGCCAGGCAGGCCGCGAGGTCGCGGCCGAGCTTGTCGAGGAGCGCGCGATAAGCCTCGGGCCCCGGCTCGATCGGCGGCGCGCCCACCGGGTCGAGGACCGCGGTTCGCGCCCCGGTGCCCTCGGCGAGGCTCGCGACGATCGGCGCCTTGAACTGCGGCTCGGCGAAGATGCACACCGCGCCGCGCTCGCGGATCGTCTTGCGCAAGGCGGCCAATCGTTTGGCGCTCGGCGGGCGGTCCGGGGAGACCGTCACCGAGCCGGCCGCGGCGAGCCCGTAGCGCCGCTCGAGATACTGGTAGGCGTCGTGGAACACGACGAACGGCCGGTTCGCGACGGGGGCGAGGCGGGTGCGCAGTTCACCGTCCAATGCCTTGATCCGAGCGGCCTCGCGGGCGGCGTTCGCCCGGTAGCGCTCGGCCCGCTCGGGGTCGTGCCCGGCCAGCAGCTCGGCGAGCCCGAGCACGATGGCCTTGCCGTTCATCGGGTCGAGCCAGAGATGGCCGTCGATCTCCCGCTCGTGATCGGCCGCCGCAGCCGAGGCTTTGCCGTGCGCGTGACCGTGTCCGTGCCGGTGGCCGTGATCGTGGCCGTGCTCGGCCCAGACCCCGCTCTCCCTGGGCGGCAGGGTCTCGACCCCCGGCAGCGCGCCGACCGCGACCAACCGCGCCCGCTTGGGGAGCGTGCGCAGCGGCTTTTCGAGGAACGTCTCGAGGCTTTCGCCCACCCAGAGGACGAGGTCGGCCTCCTGCAGCTTCTTGGCCTCGGAAGGCTTGAGCTGGAAAGTGTGCGGCGAGGCACCCGGCGGCACCAACAGATGCGGGCGGGCGACCCCCTCCATGACCGCCGCCGCCAACGCGTGGAGCGGCAGGATCGAGGCGACGACCTTGGGCGGCTCGGCGGCCCGCGCCGCGGTGGCACCGCAAGCCAAGAGCAGGACCGTGGCGAGCGTTCGGAGCAGGTGACGGGTCGACGGCGGCATGGCAGGATCCTCCCGGTCCTCGAAACGTTATAGGATACTGGCATGCTCGCGCAAGCACGGCCGACGATGCCGCGGGCGGAGGGGCCGGCCGCGGTCGAACCGGCCCTGATCCTGGTCGAGCTGCACCGGGTGACGGTCCGGCGCGAGGAACGGGCGATCCTCGAGGACGTCGACCTCGTGTTGCACGAGCGGGAGCTCGTCACCGTGATCGGCCCGAACGGTGCGGGCAAGACCACGCTCGTCAAAGTGGTGCTCGGGCTCCTGGCACCCTCGGCCGGAACGGTTCGCCGGCGCGAAGGGTTGCGCATCGGCTACGCCCCGCAGCAGCTCGTGATCGACCGGGCCATGCCGCTCGATGTCCTGGGCTTCCTCGCCCTCGGTGGCCGCCGGCCGCGCGCCGAGCTCGAGGCGGCCCTCGCCGAGGTGGGTATTCCCGGGATCGGGCGCCGGCAAATGCGCGCGCTTTCGGGTGGCGAGCTACGGCGGGTCCTGCTCGCCCGAGCCCTCCTGCGCCGCCCGGACCTGTTGGTGCTCGACGAGCCCTTGAGCGGGGTCGACCTGGCCGGCCAGCTCGCGCTCTACGAGCTGATCGGCTCGCTGCGCCGCCTACGCGGCTGCGCCATCCTGCTGGTCAGCCACGATTTGCACCTGGTCATGGCCGACACCGACCGTGTGGTGTGCCTCGATCGCCACGTGTGCTGCAGCGGGCCGCCCGAGACGGTGGCCCGCGACGCCGCCTTCCTGCGCCTCTTGGGCGACCGGGTCGCGCGGGTGGTCGCGCTCTATCAGCACCACCACGCCTGCCGGCACGACGGTCCCGACGAGCGCGGGGCCCCGTGATCGACGCCTTCGTCCTGCGGGCCCTCTTGGCCGGCGTCGGGATCGCGCTTTTGGCCGGGCCGCTCGGTGCCTTCGTCGTCTGGCGGCGCCTTGCGATCTTCGGCGAGGCGCTCGCCCATTCCGCTCTGCTCGGGCTCGTCCTGGCCCTGCTCTTGGACGTCGATCCGACCCTCGGCCTCGTGATCTTCGCGGCCTTGCTCGCCGCGGCACTCTGGGCCCTCGAGGAGCAGCAGCTCTTGCCGACCGACACCATCTTGAGCACGCTCGCCCACGGCGCACTCGCGGCCGGGCTCGTGCTCGCGAGCCTCCTCGACGGGCTGCGGATCGATCTCCTGGCCTTGCTGTTCGGCGACATCCTCGCGGTCTCCGACAGCGACCTCGCGTTCCTGCTCGTCTTGTTGCTCCTCGTGGCGATCGGCCTCGGCCGGCACTGGCGGGGCCTTCTTTCTCTGACGATCGAGCCCGATCTCGCCCGGGTCGAAGGCGTCCCGGTGCGTCGATTGCGCCTCCTGCTCGATCTTCTGATCGCCGCGGCGATCGCGGTCGGGATGAAGCTCGTGGGCCTCGTGCTGGTCGTCTCGCTCCTCGTCGTGCCGGCCGCGGCCGCCCGGCCCTGGGCGCGCACCCCCCACGGCATGGCGCTGCTCGCGGCCCTGGCGGGAACGGCTGCGACGCTCTCGGGGGTCGGGCTGTCGCTGCTCGTCGATCTGCCGACCGGCCCGGCGATCGTGCTGGTCGCGGTCCTGGGCTTCCTCGCGAGCGTGACGGCTGCGCGGCTGCGCGAGCTTCGGATGCGCTCGCGGCACGGCTCGGGCGGGCTGGCGGGCGAACCCGCTCGGCGCTAGCATCGGCGCTCGAGCGGAGTGCCGAGGTGAGCAGCGAGCCGGGCGATCCCTTCCCACGGGCCGGGCACGATCACGCGGTCTGCGTGCGCGAGGCGCTCGATCGCGCCGCCGCACTCTGCGCGGAGCGGGGCGTCAAGCTCACCGAGCTGCGGCGCCGGGTGCTCGAGCTGGTTCTCGAACGGCACGCGCCGGTCGGCGCCTACGACATCCTGGAGCGGCTGGCTGAGGAGCGCGGCCGCGTCGCACCACCGACGGTCTACCGGGCGCTCGACTTCCTCGTGAGCCAAGGGCTCGTCCACCGGGTCGACAGCCGCAACGCTTTCGTCGGCTGCGTGCGGGCGGACGGCGCGCACCGGGCTTGTTTCCTGCTCTGCCGGGAGTGTGGCGCGGTCGCCGAGCTCGTCGATCCCGACCTCGATGCGGCGGTCGAAGCGCTCGCCCGCCGCGCCGGCTTCGAGATCGGCCGCCAAGTGATCGAGATCGAAGGGCGTTGCGCCGCCTGCCGGGCGCTCGAGGCGGCCGCATGAGCCGCAGCCGCGCCCTGCTGGCCCTTGCGCTCGCGCTCGCTCCGGCGCCACTCGCCGCCCACCCGCACGTCTCGATCGTCGCGAGCGCCGGCTATCGGCTCGAGGCCGGCCGGGTGGTCGCGATCGAGGTCGCGCTGCGCTTCGACGATCTCCTGAGCGCGTCATTCGTGGCCGACTTCGACCGCGACCGGGACGGCCGCTTCGACCCGGCCGAGACCGCTCGGCTCGAGCGGGAGACCTTCGCGGGCTTGGCCGAGCTCGATTGGCTGAGCCATCTGCGGGTCGCCGGCCGGCCGGCCGGGCTTCGCCCGCCGAGCGGCTTCCGCGCCGAGATCGTAGGCGGGATCGTGACCTACCGTTTCGAGCGAAAGCTCGAGACGCCGGTCGACCCGCGCCAGGGCGGGCTCGCGCTCACCCTGGCGGATCCGTCCTGGTACGTCGACATCGTGCTCGACCCCGAGGCGCCGGCCGACCTCTCGGGCGAGGTCCCGGCCGGCTGCGGGCTCTCCTTCGCGCCGGACACGAGCTTCGAGCGGCTGCTCGCGCCGGTGCCACCGGTCGCCGTGCTGCTGGGGTGCGAGCGGAGTTCGTGACCGTGCGCCGGCGGCTCGCTTTGCTCCTCCTTTTGCTCGGGCTCGCCGGCCTCTGTGGCGCCGCCATCTCCGACGCCCCGGCCCAGGGGCTCGTGCGGACCACCGGCGAGCCGACCGCCACGGGTGGCCTCGCGGGTGCGTTCGCCGAGTTCCAGCGGACCGCCAACCGGGAGATCGGGCGGCACCTCAAGGCGATCCGCGACGGCCAGGGGGCCGGACCCTTGGCCTTCGGCTTCCTCTTCGCCTTCCTCTACGGCGCCGTCCACGCGGCCGGCCCCGGCCACGGCAAGCTCGTCGTAGTGGGCTACTTCCTCTCCCGCGAGGCGCGCATCGGCCGCGGCCTCGCGATGGGCGCCCAGATCGCGGCGATGCACGTGGTCTCGGCCGTAATTGTCGTGGGCCTCGCCGATCTCCTCTTGCGGCGGACCTTCGGCGGCGCCCCGGCCGAGGTGCCGGCGGTGCGGATCGCGAGCTACGCGCTGATCGTCGTCCTCGGCCTCGTGATGCTCGCCCGGGCGGTCCGCCGACTCCTGGCCGGCCGCGCCACCCGGCCGGGCGAGCACGATCACGTCCACGCCCACCGCCACGCCCCGGGCTGCGGCTGCGGGGCCCACGCCGGGCCGGGGGAGGGCGGCCTTCTGGCACTGGCGGTCGGCCTCGTCCCCTGCACGGGCTCGCTGTTGATCCTCCTTTACGCGCTCGCCAACGACATGCTGGCGATCGGCTTCCTCCTCGTGGGCGCGATCGCCCTCGGTATGGCGATCACGATGGGCGGTCTCGGCCTCGCGAGCGTGTGGGCCCGCCGCTTCGTGCTCGACCGGGTCCAGGAGGCGCGCCCCGCGCTTTTGCTCTCCGGCCTGCTCGAGCTCGCCGGCGCCTGGCTGGTCACCGCCGTGGGCGGTCTCCTGTTGGCCGGTACCCTTTGAGCGTCCGCCGCCTGGTCGTCGGCATCAGCGGCGCCTCCGGGGTGATCCTCGGCGTGCGCCTGTTGGAGCTCCTGCGCGCGCTCGACATCGAGACGCACCTCGTCATGAGCCGGGCGGCGATCTTGACGATCGGCCACGAACTCGGCCGGCCGATCGCGAGCGTCAAGGCGCTCGCCTCGGTGGTCCATCCGCCGAGCGACGTCGGTGCGGCGATCGCCTCGGGCTCCTTCAAGACCGAGGGCATGATCGTCGCCCCCTGCTCGATGCGCACGCTCGCCGCGATCGCCACCGGGGTGACCGACACGCTTTTGACCCGGGCGGCCGACGTCGTCCTCAAGGAGCGCCGCCGGCTCGTCCTCTTGCCGCGCGAGACGCCGCTCCATCTCGGCCATCTGCGCAACATGGTGGCGGTCACCGAGATGGGGGCGGTGGTCATGCCACCCGTTCCGGCCTTTTACGCCGGCACGAGCTCGCTCGAAGCGATCGTCGACCAGATCCTCGGCCGGGCCCTCGATCTCTTCGGGCTCGATTGCCCGGGCGTCGTGCGCTGGCAGGGGGGGCGGCCGTAGCGTCGGCGCGACGCCCGCCCACGCGCGCACCGCTTCGGGATTGACGGAGGCCTCGGGAGCGGTCGAGATCGGGCCACCGCCTCGGTCGCGCCACCCCACCTCGGAGATCCGCGCATGCCCCGGGCCCTCGTGACCCGCCGTCGACTCGTCGCGTCCGGCCTCCAGCTCCTGGCGCTCCTGTCGCTTCCCGGGCGCCTCGCCCGCGCCGAGACCGAGAATCTGCGGCTCGGCGAGCCGCGGCCCTTCTCCTTCGACTGGCTCGTCGAGCACGCCCGCACGCTCGCCCGCCGCGACTACGTTCCGCCGCCGCGCCCGGCCCCCGAGATCGTCGACCAGATCGACTACGACGCCCACGGCAAGCTGCGCACCCGCCCCGATTACGCGCTCTGGGGCCGCTCGGGTGGGGTCTACCCGATCACCTACGTCCACAAGGGCCGGTTCTTCCCGAAGACGGTCCGCCTCCACCTGGTCGACGGTCCAGAGGCGCGGGAGATCCTTTACGACCGCTCCTACTTCACGATCCCCGAGGACCACGTCGCCGCCAAGCTGCCACCCGATGCCTCGGCCTTCGCCGGCTTCTGGATCCAGGAGAGCCGGCGGGAGGGCACCTGGTGGAAGCGCGAGCCCTGGGTGACCTTCTCGGGCGCCTCCTATTTCCGCGCGGTGGGCGAGCTCGGTCAGGTCGGGCTCTCGGCCCGCGGCATCGCGGTCGACGTAGCCCACCCCGGTGGCCGGCCCGAGGAGTTCCCGGATTTCACCCATTTCTGGTTCGAGCCCTGCGCGCGCGAGGGCGACCCGCAGATCGTCTACGCGCTCCTCGACGGACCGAGCCTCGCCGGCGCCTACCGCTTCGCCATGCACCGCACCCGTGCGGTGATCATGGACATCGACTGCCGCCTCTTCTTGCGGCGTGACATCGACCGGCTCGGCATCGCGCCGCTCACGAGCATGTTCTGGTTCGCCGAATACCCCGCGCGCGACCGGTTCGACTGGCGGCCGGAGGTCCACGATTCCGACAACCTCGTCATGTGGAACGGGGCCGGCGAGCGGCTGGTTCGACCGTTGAACAACCCGCCCAGGACGATCGCCTCGAGCTTCTTCGACGAGAACCCGAGGGGCTACGGGCTCGCCCAGCGCGACCGGAACTACGACCATTATCTGGACGGGGTGAACTACCATCACCGCCCGACCGGCTGGGTCGAGCCCAAGGGCGAGTGGGGGCGCGGCGTCGTCCAGCTCATCGAGATCCCGACCAACGACGAGATCCACGACAACGTCGTGGCCTATTGGTTGTCCGAACGTCCGGCCCGGGCCGGCGACGCGCTCGCCTACGCCTACCGGCTCCACTGGCTGGAATTCGACCCCTTCTTCCCGATCGTCGATTTCGCCCGGGTGGTCGCGACGCGGATGAGCCGCGGCGGCATCCCGGGCCAGCCGCGCCCGCCCGGGATCGTCAAGTTCTGGATCGAGTTCGACGGCGCGATCTTGGGCACGATCCCCTGGGGCGTGCGGCCCGAGGTGGTGGTCTGGGCCTCACGCGGCGAGGTCTCGATGCGCCGTTCGGAGCCCGTCTGGCACACGCCGCGCTGGTTCGGCACCTTCGATCTCGCCGTCGAGGGACGGGATCCGATCGAACTCCGCGCCTTCTTGGCCCTCGACGGCAAGCCGATCAGCGAGACCTGGCTCTTCCAGCTCCACCCCGAGATCCTGCCGCCGCTCGGGCCTTGAGCGCGCGCCTGGGGCCGAGGAGCCGACCGCTCGGTGGGGCTCAGCGAGCCGGCTCCCGGTCCGGAAAAGCCGGCACGACGGGAGAGCCGCGCTCGGCTGCTTCGAGGACCGCGAGCGTGGCGGCGAGTGTCGCGAGGCCGCCGCGCGCGTCGAGCACCGGCTGCTCGGCGCCCGCCACGACCGCGCAGAAGTGGCGCAGCTCGAGCGCCAAGGGGTCGGCCTCGGCGATCGTCCGGCGCAGGCACGCGAACGGCGTCATCCAGCCGCCGTCGCGCTCGTGCCACCAGAGCTCGAGGCCGGGGAGAGCGAGCGAGGCGCGCGTCCCGCCGATGCGGTAGCAGGCCTCGCCTGCGCGCGGGAACCAGCGGCTCTCGCCCGAGCCGTGCTCCCAGCTCCAGGGCGAGGCCACACCGTCCGAGACCGAGAGCGTGCCGAGGGCGCCGTTTTCGAAGCGCAGCAGTGCGACCGCCGTGTCCTCGGTCTCGAAGCCGCGCAGCGCGTTCGAGGCCACGGCGCGGACTTCGACGATCTCACCCACGAGATTGCGCAGATCGTCGATCACGTGGACGAGGTTGGTGAGGACCGGCCCGGCGCCTTTGCGGCGCCGCCACTCGGGCGCGAAATAGGGCTCGGGCTTGGCGAACCAGGTGAGTGCGTCGACGAGCAGGACCCGGCCGAGCGTCCCCCGCTCGATCTCCGCTTTGGCCGTCCGGATCCAGGGGCTGTGGCGGCGATGATGGCCGACGAGCACGGGGACGCCCGTGCGTTCCGAAGCCGCGACGATCCGCCGGCCGGCCGCGAGGTCGTGGGCGAGCGGCTTCTCGACCAGAACCGGCAGACCGGCTTCGATGCAGGCCACCGCCTGCTCGGCGTGGAGTGCGGTCGGGGTGGCGAGGATCACCGCCTCGGCGAGCCGTCGCGCCAGCAACTCCTCGAGGCTCGCTACGAGCGGGACGCCACATTCGGCGGCGGCCGCTGCCGCGCTCGGGTCCGGTTCGACGATCGCCGCGAGCCGGGCCTGCGGCTCCTCGCGAACCCGCCGCACATGCTCCCGGCCGATGAGCCCGAAGCCCACGACCGCGATCCCGATCCGCGCCACGCCCTCCTCCCTCGATCGCGGCCGGCCTCTGGTGCCCGCTGCGGGATTCGAACCCGCACGCCCATCGGGGCGAGGGATTTTAAGTCCCTTGCGTCTGCCGGTTCCGCCAAGCGGGCACGGATGCTGCATGGCCCCGCCGCGGCGCGACCGCAAGCGGCAGGCTCAGGCCAAGAGCTCCTCGTTCGTTTCGACACCGGCGGCGCGCATCGCTTCGAGGAACGCCGCGGCGGCCCGCTCGATCGCCGAAGGGTCGGTCGAGCGGAAGACGATCGTGGTGCCGGGGCTTCCCATCCGCATGAAGGGATAGCTGCCGATCTCGACGGTGGGGTGCGCGGCCTGGATCGCGCCCAGCCGCTCGGCGATCTCGCCTTCGGGCGCAAAGCAGACGATGCTGCGCGAGCGGATCGGCGGCCCGCCCACGAGGCGGCTTTTGAGCCCGTCGAGCATCTCCTGCATGATCTTCGGCACGCCCGGCAGGACGAACACGTTGCCGATGATGAAACCCGGGGCGGCCGAGACCGGGTTGTCGATGAGCTCGACGCCCTCCGGCATGTCCGCCATCCTGAGTCGCGCCGCGGTCACTTTGTCCGGCGGGTAGTAGGCCAGGAGCCGACGTTCGGCCTCGGCGTTGCGTCCGAACGGGACGCCGAACGCC
>JAILZQ010000251.1 GCA_023512415.1 Geminicoccaceae bacterium | reverse complement strand
CGTCAAGAAGATCCGGGTGGCGCCCGACGTCGACACCAAGATCATCGCCCGCGGCACACCCGGCTTCTCCGGCGCCGATCTCGCCAACATCGTCAACGAAGCCGCACTGCTCGCCGCCCGCCAGGGCAAGCGGGCCGTCACCATGGCGGATTTCGAGGCCGCCAAGGACAAGGTCATGATGGGCGTCGAGCGCCGCTCGATGGTCATGACCGAGGAGGAGAAGCGGCTCACCGCCTACCACGAGGCGGGGCACGCGGTCGTCGGCTACTTCACGCCGGCCTCCGACCCGATCCACAAGGCCACGATCATCCCGCGCGGCCGAGCCCTCGGCATGGTCGTGCGGCTGCCCGAGGGCGACCGGATCTCGGTGAGCCGCGAGAAGCTGATGGCCGACATCGCCGTGGCGATGGGTGGGCGGGTGGCCGAGGAGCTGATCTTCGGCCACGAAAAGGTCACGGCCGGTGCCGCCTCCGACATCCAGCAGGCCACCAAGATCGCCCGCCACATGGTCACCCAGTGGGGGATGAGCGACAAGCTCGGACCCGTGAGCTACGCCGAGAATCAGCAGGAGGTGTTCCTCGGCCACCAGATTACCCAGATCAAGAACATTTCCGAGGCCACGGCCCAGCAGATCGACGCCGAGATCCGCCGGTTCGTCGAGGAGGGCTACGGCCGGGCGCGGCAGATCTTGACCGAAAAGCTCGACCTGCTGCACGCGCTCGCCCGGGCTCTGCTCGAGCACGAGACCTTGACCGGCGAAGAGATCGCCGCGGTGATGCTCGGCGAGCCGGTGAGCGCGGTGCGGCGGACCGCCGAGGCCGCCACCTCGAGTGGCGCGGGCGGCGTCCGCCGGGGCTCGGTCCCGACCTCGGCGCGGCCGGTGCCCGAGTCCGGCCCGGGCGGGATCGCCCCCACACCGCAGCCGGGCACCTGAGCCCCGTCCCGTTCCCGGCGGACGCCGGCGGTCGCCTTCAGCGGCCGCCGGGGGTCGGCAGGCGACGCTCGTCGAGGCGGCGCTCGCCGATGCGGAAGAGGAGCGGGGCGGCGATCACCACGATCGCGATCCGCACGATGTGGACCGCTGCCACGAGCGCCGGATCGTCGGTCAAGGCGAGCGCCACGAGGCTCATCTCCGCGAGGCCGCCCGGGGCGAGGGCCAGCACGAGCAGCAGCAGCGGCAGGCCGGTGGCCTCGCCGAGCAGCCAGCCGAAGGCGAGCGCGAGGGCCAGCATGATCAGCGTGAGGCCGAGCCCGCTCGCCACCGACTGGACGACGCGGAAGAGCGGGTAGCCGGCGAACCGGGCGCCCACCTGCGCGCCGATCACGAGCTGGGCGGCGGCCACGACGACGACCGGCGGCGCGCCGTGGACCACCCCGGCAAGATGCGCCGCGGCGCTCGCGAGCATCGGCCCCAGAAGACCCGGTGCCGGCAGCCGGGCGAGCCACCCGAGGCCGAGACCCAGAAGGCCGCAGGCGAGCAGGATCGCGAGGTCGGGACCGCTCGCCGCTGCTCCGGCGGCAGCCGGTACGGTCGGAACGGCATGACCGAGGGCGCGGAGCACGAAGGGGACGGCCAGCACCACGAGGAGGATGCGGGTGCTGTGGACCAGGGCGATGGTGCGCAGATCACCGCCCGCCCGATCGCCCATCACGATCATCTCGCCGAGCCCGCCCGGGGTCGCCGAGAACCAGGCGGTACGCGGGTCGAGCCGTGCCAGCCGGCGCAGGTAGAAGAACGCGGCCCCGGTCACGATCACGACGTAGAACGGTAGCGCCACCAGGATGGGCAGCCAGAGGACGAGGCGCTCGAGCACCTCGCGGTCGAAGCCGGAGCCCAAGAGCACCCCGAGCACGGCGATCGTGGGTCCGCGCAGTGCCGGCGGCACGGCAATCGGCGCACCGGCGAGGCTCGCGAGCGTGGTCGCGAGCATCGGCCCGAGCATCCAGGCGAGCGGCAGGCCCGCAGCGAAGAACAGGGAGCCGCCCAGGGCACCGATCAGGAGGGCGAGGGCGAGGCGGTGGAGTTCGGCCCGGCTCACCGCAGGCGCCGACCCGTCCCGGCGCCCGTCAGGCGCGCTGGGCCACCGGCACCGCGCACTCGGCCGCCTGCAGCCGCCGGTCGAGGAGCCGGATCAGGGCGAGACCCGGGAGGGCGGCCAGGGTGGTGAGCAGGATGAAGCCGGGCCAGCCGAGCCAGGTCTGGAACAGGCCCGCGAAACCGGCGAGGAAGGTGCGCGCCTGGGCCATCAACGAGGACAGCAGCGCATATTGGGTGGCGGTGTAGCTCACGTTGCAGAGGGCGCTCAGATAGGCCACGAAAGCGGTCGTCCCCATGCCGCCCGCGAGGTTCTCGACCGTGATCGTGGCGCCGAGCACGAGGCGGTCGTGGCCGGCCGCATAGAGTAGCAGGAACATCAGGTTCGAGCCCATCTGGGCGATGCCGCAGACCCAAAGCGCGGGCAGAAGCCCGAGCCGCTTGACCACGAGCCCGCCCAACAGCCCGCCCAGGAGCACGGCCACGAGCCCCCAGCTCTTGACGATCGCGGCGACCTCGCTCTTGGCGAAGCCGAGGGTCACGTAGAGCGGGCTCGTCAAGGCGCCCAAGAGTGCGTCGCCGACCTTGTAGAGGACGACGAAGAGGAGGATCACAAGGGCCGTCGCCGCACCGTTGCGGGCGAAGAACTCGGCGAACGGCGCCACCACCGCCTCCTGGAGGCGGGCGAGCGCGCCCGCCTTGACCGGAACCTCGGGGGCGAGCGGCTCGGGCAAGGCGAGGGTCACCGCCACGGCCGCGAGCAGGAGGGCCGCCATCGCACCGTAGGCGACCTCCCAGCCGTACCACTCGGCGAGCAGGAGCGCGCCGGCGCCCGAAGCGAACATCGCGAGCCGGTAGCCGATCACGAGCATCGCCGCGGCGGCCCCCTGGCGATCCCGGCTCACGAGCTCGACGCGGAAGGCGTCGATCACGATGTCCTGGGTGGCGGAAAGGAAGGCCACGAGCACGGCGAGGGCGGCCACCCGGGCGAGCCCGGCCGCGGGCTCGGCGAGGCCGAGGACCAGGATCGCCGCGGCGAGGGCGAGCTGGGTGGCCAACAGCCAGCCGCGGCGGCGGCCCAAGAGCCGGCAGAAGAGGGGTAGCGGAACCCGGTCGACCACGGGCGACCAGAGGAACTTCCAGCCGTAGGCGATCCCGACCCAGGCGAAGAAGCCGATCGCCGCGGTCTGCACCCCGGCTTCGGCGAGCCGCATCGTGAGCGTGCCGCCGGTCAAGGCGAGTGGCAGGCCGGAGGCGAAGCCCAGGAGGAGGAT
>JAILZQ010000035.1 GCA_023512415.1 Geminicoccaceae bacterium | reverse complement strand
TGAGCGCTTGTCTCGTGGGCTCGTAGTTGTGTATTAGAGACAGGGCGCGGGCTGATCGGCCGCAGGGCCGAGGCCCTACCGGCCGCCTCGGGTTCGGTGGGCGGAACGCGACGCCGCAGCCATGCCACCAACTTCGCGCTCGGTCCCGATCCCGCGGCGACGGGGTCGGCAGCACGCGGGGCGGTGTGGGGTGCGGATCCGGAGCGGCCGGCGCCGATCCGGCGCAGCGCGCGCTCGGACCAGCGGCCGGTCTCGCGGGCGGCGGCGCCGAGCCGCTCGCCGGCCCGGACGGATGCGGCCACCACCCCGGCGAGCGCCCGGCGCGATTCGCCCCAGCGGAGGCCGAGTGCGGCGATCCCGGCCACGAGCGCCACGAGCCCGGTGAGCCAGCCGTAGAGCCGAGCATCGAGCCAGACGCGGAGTTGGTTCAAGAGGTAGTCGCCGACGACGCCGCCGAGGCCCACGCGGAACGGCCACTCGGCCGGCTCGGGGAGCGATCGGTCGGCGAGCGCGGCACTGCCGGCGAGCAGGGCCACGGGAAGGGCGAGCGGCGGCAGCCAGGGCCAAGCGAGCGGCCGGTCGAGGGCGATCCGCACCCCCCGCGAGAAGGCCACGAGCGGCAGGAACCAGGACGCAAGCCCCAGGGTCTGCAGGAGGAGATCGGCGACCGTGGCGCCGAGCCGGCCGGCCGGGTTGCGCACCACGGCACCGGGTCGGGCGGCGTGGTTGAAGGTGGGGTCGGCGGGATCGAAACCGACCAGCGCGAGGGCCAGCCAGAGCCCGAGCCCGGCCAGCGCGAGCCCGGCCGCGAGCCGCCCGGCGCCGACCAACCAGCGCCGGAGCGGACGATCGTCACGAGCCGGGAGCGCGTCGGTCGCCATGCCCGTGCCGTGCGGTCCCTCGACGGCTCAGCCCAGGACCTCGACGAGCCGGTCGAGCGCCCGTTCGATCGTCGCCTCGTCGTGGACCATGGCGAGCCGAACGTAACCCCGGGCCGGGTTCCGGCCCTCGCGGTCGGGCACCGCAAGATAGCCGCCGGGGAGAACCTTCACCCCGCCCCGGCGCCAGAGCTCGACCGTGGCGGCCTCGCCGTCGCCGACCTCAAGCCAGAGGAAGAAGCCGCCGGCCGGCCGGTAGAAGCCGAAGCGGTTGGAAAGGCGACGCTCGGCGATGTCGAACTTGCGACGATAGAGGGCCCGGTTGGCCTCGACGTGGCTCTCTTCGGCCCAAAGCGCGGTCGCCGCGGCCATGAGCGGCAGTGGCTGGACGGCCGCGGCATAGGCCCGAAGCCGGAGGAAGCGGGCCAGCACCTCGGGGTCGCCCGCGACGAAACCGGACCGTAGCCCGGCCGCGCTCGACCGTTTGGAAAGGGAGTGGAAGGCGAGCACGCCTGCGAAGCTCCGGCCCTCGGCCCAGGCGGCCTCCAGCACGCCCGGCGGCGGCTCCCGGTCGTAGAGCTCGGCGTAGCATTCGTCGGCGAGCAACACGAAGCCGTACCGGCGGGCGAGCCGGATGGCGTGGCGCCAATAAGCGAGGTCGGCCACCGCACCCTGTGGGTTCGCCGGCGAGCAGAGGTAGAGCGCTGCCGTCCGCTCGAGCAACGCGGGCTCGAGCGCGTCGAGATCCGGGAGGAAGCCGGTCTCTCGAGTAGCCGGCAGATGAACCGGCTCGGCACCGGCCAGGACCGCAGCGCCCACGTAAACGGCGTAGACCGGGTTGGGGACCAGGACCGCGGGTCGCGGCCCCTCCGGCCGCTCCGGGACCAGGACCTCCGGCAGGAGGAAGAGGGCCTCCTTGGTTCCGGCCACCGGCAGCACGTGCCGCTCCGGGTCGAGGGCCTCGGGCGGCAGGTGGTAGCGCCGGGCGAGCCAGGCACAGACCGCGCGGCGGAAGGCCGCCGTGCCGTTGAGCGGGGGATAGCGGTTCCACTCGTGCGCGTGGCGCGCCACGACCTCGGCGAGCAAGGGGGGCGGCTGGTGCCGGGGCTCGCCGATGGTCAGATCGAAGGTCTCGCCCGGCGGCGGATCGATCCCCGCCAACAGCTCGGCGAGCCGGCGGAAGGGGAATTCCTGCAGCCGGTCGAGACGGTCGTTCCACATGCGAGCCCGATCGCTTTCCCACCGCCGTCCCGGCGGTCCCACGCCGCCGGCAACGAACCTTAACACCCGCCGCCAAGGGCCTGCAACGGCGCCGGATCGACCGGTCGGACACCGATCCGGGGGCGCGCGGCGGCCCGATCGGTCAGCGCCCGGCCGCTCGGCGCTCGTGGATCCGGTGGTCGAGGCGGTCGTGCTCGAGGCCGGCCGGCTCTTGGTGGATGATGATCTCGGCGTCGGGGAAGGCCTCGCGCAGCTCGTGCTCGAGCGAATCGGTGACGCGATGCGCCGCCCGGACGGTCATCTCGCCGTCGAGCTCGATGTGGAACTCGATGAACCGCACCCCGCCGGCCTCGCGGGTGCGCAGATCGTGGAAGCTCGCGACCTCCGGATGGGCGCGGACGATCGCCTCGATCCGTGCCCGATCGACGGACGGGAGCTCGTGGTCCATGAGCGTGTCGACCGAGCGTCGCCCGATCGTCCAGCTGGCCTTCAAAAGCCAGCCGGCCACCGCGACGGCGACGAGCGGATCGAGCCAGAGGAAACCCAGCCGGTCGACCAGGAGGAGCGAGACGAGCACCGCGATGTTCGAGAGGAAGTCGCTCGCATAGTGCAGCCGATCGGCGGCGATCGCCTGAGAGCCGGTCCGCCGGACCACCTGCCGCTGGAAGCCCACCAGCGCCGCTGTGGCCAGGATCGAGACCAGCATCACCGCGACGGCGAGCCCGGTCGCCCGCAAGGGCTGCGGGTCCCAGAGCCGACGCGCGGCTTCGACCAGCACGAACAAGGCGGAGCCGGTCACGAGCGCAGCGAGGCCCAGAGCGGAAAGCGATTCCGCCTTGCCATGGCCGAACCGGTGGCGGCGATCGGGGGGCTGCTGGGCGACCCGGACCGCGAGCCAGGTCACCGCCGAGGCGGCGATGTCGGCCATCGAATCGACGAGGGAAGAGAGGATCGCGGCCGAGCCGGTCGCCACCGCCGCCACGAGCTTCAAGAGGGTCAAGAAGGCGGCGACGGCCAGGCTCGCGGTCGCGGCCAGGCGCTTCAGCCGGTCCGGATCGGACGACGTCATGCCCGAGACGCGCTCCGCGCGTGGCGGCCGCAGGCCGCGGTCGTGGGTCCGGGCGAGGCTATCCACAGCTTCGTGGATGAGCTTGTGCGTCGGCTGGTGGACTGGCCGAGGCGAACCGCGACAAGTCCCGGCGCAACCGTGGCGAATGGCGGGGAAGAGCCGCCGGGAAGGCCCGCTTCCAGGAACGATGTCCGCGGTTTTTCTACCGAAAGTTGTTTCATCGCGGCGGCTCCGCGGCGGCGCCGGCCGCCTCGGCAGCGACCTCGCGGAGCGTCTCTTTGGCGATCCGGAACGCGGTGTTGGCGGCGGGCACGCCGGCATAGACGGCGACCTGCAAGAAGACCTCGCCGATCTCCGCTTCGCTCACGCCGTTGCGCAGCGCCCCGCGGACGTGCAGCTTGAGCTCCTCGTGGTGGCCGAGCGCGGCCAACATCGCGAGGTTGAGGAGCGAGCGGGTGTGCCGCGGCAGGCCGGGCCGACCCCACACGGCTCCCCAGCACCAGGTCGTGAGCATCTCCTGGAAGGCCCGGTCGAGCTCGGTGGTCCGCGCGAGCGCGCGATCGACCCAAGCATCGCCGAGCACGGCGCGGCGGATCTCGAGGCCACGGGCGTAGAGCTCGGCCGGCACGCCGGCGGTGCTCCGCTCCTGCTCGTCCAAGAAGGCGAGGAGGGCGTGGTCGAAAGCCTCCGCGGCCTCGACGTTCACGATGTGGGCCGCCTCGAGGACGACCAGTTCGGCGCGCGGGATGCGGGCCCGCAGCTCCTCGAGGCGGGCGGGCGGCGTGGCCGGATCGGCGCTGCCGGCGATCAGGAGCGTGGGCACCGCGATCTTGTGGACCTCGGCGCAGAGATCGGTGTCGCGGACCGCGGCCGCGGCCGCGGCATAGCCTTCGGCCGGGGTGGCGCAGAGCATCGCGCGCAGCCGGGCCGCCTCGCTCGGCCGCCGGGCGCGGAAGTCGGCGGTGAGCCAGCGCTCGAGCACGGCGTCGGCGATCGCCGCGACGCCCCCCCTGGCCACCGCCGCGATCCGTTCGTCCCACGCCGTCGCGGGGCCGAAGCTGCAAGCGGTGGCGCAGAGCACGAGCGAGCGCAGCCGCTCCGGGTGATGGATCGCGATCCACTGGCCGACGGCACCGCCGAGCGACAGGCCGCAGAGATGCACCCGGTCGAGGCCGAGGGTGTCGAGCAGCGCCAGCGCGTCGAGCGCCAACCGGTCGAGCCGGTAGGGCCCGGGCGTGACCTCGGAGCGACCGTGGCCGCGCATGTCCCAACGCAGCACACGGTATCGGCCGACCAGCGCGGGGAGCTGACGATCCCACATGCCGAGGTCGGCGCCGAGCGAGTTCACGAGCATGACGACCGGTGCGCTCTCCGGCCCGACCAGATCGTAGTGGAGGCGGATCCCCGCAGCGTCGGCGAACGGCATCGTGTGTTCCCCCGAGGCCTACGCGGCTCGACCGTGGCCGCACAAGGGTCAGGTGGCAGAGCGTCGACGCTCTCGCAACCGACCGGCCCTCGGCCGGTCAGCGCAAGCTCGTCTCGGCGAGGGCCGAGGGGTCGAGGGCGAACAGCTCCTGCGGGCGGGCGACACCGCGCAGCGCGAAGCTGCCGAGCGGCACGAGACGCCCGCCGATCTCACCGCTCGAACGCGCGAAGGCGGCCGAGGCGACGACCGGCCGGTCGACCGTCCGGCACATCCGCTCGATCCGTGCGGCCTCGTTGACCGCCGGGCCCAGTACGGTGAAGTCGAGCCGGTCGGCGCTGCCGATGTTGCCGTAGAGCACCTCACCCAGGTGCAGCCCCACGAAGAGACGGGTCGTCGGCTGCCCCGCCGCCCGCCGCTCCGCCCCCAGCCGATCGACCCGCTGCAGTGTCGCCACCGCGGCGTCGAGGGCGACCCGACAGGGCGCCTCGTGCTGCTCGTCGAGCGGGAAGATCGCCAGCACCCCGTCGCCCATGAGCTTCAAGACCTCGCCCCCGAAGCCCACGATCGTGTCGAGGACGGTGCCGGCATAGGCGTTGAGCAACGCCACGAGCCGGTCCTCGGGCAGCGTGTCGGCGAGCCCCGTGAACCCCTCGAGATCGCTGAACCAGATCGCCGCGCGGATCGTTTCGACCTGGCCCCGGGCGATCCGCCCGGCGAGCACGCGATCGGCGACGTCGGCGCCGAGATAGGTCCCGGCCACGGCGCGCAGCGCGTCGAGGAGGAGGATCGACCGCCAAGCGAGCGCGAGTGGCTGCACGCAAGCTCGGAGCAGCTCGATCTCGGGCTCGCCGAAGCCCTCGGGGCCGTCGCTCGCGAACGTCACGACCATGCCGGCCGTGTCGCCCACGACCGTTCCTTCCGGGAAATAGACGGCGCAGGCGAGATAGTCGGTCAAACCGTCGGCGAGGAAGGAGTCGAGAAGGGCGAACTCGCCGCGCTCGTAGCCGGCGACGAGGCGCCGGCGGAATTCGGGCAGGCGCTGGCTCAGCACGAGGCGGAGCGGGGTGGCGCGCCATTGCGGGTGGTCGAAATCGCGGCGCTCGCTGCGGCCGAAGCCGGTCGCCTCGAGCCCGTGGCGGCGGGACCAACTCACGGTCCGCGCGCCGATCGTCGGATGCAGGATATCGGCGCCCACCCAGAGGCGGCCGAGCGAGACCCCGTCCTCGCGCAGCCGCTCGGCGAGCCGCCGGACGAGCTCGGCCGGATCGGCGGTGGCGACACCCGTTTCGGCGATCCAGCGGGCGATGGCCGAGGTCTTCGGCTCGTCGCCGCTCCGCAGCTGCGCGTCCATCGTCCCGGCCGAGCTCCGCCGTGCCCGACGCCACCGATTTGGCAGCGCCGCCCGGTTGTGGCAGAAGATGGCGACGGAGCGCGGCCCCTGCCAGCCGAGAGGAGTTCGGTTGCCCCTCGACCCCGCCGTCTCGGCGCTGCCCCCGACGAGATCGCCTGCGGCCACCGGCGAGCCGGCATCGGCGGCGGTCGTCGACCAGCATCCCGTGCTCCGTCACTTGGTGGCGGCGGGCCGGGTGGATCATTTGGCGGCCGAGCGGGCCTGGGCGGTCGCCGCCGAACAGAATGAACCCTTGGCCGTTCGGCTCGTGCGGGACGGCGTGGTCGACGGTGCCACCTGGGCCGAGGCGGCCGCCCAGGTCTCGGGCGTCGAGCGGGCCGCGGCGGACGACTTCCCCGAGCGCTCGCCGCTCGGTGAGACCGTCTCGCCGCGCTTTCTTCGACACACCGCGATGGCGCCGATCGCCCACGACGACTCGCGCGTGTGGGTGGCGATGGTCGATCCGACCGATGTCCAGGGGCTCAAGGCGATCGCGCTCGCCACCGGCCTCGAGCCCGTACCCTTGGCCGCCGCGCTCGAGGACGTCGAGGCGGCCCTCGCGCGCTGGTTCGACCGCGGTGCGGCGGCCCTGCAGCGCCTGGTCTCCGATCTGGGCGGCGAGGGCCACACGGGCGGTGAGGAGGTCGAGCGGCTGCTCGACAGCGCCCAGGAGGCGCCGGTGGTCCGGCTGGTCAACCAGCTCTTGACCGACGCCCTGCACATGAAGGCCTCCGACATCCACATCGAGCCGTTCCCGGATCATCTGCGGGTCCGCTACCGGGTGCACGGGCGGCTGCGCGAGATCGCCTCGCCCCCGGTGCGCTACGCCGCCGCCATCGTCTCCCGGATCAAGATCCTGGCCCGGCTCGACATCGCCGAACGCCGCCTGCCCCAGGACGGGCGCGCGCGGCTCGAGCTCGACGGACGACGGGTCGATCTGCGGGTCGCGACCGTCCCCACCGTGCACGGCGAGAGCCTGGTCGTGCGGCTGCTCGAGAGCGATCGCCGCGGTGTCGGTCTCGACGAGCTCGGCCTCGCTCCCGAGGTCGAGGCTCGGCTCCGCGCGATCCTCCGCTCGCCGCACGGGATGCTCTTGGTCACCGGGCCGACCGGCTCGGGCAAGACCACGACCCTCTATGCCGCGCTGCGCGGCCTCGATCGCGACACGCTCAAGGTCGTGAGCGTCGAGGACCCGGTCGAGTACCAGATCGACGGGGTGACCCAGATCCACGTTCGGGCGGACATCGGGCTCGACTTCGCCCGCGTGCTCCGTTCGGTCGTCCGGCACGATCCCGACGTCGTCATGGTCGGCGAGACGCGCGACGCCGAGACGGCCGACATCGCCGTGCACGCGGCACTGACCGGCCATCTCCTGCTCTCGACCCTGCACACCAACAGCGCGGCGGGGGCGGTTGCCCGGCTGCTCGACATGGGCGTCGAGCCCTATCTCTTGGCCTCGGTCTTGCGCGCGGTGATCGGCCAGCGCCTCGTGGGCGTGCTCTGCCCGCACTGCCGCGAGCCGCGGCCCGCCGAGCCGGACGAGCGCGAACTCCTGGGCCGCCACGCGCCGGCGGCGCCGATCCTCTACAGGGCGCCCGGCTGCAGCCGTTGCGACGGGCTCGGCATCGTCGGCCGGGTCGGAATCTTCGAGCTCTTGGAGGTCGACGATCGGATCCGCGCCCTGATCCGCGAGCGGGCACCCACCCAGGCGATCCAGGCTGCGGCCGAGGCCGCCGGTATGCGGACCATGTGGCAGGACGGCGTCGCCAAAGCGTTGGCCGGCGTGACGACCCTCGAGGAGGTCCGCCGCGTGACCGAGGACTGGTGAGGAGCGGCCGTTCCGGTGCCGCTGTTCGTCTATCGGGCGCTGACCTCGACCGGAGAGCGGGTCTCGGGTGAGATCGAGGCGGCCGACGATCGGAGCGCGGTCGCGCGGCTGCAGGATCGCGGACTGATCCCGATCAGCGCCGAGCCGGTAGCGGTCCGCGCCGCGTCGGCGCCGGTGCCGGCTCGGAGCCTCGCTCGCGCCGTCACCGAAGCGACCCGCGAGCTCGCCACGCTCTTGGAAGCCGGCCAGCCCGTCGAAGCGGCACTCGGGCTCTTGATCGAGACCGGCGAGCAACGCCGGCTGCGCACGGTGCTGGCGAGCGTCCGCGAGGCCGTGCGCGGCGGCAAGTCGCTGAGCGAAGCGCTCGCTGCCCACCCCGAGGCGTTCCCGCGCGCCTATGTGGGGATCGTCCGGGCCGGCGAGGCGGCCGGCAGCTTGGGCGAGAGCCTGCAGAAGCTCGTCCGCCTGCGCGAGCGCTCCGAGCAGCTCGAGCGCAAGCTCGTCTCGGCGATGATCTACCCCTCCGTGCTGCTCGTGGCCTCGCTCGGCGCGCTCGCCGTGCTGCTCCTGGTCGTCGTGCCGCGCTTCGCGCCGCTCTTCGCCCAGGCCGCTGCGGAGCTTCCGGCGAGCACCCGGCTGACCCTCGCCCTCGCGGAGTTCTTGGCCGAGCGGGGCGAGGTCCTGGCCGTGGGCCTCGCGCTCGCGCTCCTCGGCCTGCTGCTCGCTCGGCGCAACGAGCCCCTCCGCCTCGCGCTCGACCGGGCGATCCTCGCGGCACCGGTGTTCGGACGGGTCGCCCGCGAGCGCGCCACCGCGCAGGCGATGCGCGGGCTCGCCACCGTGCTCGGTGGCGGGCTCGATCTGGCGAACGGGCTCGGCCTGGTCCGCGACATGCTCGCCAACCGGGCGGCCCGGGCCGCGCTGGACCGGGTCCTGATCGGCGTCCGCCAAGGCCGGCCCCTTTGGAGCTGCCTCGCCGAGACGAACGTCGTGGCCCCGCTCGCCGTCCGGCTCGTCCGGGTCGGCGAGGAGAGCGGCCGGCTCGCGGCGGTCGCGGAGCATTTGGCAGATGCCTTCGAGGAGCGGCTCGCGACCCGCCTGACCCGCCTCGTGGCGCTCGTCGAGCCGCTCGTGATCGTGACCCTCGGGCTGCTCGTCGGCGGGATCGTCGTGTCGATCCTGGCCGCGGTCGTGGCGGTCAACGATCTGGCGTTCTGACGATCCGTCCCGACCCGACCGGCCGGCCCGAGCCTCGTCACCCGAGCATGTTCTGCCACATCGAGCGGCCCCAGACGAACGCCGCCTCGCTCGACTCACGTGTCGGCTCGGGGTCGACCTCGAAGCGGAGCTTGGGCCCCTCGCCCGGGACGAGATGGGCCGCTACGTTGATCATAATGGCCCGGTCGTGGGTCACCGCAGCGAAGCAGATGCCCGCCGGCAGCCCGGTCGGCGGCGGCACCGGCTCCGGGGCACCTGCGATCCGCCGCTCGATGGCTTCGGCCACGCTCACCCCGGCGTTGAACGCGACGTGCCCGCTCTTGGGCAACGGCGTGCCGGCCGAATCGCCGATGATCCAGATCCGATCGTCGTCTCGGGACCGGAAGTCCGGCAGGCGCACGGCGGCCCAACGCTCGGCGAGCCCGGCCTCGCGCAGAAGCTTCGGTGCACGCATCGGCAGGACCAGGTTGGCGTGGGTGAAGGGCACGTCGGCGATCCCGCAGTCGAGAGCGCCTTTGCCGGGGTCCACGGCCTTCGCCTCGTGGTCGGGGAGGTACTCGATGCGCTGGCCGTGCGCCGAGCGCATCGCCGCGAGGATCGGCTCGGCGATCGGCGGCGGCATCGGCTTCGGGTTGGCATCGGCGATCACGACCTTGCCCTTGGTGCCGCGCCGCGCGATCTGCTCGGCGATCAGGCAGGCGCGCTCGTAGGGCGCGGGCGGGCAGCGATAGGGTGGCTTCGGAACCGTGATCAGGAAGGTGCCGCCCTCGGCGAGGAACCGGTCGACCAGGGCCTTGACCCCGTGCTGCTCGAACGGCCGGAAGCCTACCGGCAGCGCGGTGCGGGCCTCGGCGTAGCCGGCGATCGCTTCCTCGGCATATTCGACGCCGGGCGCGAGCACGAGGAAGTCGTAGCCGATCCGGCCGCTCGCCGTGACGACCTCCCGCCGGTCGCGGTCGATGGCGACGGCCGGCTCCGGAACGCGGCGCACCCCCAGTCGGTCGATCGCCGCGTAGCCGTGCTCGAATTCGGCGAACGGCCGCTCGCCCACGATGTAGTGGATGCTCAAGGGGCAGGAGACGAAGGCGGGGTGCGGCTCGACGAGCGTGAGCTCCGCCGATCCCGAACGGGCCAGCGCCCGCAGCGCACCGAGCCCGCCCCAGCCGCCGCCGACCACGACGACCCTGGGCCGCGCGCCGCGGGCGATCCGCGGTGCCGCCACCATCGCGAGCCCACCCGCGGCCGCGAGCACGACGCTCCGCCGATCGACGGCCCGAGGGCCGAATTTCGCCGTTTCGGTCATGTGCCGACGCCCCCCTCGTTCACCTGAACTTCAGCCTCTTCTGATACACGATCGACCCGGCGCGTCAAGGTCGGATGGGTGCATATTATACGATAGCACGATGTATATTTTTCCGTATTGACATCCCGAGCCGTTAAAAGCAGGTTGCTGCCACCGCGCCGGTTTGAGCTGACAGCTTGCGGGCGCGTTAGAAGTGCAGCTAAAGCGTCCGGCGACCCGCCGTACGTCAGCTGCGGCGGGCTCGGCGTCGGGGATCCTGTCGATCCTCGAGATCCCGACCCGTCGAACCGTGATCGCGAGCCGTGGACTCGCTGAAGGGTCGGAGATCGCCATGAACGTCACTCGGCGTCGTCTTCTGGCTGCGGGCTCTGGACTCGTGTTCCTCTCGGCGGCCCGAGGGGCCCGAGCGGGCCGCCCGAAGGAGCTCGTCCTCGACTGGGCGACCTACAATCCGGTGAGCCTCGTGCTGCGGGATAAAGGCTGGGCCGAGGAGGCACTTCGACCGCTGGGCGTCGGGGTCCGCTGGGTCCAATCGCTCGGCTCCAACAAGGCCCTCGAGTTCCTCAACGCCGGCTCCCTGCACCTGGGCTCGACCGCCGGAGCCGCAGCACTCTTGGGCCGGATCAACGGCAATCCGATCCGCTCCGTCTACGTTTTTTCGAAGCCCGAATGGACGGCCCTCGTGACCCGCCCGGACACCGGGATCACCGGGGTCACGGACCTGGTGGGCCGCAAGGTTGCCGCCACCAAGGGCACCGACCCCTACATCTTCCTGCTGCGCGCGCTGGAGCGGCACGGGCTCGGCCCCAAGGATGTCCAGCTCGTCCTGCTCCAGCACGATCAGGGCAAGGCGGCGCTCGAGCGGGGCGACGTCGATGCTTGGGCGGGCCTCGACCCGATGATGGCGCAGACCGAGCTCGAGGCCGGCAACCGGCTGTTCTACCGCGACCCCGACGCCAACACCTGGGGGATTCTGAATGCCCCCGAGAGCCTGATCGCCGAGGCGCCCGAGCTGATCGAGGCGGTGGTCGCCGCCTACGAGCACGGCCGTCGCCACGCGCTCGCCAACCCCGACGAACTCCGGGCTCTGTTGGCCAAGGCCGCCCGGATCGCCGAGCCCGTGGCCGCCCGTCAGCTCGAGCGGACCGGCCTCGCCGATCCGCGGATCGGCGAGCCGCAGGCCGCTTCGATCCGAGCCGCGGGCGCGGTGCTCCAGAAGGTCGGTGTGATCCGCCCCGAGGTCGACGTGGCGCGCACGGTCGATGCGCTGCTCGACCGCCGGTTCACCGCGAACCTCACGGTCGGCTGATGGCCGCCGCCCTCGAGTCTCTCGCGCGGCCGGCCGGCGGCGCGGCTTCCGGTCGGCCGGCGGCCCGAGCACCCCGGCTCCCGGCGGCACTCCTGGGCTTGGTCCTGCCGGTCGGTCTGGCCCTACTCTGGGAGCTCGCCGCGGCCCAGGGATGGATCGCCCGACGGCTGCTGCCGCCACCCACGGCGATCGTCGCCCAGCTCCACGAGCTCGCCCTCACGGGCGAGCTCGGGCGGCACGTGGAGGCCACCCTGCGCCGGGTGGCGCTCGGCTTCGCCCTGGGCGTCGGCGCCGCCACATTCCTCGGCGCGGTCACCGGCACGTTCGAGCCCTTCCGCCGGCTCCTCGACCCGACGGTCCAGGCGCTGCGCGCCATTCCCTCGATCGCCTGGGTGCCGCTCTTCGTCCTCTGGTTCGGGATCTTCGAAACGCCGAAAGTCCTACTGATCGCGGTCGGCGCCTTCTTCCCGGTCTATCTCGCCCTCGAAGCCGGGATCCGCGGTGTCGACCGCAAGCTGGTCGAGGTCGGACGGGTCTATCATCTGGGACCGCTTTCGATGATCGGCCGGATCCTCCTGCCGGCAGCACTGCCCGCTTGGCTCACCGGCGTGCGCGGGGGCCTCGGCCTCGCCTGGATGTTCGTCATCGCCGCCGAGCTCATGGGCGCTTCGGAGGGGCTCGGCTACCTCCTGATCGACGGCCAGATGAGCGGCAACGCCGCGATCATCCTGGGCGCGCTGTTGCTGTTCGCCGTGCTCGGCAAGGCGAGCGACGCGCTGCTCGTCGCCTCGACCCGCCGGCTCGTCGCCTGGCAGGACTCCTTCAAAGGCGGAGGCTGAGCACCATGCTCGAGCTCCAAGGCGTGGCCAAGCGGTACCCCAACGGGCACCTGGCGCTCGACTCCCTCGACCTCGCCCTTCCGGCCGGACGGATCACCGTCGTGATCGGCCCCTCGGGGTGCGGCAAGAGCACGCTCTTGCGCCTCTTGGTCGGTCTCGAAGCGCCGACCGCGGGCCGGATCCTTCTCGACGGCGAGGCGCTGCACGGGCCCTCGCCGGCGATCGGCGTGGTCTTCCAGGAGCCGCGCCTGTTCCCGTGGCTCGACGTGCTGCACAACGTGGCCTTCGGCCTGTCGCGCCGGCTGCCGTGGCGGGAGCGGCGCGAGCTCGCGCTCCGGGCCTGTGCGCGGGTCGGGCTCGCCGCGGCGGTCGAGGCCCTGCCGAAGCAGCTCTCGGGTGGCATGGCCCAACGCGCGGCCCTCGCCCGGGCGCTGGTCGCCCGCCCGCCGGTCCTGTTGCTCGACGAGCCGTTCAGCGCGCTCGACGCGGTCCTGCGCGCCCAGCTGCAGGCCGAGCTCCTCCGGCTCTGGGGCGAGGACCGGCCGACCCTCCTGCTCGTCACCCACGATCTCGACGAGGCCGTGCTGCTCGCCGACGAGGTCGTCGTGCTCGGTGGCCGGCCGGGGCGGATCGTGAGCCGCCTCGAGATCGCGCTGCCGCGCCCGCGGGAGCCGCACCGGCCGGCCTTTCAGATGCTGCGCGCCCGGTTGCTCTCGGCGCTCCCGTCCTACAACCTGCAGGCCGCCTGATCACCGCCCCCCGGAGGACGTCCGTTGACACCCGATCAGCTCAAGGCGCTGCAAGCGCCTTTGAAGTCCCGCTACCGCGAGGCCCCCGAAGCCGCCTTGGTCACGTTGCGGGCCGAAGGTGCGCTGGGCGAGGGCGTGAGTTGCCGGGTCGACACCGCGAAGGGCCTGGTCGAGGCGGGTCTGCACCCGGCCACCGGCGGCAGCGGCCTGCAGGCCTGTTCGGGCGACATGCTGCTCGAGGCGCTCGCCGCCTGCGCCGGTGTGACGTTGAAGGCGGTCGCGACCGCCCTCGGCGTCACGCTGCGCGGCGGGCGCGTGCGGGTCGAGGGCGACCTCGACTTCCGCGGTACGCTCGGGGTCGACAAGGCGGCACCGGTCGGGTTCCGGGCGATCCGCCTCGGCTTCGAGCTCGATACGGATGCGACCCCCGAGCAGCTCGAGCGGCTGCTCGCGCTGACCGAGCGCTACTGCGTGGTGTTGCAGTCCCTGCGCGCGCCGGTGCCGACCGAAGCGAAGATCGCGGTCGCGAGCTGAGTGCCGCACGCGCCGTGCCGCAGCCGAGCCGACCGTTGCCTGCTCCGATCCGTCGCGCCCTCGTCCTCGCCCCCGCCGTCGCGGTACTCGCGGGCCGGCCGGCCCGCGCGCAGCGCCCCCGCGAACGGACGGACACGCTCGCGATCCTCACCCGGAGCGGACCCGTGGCCTTCACGGTGGAACTCGCGATCACCCCCGACGAGCACGCCCGCGGGCTCATGTTCCGCAAGAGCCTGCCCGAGCGGCACGGGATGCTGTTCGACTTCGGTGCCGAGCAGGAAGTGGCCTTCTGGATGCGCAACACGCTGATCCCGCTCGACATGCTGTTCATCGCCGCGGACGGCGTGATCCGCCACCTCCACGAGAACGCGACGCCGCTCTCGGAAGAGCCGATCCCCTCCCGCTATCCGGTGCGCGCGGTCCTGGAGATCGCGGGCGGCAGTGCCCGGCGGCTCGGGATCGCGATCGGCGACCGGGTCGTGCACCCGATCTTCGCGCGGGGCTGATCTGGCGCCTCAGCCGCGCACGAACGGGTTGCTGCGGCGCTCTCGGCCGATCGTCGTGCCCGGACCGTGCCCGCAGAGCACGGTCACGTCGTCTCCCAAGGGGTAGACCTTGTCGCGAATCGCGCCGAGCAGCGCCTCGTGATCACCGTAGGGGAAGTCGGTGCGGCCGATCGAGCCGCGGAACAGCACGTCGCCGGCCACGAGAAGGCGCAGCTCGGCGCTGAAGAACACGACATGGCCGGGCGTGTGCCCGGGGCAGTGCAGAACGTCGAAGAGGTGATCGGCGATCCGAACCTGCTCACCCTCCACGAGCCAACGATCGGGCGTGACGTTGCGCGCCCCGGCGATCCCGTACATGCGGCCTTGCTGCTCGAGGCCCTCGAGAAGGAACCGATCGGCTTCGTGCGGCCCTTCGATGGGCACCGGGATCGGACCCGCCTTCGCCGACAGGATCGGTCGCTCGAGGGTGGCCTTGAGCCCCGCTGCGCCGGCGGCGTGATCGATGTGGCCGTGGGTGAGGAGGATCCGCTCGACCGTGATCCCGCGCTCGGCCACGAGCCCGGCGATGCGATCGACCTCGCCGCCGGGGTCGATCACCACCCCGCGCCGGCTCCGGTCGTCGTAGAGGACCGTGCAATTCTGCTCGAACGGTGTGACCGGAAGGATCGCGACCTCGAGCCCGGCCATCGACAACCCCACCCAACCGGGCGACCCGCGTCGCCCCCGCGGTCGAGATAGGCGACCTCGGCCGGTCCCGCCAGCCGTGGTCGTTCGCTGGGACGCCGTTCGGCGCGCTCACCGCCCCCCGACCGGCGAGGGGTTCAGTCGCCAAAGGACCGCGTTCAGCGCAGCGGCGAAGGTGACCCAGGCGAGATAGGGCAGGAGAAGGACTGCCGCGAGCTTCGAGACCGGCCAGAAAAGGAGGATTTGGGCGAGGATCGACAGCCAGAGGAGGACGATCCACACGAGCGCCCCGTCGATCCGCCGCAACCCGAAGAAGATCGCGGACCAACCGGCATTGAGGGCGAGGCTCACGAGATAGACGAGCATCGCCGTGCCGAGGCCGGCCCTTTGCCAGACCAGCCAGCCGGCGACGGCGTTGGCCAGATAGAGCCCGGCCCAGACCGGGCCGAACAGCCGGTCCGGCGGCTGCCAGGCGGGCTTCACGAGCGTTCGATACCAAGCCCCCGGACGGAAATAGGCACCGGACAGGGCGGCGAGCAGGTTGAGCCCGACGAACACCAGCAACGCGGCCGCGGTCGAAAGCTCCATCGCTCACCACATCGTGGGCATTTCGGCCCTGCGGGAAGGGGCGACCTTCAGCGAAGCGAGATAGCCGGCGGCGTGGCGCCCGGCGAGCCGTCACCTCGGACCGGGCCGTCGAACCTCGACCCGCCGGCTCGGGACGATCCGGGGGCCGCGACGCGCGGAACCGGCGCAGGCCCCATCGCCGCACGGCCGGGCCGGACCGGGCGCCTCCTCGCGAACCTCGAGACGAGGCTTTGGCGTCCCCAACGGGACTCGAACCCGTGTTCCCACCTTGAAAGGGTGGTGTCCTGACCTCTAGACGATGGGGACCCCGCCCTGGGTTTAGGGATCCCGCCCGCCGAAATCAAGAACGGGACCGTCGCCTTCGCGCTCAGCCCGGTGCGGCGTCCTCGATCTCGAAGCTGACGCGGGCCTCGCCGCGCCACCGCTCGAATTTCACCCGGCCGGCGAGGCGCAGCGCCTCGCCGCGACGCGCGAGCGCGCCCGCGAGCGCGCCCTGGCCGGCCCGGAAGGCGATGCCGCGGATCCGGCCCGCCGCCGCTCCGGCGATCACACAGGCGAGATGGCCGCGGCCCACTTCCCGGAGCTCGACGATCCGCGCGTCGGTCAGGCAGAAGCGCGGCTCGGCGTTGCCGGGCCCGAACGGCGCCAGCCGGTCGAGCGCCTGGGCCAGATCGGGCGTCACACCGGCCACGGCGAGCGCGCCGTCGAGCTCGAGCGGCTCGGGCTCCACGAGCCCGATCGGGCCGATCCTCTCCGCGGCGAACGCCGCGAACGCGGCCAGCCGATCGACGCTCGTGGTGATACCGGCGGCCATGGCGTGCCCGCCGCCCTCGCGGAGGAGGCCCGCTCGCTTGGCGGCGATGACCAGAGCCCCCAGATCGACGCCGGCTACCGACCGGCCCGAGCCCTTCGCGACCCCGTCTTGGATGCCGACCACGAAGGCCGGTCGGCCGAAGCGCTCGACGAGCCGGCTCGCGACGATCCCGAGCACGCCCGGATGCCAAGCCTCGCCGGTCGCGAGCAGGATCGGCGCGTCCCGATCGAGCTGCGGCTGGACGGCGGCCTCGGCCGCCGCGATCAAGGAACGCTCGAGCGCTTGGCGGCGCCCGTTGAGCTCGTTCAGCCGGCTCGCGAGGGCGGCGGCCTCGGCAGGCTCCGTAGCGAGCAAGAGACGAGTGGCGAGCATCGGCTCACCGAGCCGCCCCCCGGCATTGAGCCTCGGCCCCAAGAGGAAGCTCAGATGCCAGCTCTGCTCGACCGTCTCGATCCCGGCCGCGCGGGCGAGCGCGACGAGGCCGGGACGGGTCCCGCGCGCCGCCACCTTAAGACCCTGGCGGACCAGCGCGCGATTCACACCGTCGAGCGGGACCACGTCGCAGACCGTACCGAGCGCCACCAAGTCGAGCAGCGAGAGCAGGTCGGGGAGCGGCCGGGCGAAGCCGCGGCGACGCAGCTCGCGCGCGGCGGCGGCGAGCACGACGAAGGTGACGCCCACGGCGGCGAGATGGCCGAGCGGGCTCGATTGATCGGCTCGGTTCGGATTGACGATGCCGTAGGCGGGAGGCAGCTCGTGCTCGGCGGCGTGATGATCGACGACGATCACTTCGAGGCCCTGCGCCGCGGCGAAGGCCAAGGCTTCGAAGGCGCTCGTTCCGTTGTCGAGGGTGAGGACGAGCCGGCAGCCCGCGTCGGCGAGCCGCCGGAGGATCGCGGGGTTGGCGCCGTAGCCGTCCGCCAGGCGGTCCGGGACGACGATCTCGGCCGCGATGCCAAGGGCCGCGAGCCAGCTCGCGGCGAGCGCGGTCGAGGTGGCACCGTCGACGTCGTAATCGCCGACGATCCCGACCCGCTCGCTCGCCACCACGGCATCGGCGAGCCGGGCCGCGACCCGGTCGAGATCGGCCAGGTGCGAGGGGTCGGGCAGCACGTCCTTGAGCCGGGGCTCGAGGAAGTTCGGAACCTCGCCGGGCTCGATCCCCCGACCCGCGAGGACGCGGCCCAGGATCTCCGGCAGCCCGTGCCGTTGCGCGATCGCCGCACTCCTCGCCGGATCCGCAGGCCGCAGCCGCCAGCTCCGCCCCGAGACGGTGCCTTCGACGATCACCCCCGACCCCGCTCAGCGGGCGAAGTGCGGGACGACCCCGGCCTTGCGCGAGAGGTTGTGTTCGGCCTCGATCAGCCGGACGGTCCCGGTCTTGGAGCGCATCACGATCGACTGCGTCACGATCTTCTGGCCGATCCGTTTGACGCCTTTGAGCATGGTCCCGTCGGTCACCCCGGTCGCGGCGAAGGTGACGTCGCCTTTGGCGAGGTCCTCGAGATCGTAGACCCGGTCGAGGTCGGTGATGCCGAGCCGTCGGGCCCGCGCCCGCTCGTCGTCGTTGCGGAACACGAGCCGTCCCTGGAACTGGCCGCCGATGCAGCGCAGCGCGGCCGCCGCGAGCACCCCTTCGGGCGCCCCGCCGATCCCCATGTAGATGTCGATGCCGCTCTCGGGGCGGGCCGTGGCGATCACGCCGGCCACGTCGCCGTCGCTGATGAGCCGGATGCGCGCCCCCGCGGCGCGGACCGCGGCGATCAGCTCTTGATGCCGCGGCCGGTCGAGGATGAGGACGACGAGATCCTCGACCGCCACACCCTTGGCCTCGGCGAGGCGGCCCAGGTTCCAGGCCGGCGGCTTGGTGATGTCGATGAGCCCGGGCGGCAAGCCGCCACCGACCGCGAGCTTGTCCATGTAGACGTCGGGGGCGTTCAGGAAGCCGCCGGCCGACGCCATGGCGAGGCACGAGATGGCATTGGAGCCGCCCTTCGCGGTGATCGTGGTCCCCTCGAGCGGGTCGAGGGCGATGTCGACCTTGGGCCCGCGGCCGGTGCCGACCTTCTCGCCGATGTAGAGCATCGGCGCCTCGTCACGCTCGCCCTCGCCGATCACCACCGTGCCGTCGATCTCGAGCACGTTGAGCGCCCGGCGCATCGCATCGACCGCCGCCTGGTCGGCCGCCTTCTCGTCACCCCGTCCCATG
This sequence comes from Geminicoccaceae bacterium, assembly GCA_023512415.1. Lineage (GTDB taxonomy): Bacteria > Pseudomonadota > Alphaproteobacteria > Geminicoccales > Geminicoccaceae > JANXAZ01. The sequence goes on along the minus strand of JAILZQ010000035.1, from coordinate 6,135 downwards.
AGCCGCGCGCTCGCGAGCGCCGCCGCCTCGGTCACCCGGACGCTGTCGAGCGCCAGGTTCCGATCGCTCATCTGGTACTCGTCCATCCTCTCCCCCTCCCTGCGCCGATCGCGCGTTCTGCTCGGCGGCTCAGGGCCGCTCGATACGGATCATCCGGGGCGGCTCCAGAACGGCCGCGAGGCTGCCGATGCGGGCCAGCGCCGCGCTCATCGCCGCCTCGGTCGTCTCGTGCGAGGTCAAGACGATGGGCACCGCTTGTCCGGGGTTGCGCGCGCGCTGGATCAGCGCCTCGATCGAGACCTCGTGGTCGCGCAGGACGGCCGCGATGTCGGCGAGCACGCCCGGTCGGTCGACGACCATGAGGCGAATGTAATAGCTGCCGCGATGCGTGCTCATCGGCGCCGAACGGTGGTCGGCGAGCATCGCCGCGGGCACACCCAAGACCGGCAAGCGCAAGCCCCGGGCGATGTCGATCAGGTCGGCCACCACCGCCGAGGCCGTGGGACCGGCGCCGGCGCCACGGCCTTCCAGAACCACGACGCCGGCGTCCTCGCCCTCCACCACGATTCCGTTGAACACGCCCTCGACCTGGGCGATCGGCGCGTCCTTCGGAACCATGCAGGGATGCAACCGCTGCTCGAGGCCGGCCTCGGTCATCCGGGCCACACCCAACAGCTTGATCCGGTAGCCGAGCTCGTCGGCATAGGCGATGTCGGCCGCCGCCACGTGGCGGATCCCCTCGACGTGGATGGCATCGAAGCGCGGTCGGCCGCCGAAGGCCAAGGCCGCCAACAGCGCGAGCTTGTGGGCCGCGTCGATGCCGTCGACGTCGAAGCTCGGGTCGGCCTCCGCGTAGCCCAAGGCTTGGGCCTCGGCGAGCACCTCGGCGAAATCGCGCCCGCTCTCGCGCATCACCGTGAGGATGTAGTTCGAGGTCCCGTTGAGGATCCCGTAGATCCGGCGGACGCGGTTGGCGGCGAGGCCTTCGCGGAGCGCTTTGACGATCGGGATGCCACCGGCGACCGCCGCCTCGAAGCCGAGCGCCACCTCGCGCGCCTCGGCGAGCCGCGCCAGCTCCGCGCCGTGGTGGGCCAGCATCGCCTTGTTGGCGGTGACCAGGTGTCGGCCGCCGGCCAAAGTGCGGCGCGCGAGCTCGAGAGCGATGCCCTCGGCACCGCCGATCAGCTCGCACACCACGTCGATCTCGGGATCCTCGGCGAGGGCCCGCGCGTCGCCGTGCCAGCGCAGCCCGTCGAGCGCGACCGGCCGGGGCCGGCCCCGATCGCGGGCCGAGACCGCGACGAGCCGGATCGGCCGACCGGTGCGACGCGCCAGGAGCTCCTGGTTGCGCTGCAGGAGATCGACGACGCCGCAGCCGACCGTACCGAGCCCGGCGATCCCGACGCGCAGCGGCTCACCCATGGCTCAGGCCACCGCGAGTGCCGCGGTCTTGGCGCGCTGCGGCGGGCTCACCCCGTGCCGCGCGAGCACGGCGCGGATCGAGCGGACCGCCTGGCGCAGCCGGTGCTTGTTCTCGACCAAAGCCATGCGCACGTGTCCCTCGCCGTACTCGCCGAAGCCGATCCCCGGTGCGACCGCCACCTCCGCCTCCTCGAGCAGCAGCTTGGCGAAGGCCAGCGAGCCCATCGACCGCATCGGCTCGGGCAGGGGCGCCCAAACGAACATCGACGCCGTGGGCCGCGGCACCGGCCAACCCGCTTTGTTGAGCCCGTCCACCAAGACGTCGCGCCGCTCCCGATAAAGGTTGCGGAGCTGCTCGACGCAGTCCTGCGGACCGTTGAGGGCAGCCGTGGCCGCCACCTGGATGGGGGTGAAGGCGCCGTAGTCGAGGTACGACTTGATCCGGGCGAGAGCGCCGATGAGCCGGGGATTGCCGGCGGCGAAGCCGATCCGCCAGCCGGGCATCGAGTAGGTCTTGGAGAGCGAGCTGAACTCGACCGCCACCTCCTTGGCTCCTTCGACCTCGAGGATCGATGGGGGTGGTGGCCCCTCGAACCAGATCTCGGCGTAGGCGATGTCCGCGAGGATGAACATCTCGCGCTCGCGCGCGAAGCGCACGGCTTCTTTGTAGAAGGCGAGATCGCAGGTGAGCGCCGTCGGGTTGGACGGGAAATTCAGCACCATCACCGACGGCGCCGGAACCGTGTGCTCGTAGGCGTGGGCGAACTCGGCGACGAGATCGATGCCGGGGCCGAACGGGACGTGTCGGATCGCCGCCCCGGCGATCATGAAGCCGTAGGGATGGATCGGGTAGGCGGGGTTGGGGACGAGGATCGTGTCCCCCGGGGCGGTGATCGCCTGGGCCAGGTTGGCGAGGCCCTCTTTCGAACCCAGCGTGACGCAGACCTCGGTTTCCGGGTCGAGCCGGACGCCGAAACGGCGCGCATAGTAGCCGGCCAGCGCCCGCCGCAGCCCCGGGATGCCACGCGAGGTCGAATAGCGGTGGGCCTTGGGATCGCGCGCGGTCTCGATCAGCTTGTCGACGATGTGGCGGGGTGTGGGGCTGTCGGGATTGCCCATGCCGAGGTCGATGATGTCGCGGCCGGCGGCGCGCGCCTTCGCCTTCATCTGATTGACTTCGGCGAACACGTAGGGCGGCAGGCGGCGGATGCGGTGGAACTCCGGGTCTCTCATCGCTCGCTCGCTGGGGACGGCGGACGGTCGGGGCGCCCATGCGGCGTCGCCCCGGATCTAGCCGAGCCCGGCCGTCGCGTCGATTCCGGCCGATGACCTCACTCGGGGGCGAGGCGCTCGGTCGCGCTTTCGTCGAGGACGTCGCCGAGCTGGATCTCGACCACGCGGAGAGGGTCGCGTCCGGCGTTCGCCAAGCGGTGCAGCACGCCCCGACGGACCTCGAGCCATTCGCCCGGTCCGAGCGCGAGCTGCCGGTCGCCGAGACGGACCGAGGCGCGCCCGCTCACCACGAGCCAATGCTCGTCGCGGCCGGCGTGCCGCTGCAGCGTGAGCCCGGCGAGCGGGTCGACCTCGACCTCGCGGATCTGCAGGCCGGGGCGCCGCAACAGCGTCGTGAAGCCGCCCCACGGCCGCACCTCGCGGGCGTGGCAGACGGTCTCTCTCCTGCCGGCCCCGGCGAGCGTCGCGACGAGCTGCTTGACCGCCTCGCCGTCCGTGCGGTCGGCGACCAGGATCGCATCGGCCGTCTCGATGACCGCGAGGCCGCGGACCCCGGCGAGCGCCACCAGCCGATGATCGGCCTTGACGAGATTGTCGTGGGCTCCGGCGAGCGCCACGTCGCCGACCGCCACGTTGCCGTGCGGGTCCTTGCCCATGAGCTCCCAGAGCGCGTGCCAGGAACCGACATCGGACCAGCCCGGGTCGCAGGGCACGACCGCCATCCGTGCCGAACGCTCCATCACCGCCTTGTCGATCGGCAGCGAGGGGAGACGGGCGAACAGCCCGGCGTCGAGCACACCGTCGGGGTTCGTGCGATGGCTCGCCTCGACGGCTTCGAGATCACGGGCGAGGTCGGGCTCGAAGCGACCGAGCTCGTCGAGCAGGACGTCGGCCCGCATCACGAACATGCCGCTGTTCCAGTCGTGCCCACCGGCCGCCAGCATGGCTTCGGCCTCCGCCCGGGGAGGTTTCTCGACGAATCGCCGCACGGTGAAGGCCCCCGGCACCTCCAGCGGCTCGCCGCGGGCGATCCAGCCGAAGCCCGTCTCGGGACGGCTCGGCGCGATGCCGAAGGTGACGATCCGGCCGGCCGCGGCCAGCCGCAGGGCCCGCTCGAGGGCGTCGAGCAGCACACCGGGCGCGCGGATCAGATGGTCGGAAGGACAGACCCAAAGAATGGCATTCGCGGCGATCCGTGCGGCGGCGTGGCGCGCCGCCAACCCGACGGCAGCGGCCGTGTTGCGGGGCTCGGGCTCGAGCAAGAGGTGGCGCAAAAGGGCCCCGTCGATCTCGGCGAGCTGGCGACGGACCAGGACGGCCTGTCCCGCGGCGGCGATCGTCACGACGCGTTCGGCCGGTGCCGCGCGGAGGACCCGCCGGGCCGTCGCCTGGAGGAGCGACTCCTCACCGACGAGCTCGACCAGATGCTTGGGAAAAGCCGCCCGGCTGACCGGCCAGAGGCGCGTGCCGGAGCCGCCGGCCAACAGCACCGGCACGAGCGGGCCTCTCTCGGTTGCACGGTCCATGGCAGCCCTCTCCATTCGGTAGAAATCTTCAACCCGGATATCGCCTCATAGTCGGGGTCACAAGGGGCCGGCAAGCGGGCGGCCGGTGGCGACTTGACCCGGAGCTCGGGGGTGCGACATGCGACGGCGACCGCCGCCCGTTCGGAGAAAGGAGGGCGGCGGCAGGATCGGAGGGGAGGGTCCATGCCCGGAGCGAACCGCTACGCGGAGGAGGGGATCTTCGCGATCGGCCTCGATCGTTGCGAGGCCAACCACGCGCCCTTGACCCCGATCCTGTTCCTCGAGCGCACGGCCGACGTCCATCCGGACGCGCTCGCGGTCGTACACGGCGACCTGCGGCTCGACTATCGCGGGCTGCGCGAGCGTTGCCGACGGCTCGCCTCGGCGCTCGTCCGACGCGGCGTGCGGCCCGGCCGCACGGTCGCCGTGATGGCGCCGAACGTCCCGGCCCTGCTCGAAGCGCATTTCGGCGTGCCGATGGCCGGCGCCGTGCTCAACGCGCTCAACACGCGGCTCGACCCGGGGACGATCGCGTTCATCCTCGAGCACGGCGAGGCCGAGGTCCTGCTCACGGACACCGAATTCGCGCCGGTCGTCCGGGAGGCGCTCGCCCGATCGGCACGCAAGCCGCTCGTGGTCGACATCGTCGACCGCGAGGGACCGGGCGGTGAGCGGCTCGGCGAGCTCGACTACGAAACCCTGCTCGCCGAAGGCGATCCGTCCTTCGCACCCCGGCTTCCCGAGGACGAGTGGCAGGCGATCGCGCTCAACTACACTTCGGGCACCACCGGCAACCCGAAAGGCGTCGTCTACCACCATCGCGGCGCCTATCTGAACGCGATCGGTAACGTTCTCGTCTGGAGCCTGCCCAAGGCACCGGTCTATCTCTGGACGCTGCCGATGTTCCATTGCAACGGCTGGTGCTTCCCCTGGACCGTGACCCTCCAGGGGGGCACCCACGTTTGCCTGCGGAAGGTGAGCTCGGAGACGATTTTCCGGGCGTTCGCCGAGCACGGCGTCACCCATCTCTGCGGCGCGCCGATCGTCATGGGCATGATCGTCAACGCGCCGCCCGAAGCGCGCCGCCCGTTCTCGCAGAAGGTTCGGATGATGACGGCGGCCGCGGCACCGCCGGCTGCCGTGCTCGAGCGCATGGCCGCCCTCGGGATCGAGGTGACCCACGTCTACGGATTGACCGAGGTCTACGGGCCCGCGGTGGTCTGCGAGCCGCAGCCGGCCTGGGAGGCCCTCGATCCACGCGCCCGCGCCGAGCGCCTCGCGCGCCAGGGTGTGCGCTACCCGGTCCTCGAGGAGCTCGACGTGCTCGATCCGGCGACACTCCGGCCCGTCCCGCGCGACGGTGCCACGCTCGGCGAGGTGATGTTCCGCGGCAACATCGTGATGCGCGGCTACCTCAAGAACCCGACCGCCACGCAGGAGGCGCTGGTGGGGGGCTGGTTCCATTCGGGCGATCTCGCGGTCGTGCATCCGGACGGCTACCTCGAGATCAAGGATCGCTCGAAGGACATCATCATCACGGGCGGCGAGAACGTCTCGTCGATCGAGGTCGAGGGCGCGCTTTACCGGCACCCGGACGTCCTCGAGGCGGCGGTGGTCGCCAAGCCCGACGAGAAGTGGGGTGAGTCGGTCTGCGCCTTCGTGACCCTCAAAGAGGGGTCGCGGACCACAGCGGAAGACCTGATCGCCCACTGCCGCAACGAGATCGCCCATTACAAGGTACCGCGGACCATCGTCTTCGGGCCATTGCCCAAGACCTCGACCGGCAAAATCCAGAAATTCCTCCTGCGCGAGCGCGCCAAAACCCTCTGAGCGGCGCGCCGGGCCCGACCGCGCCGCAGCCGTCAGACGGTCGCCGCACCGCCCGGGCGGCGGGCGAGCAGCTCGGCGGCGATCGCTCGGCCTTCGCTGGCCACGGAGCCGGTCGGCGCCGACC
>JAILZQ010000034.1 GCA_023512415.1 Geminicoccaceae bacterium | reverse complement strand
CTCCTGGCCGCCGCCTTGGGCGGGATCGTGCTGGCCGGGGTCGCCGCCGCGGCGGTCGTCGGCTGGCTCGTGGTCCGTGACCTCACCCGCGATCTCCTGGCCGAGCGGGCGGTCCAGGCGATCGGCGGCCTCGAGCGCGGGTTGCGCCAGCATCTCGAGCAGGCCGAGCAGGACGTCGCAGGCCTCGCCCGGCTGCTCGAAGAGGGCCACCTCGCGCCCGACGACGATGCCGCTCTGGAGCCCGTGCTGCGCGCGCTCCTGGCCGGTCACGCCCAACTCACCGGGATCGGGGTGACCCTCGACACGGGCAGCGTGCGCGGCGTGCTGCGCCGACCCGACGGCCGGGTGGAGACGTTCGCCCAACCCGCGGGTCTCGGCCGCGATCCGATGATCGAGCGGCGTCTCGCCCTCGCCCGCGACGCCCCGGGCGTCGTCTGGGCCGAACCCGTCTTCGGCGGGCGGCTCGGCGAGGCCGTCCTCTTCGCCCTGCACGCGGTCCGCCGCGAGGGCGTGCTGGTCGCGGTGGTGGCGGCCGGGATCAGCGTCGGGCGCCTCTCCACCCTGGTCGACGAACTCTCGGGCGGCGGCGAGACGCGGGCCTTCGTGCTCTGGGGCGGCGATCGGGTCCTCGCCCATCCCCTCCTGCGCCTCGTCCCGATCGGCAGCCGCCACGAGCCGCTCGTCCCGGTCGAGCGCTTCGCCGATCGCGCCCTGCGCGATCTCGCCGCCGGCGAGCCGCTCGCGAGCTACCCGACCGCCCGCGAGCAGCGGGTCCAGGTGGTGCGGGTGGTGGCGGGCGGGGCAGCCGAGCTCGTCCTCTTCAAGGAGGTCGAGGGCTTCGGCGAGCGCCCCTGGGTCGTGGGCCTGGTCGTGCCGGAGATGCTGATCCATCCGGTCCTGATGCCGCTGCGGCTGTTCGCGCTCGCCGCGGTGGCCATCGCGCTGGTCGCCGTGGTCGTGGCGGTGGCGATCGGCCGCCGGCTGGCTCGGCCCGTGGCCCGCGTCACCGAGGCGGTCGAGCGGGTCTCGAGCCTCGATCTGGACGCGCTCGCACCCCTGCCGGCGAGCCGGATCGCCGAGCTCGACGCCCTCTCGCGCGCCTTCAACGCGATGCTCGCGACCTTGAAGGCCTTCGCCACCTACGTGCCGAAGAGTCTGGTCGAGCGCCTGGTGCGCGCCGGCCGGCCGGACGCCGTGCCCTCGCGCGAGCGCGACCTCGCGGTCATGTTCACGGACATCCAAGGCTTCACGGCACTCGCCGAGAGCCTGCCGCCGGCCGAGGTGGCACGGCTGTTGAACGAGCATTTCGCGCTCTTGGCCCGCTGCGTCGAAGAAGAGGGCGGCACGGTCGACAAATATCTGGGCGACGGGATGCTCGCCTTCTGGGGCGCGCCCGAGAAGATCAAGAACCGCGGACTGCGCGCCTGTCGGACGGCACTCGCGATCCGCCGGGCGATCGAGGCCGACAACGCCCGCAAGCGCGAGCGCGGCGAGCCGATGTTCCGGCTGCGGATCGGCCTGCATCGGGGGCCCCTTCTGGTCGGCAACATCGGCGCTCCGGGCCGGCTCGACTACACGGTCGTGGGCGACACGGTGAACCTCGCGCAGCGGCTCATGGAGCTCGCCCGCGACCGGCTCGAGGAGGGCAAGGAAGTCGCGATCGTCGTGAGCGAGGCGATCGTCGGCGAGACGCAGAGCGCGTTCCGCTTCGCCGAGATCGGCACGCTCTGGGCACGCGGCCGCGAGCACCCGGTGCGCGCCTTCGAGCTCGTGGCCGAGCGGATCCCGGTCCCGCTCGAACCCGAACGAACCGTGGCGACCGCGGCCGAGTGAGCCCGGGCCCTCAGCCCGCCGCCTTGGCCCGGCCGGCGAGCCCGGCCAGCAGCTCCCCCGGCAGCGGGAAGACGATCGTGTTCGACCGCTCGGACGCGATCTGGAGGAGCGTGCCGAGATAGCGGAGCTGCATCGCCTCCGGCCGCTGGCTCAAGATCTCGGCCGCTTGCGCGAGCTTCTCGGCGGCCTGCAGCTCGCCCTCCGCGTCGATCACCTTGGCGCGCCGCAGCCGCTCCGCCTCGGCCTGCTTGGCGATCGCGCGGATCATGCTCTCGTTGAGATCGACGTGCTTGAGCTCCACGTTCGAGACCTTGATCCCCCAAGCGTCGGTCTGGGCATCGAGGATCCGCTGGATGTCGGCGTTGAGCTTGTCGCGCTCGGCCAGCATCTCGTCGAGTTCGTGCTGGCCCAGGACCGAGCGCAGCGTGGTCTGGGCGAGCTGGCTCGTCGCCTCGTCGAAGTCGACCACGTTGATGATCGCCCTCTCCGGGTCGAGCACGCGGTAGTAGACCACGGCGTTGACCTTGACCGAGACGTTGTCGCGGCTGATCACGTCCTGGCTCGGCACGTCCAGCACGCGGGTCCTGAGATCCACCCGGACGAGCTGCTGGACGAGCGGGATCACGATCACGAGGCCGGGTCCTTTGACCTTCCAGAACCGGCCGAGCATGAACACCACACCCCGCTCGTATTCACGGAGGATCCGGAAGGAATAGGCCAGGATCACGAGGATCGCGACCAGCGGCAGGCCGGTCGCGACCAGATCCGAGACGAGGTCGATCCTCACGAGCGTTCCTCCGCGATCGGCTCCACGGTCAGGACGAGCCCCTTGCGTTCGGTGACCCGCACGGGTGTCCCGGGCGGCAGCGGCCGGGCCGCGCGCGCCGCCCAGACCTCGCCCAGGATCCGGACCCGCCCCTCGCCGCCGTCCCAGGCGACGACCTCGCCCTCGGCACCGAGCATCGCCTCCGCACCGCTCACGACCTTGCGTCGGCGAGCGCCCATGGCGGCGCCGAGCACACCCATCAGAAGGAGCGCGCTCACGCCCGTGGCGGCGATCACCACCGGCAGTGCGATGCGCAGATCGAAGTCGGCGGCCGCCGGGTCGAACAGGAAGAGGGCGCCAGCGGCGAACGCCGCGAGCCCGCCCAGGCCCAGGATCCCGATGCCGGGGGTGAAGGCCTCGGCCACCATGAGCGCCACGCCCAGGAGGAGGAGCGCCACCCCCGCCATCTGCACCGGGAGCACGCTCAAGGCGGCGAGCGCCAGGAAGAGCGAGATGCCGCCGACGATGCCGGGGACGAAAGTGCCGGGGTTCCAGAACTCGAAGAGGATCCCGTAGACGCCGACCAGGAGCAGGATGAAGGCGATGTTCGGGTCGGCGATCGCCTGCAGCACGCGCAGCCGCAGCCCCGCGTCGAGGCTCTCGACCGGCCGGCCCTTCAGGTTCAGGACCCGCTCGCCCTCGGCCATCTTGACCGTCCGGCCGTGCGCTTTGTCGAGCAGCTCCTCGATCGTGCCCGCGAGGAGGTCGACGACGCCGCGTGCGGCGGCCTCCTCGGCGGTGAGCGTGGCCGCCTTCTCGACCGCTTCCTCGGCCCATTCGGCGTTGCGACCTCTGAGCTGGGCGAGCGAGCGCAGGTAGGCGATCGCATCGTTGATGGCCTTGCGCTCGGCCGCGTCGCCGGGCGGCGGCCGCTCGCCGTCGCGGCCGGGCTCGCGCGGCGGCGCGGGCGGGGCGCCGAGGGCGATCGGTGTGGCGGCCCCGAGATGCGTGCCCGGGGCCATGGCCGTGACGTGGGCCGCGTAACTCAGATAGGTCCCGGCACTCGCCGCCCGGGCACCGGAGGGCGCCACCCAGAGGATGACGGGCGTCGACGAGCCGAGGATCGCCTTGATCATGACCCGGGTCGAGGTCACGAGGCCGCCCGGCGTGTCGAGCCGCAGCACGAGCGCCGGCGCGTCCCGGGCGCGCGCCTCCGAGAGGGCCTTGTCGAGGAACTCGGCCGAGGCGACGCCGATCGCCCCGTCGATCTCGATCACGAGCACGGGGCCCGCGGGCTCGCCTGCCGCCACCGGCTCGGCGAGCCCCAACAGCAGGCCGAGGAGGAGCCACACCCTCCGGATCGCGGTCGGCCGGACGCGCTGCGGGCGCTGCATGCTCGCGAGATCAGCCGATCCGAAAGCCGCCCGCAAGGGGCCCCTGCGGGTCCCGCGGCCCCATGGTCGCGGCTACATGGTGATGCCGCCGTCGACGATGTGGATCGAACCGGTGGTGAAGGCGCTCTCGTCCGAGGCGAGGTAGACGGCGAGCCAGCCGACCTCCTCGGGCGTGCCGAGCCGGCCCATCGGCTGGCGGGCGACGAAGGCCGCGCGGGCCTTCTCGTAGTCGCCCTGGGCGCGCATCCGCTCCTGCAAGGACGGCGTGTCGATGGTCCCGGGGCAGATCGCGTTGCAGCGGATGCCGCGGGTCACGAAGTCGGCGGCCACCGCCTTGGTGAGCCCGATCACCGCGGCCTTGCTCGTGCCGTAGATGAACCGGTTGGGAAGGCCCTTCACGCTCGAGGCGACCGAGGCGATGTTGACGATCGAGCCGCGGCCTTTGGCGAGCATGCCCGGCAGCACGGCTTTGGTCACCCGGTACATCGAGCGGACGTTCAAGTTCATGGTGAAGTCGAAATCGTCCTCGGAGCAGTCGAGGATCGTGCCGTGATGGACGAAGCCCGCGCAATTCGCCAGCACGTCGAACGGCCCCTCGCGGCCGATCAAGGCCTCGATCGCCGCCGCGTCCAGCACGTCGAGCCTGGCCTTCCGGCAGCCCGCGAGGCCCTCGAGCTTCTCGGGGTCGAGGTCGGTCGCGAGGACCTGCGCGCCCTCGGCGGCGAACAGAGAGGCGATCGCCCGGCCGATGCCCTGACCCGCCGCGGTGACCAACGCCGTCTTGCCCTCGAGCCTTCCCGCCATGCGTTGCTCCGTCTCGTTCGGGCTTCCCAAGGAGCCGGGGCGAGCTAGGATCCGGCCATGACCGGCGTCAAGACGAGCGGGGAGGCGGACACGGGCGCAGTTTCGCTGCATCTCGTCGCCACCGCAGCGCTGCTCGCCACAGCCGTGGTGGTCTGCGCGCTCGCCCTTGCGCTCCTGCTGCACGCCGCGGCCGACCCCGAGCGCACCGGTCGGTTCACCGCCTTCTTCCCGGCTGCGACCCCGCCCGAGGCCCGTTTTACGGCGGTGGTCGCCGCGGGCGGCGTGCCGGTCCGCGAGAGTTGGCTTCCGGGCGCCGTCGAGCTCGAGAGCGAGGAGCCCGGGATCGCCCGGCGGCTCGAGGCCGTGGGCGCACGGCTCGTCCTCCCGGGCCTACCCTCGAAGCTCCTGGCATTCGGCGGCTGTTCGACCGGCCGGCTCGACGACTTCCCCGACCGCCCGGCGCTCCGCAAACTCGCTGCCGGGCCGCTCTAGCGCGGTCGCGGTTCACGCCGCGCGCGGCAGGCAGGAGGGGCCGGTGGGCTCGAACTGCTTGTAGCCCATGATGAACTCGCGGTGGCCCAAGAGCTCGCTCTTGGTCCGCTCGCCCGAAGCCACCTTCTCGATCAAGGCCAGGATCTCGCGGCCCACCTCGTCGAGCGTGGCGCGCCCCTCGAGGATCCGCCCGGCATCGACGTCCATGTCCTCTTCCATTCGCCGATAGGTCGCCGGGTTGGCGCAGACCTTGATGACCGGGGCGATCGCCGAGCCCACGACCGAGCCGCGGCCGGTCGAGAACAGGATCACCTGGCTGCCCGAGGCGACGAGTTCGGCGATCTCCACGTTGTCGTTGATGTTCGGGAACCCGAAGCGCGGCTCGCCGTCCGGTACCACGTCCATGAGGTAGAGCCCGCCCGTGGGTGGGTAGTCGCCCGGTTTGATCAGGCCCACGATCGGCGAAGAGCCCGACTTGGCGTAGGCCCCCATCGACTTCTCCTCGATCGTGGTGAGCCCGCCCTCGGCGTTGCCCGGCGCGAAGGAGGATTGCCCGAGCACCTTGTAGTAGCGGGCGGCCTTCTCGACCGCCGCGACGATCGCGGCCCCGAGCTCGGGGGTCACCGCACGGCTCGCCATGTGCTGCTCGCAGCCGATGAGCTCGCCCGTCTCCTCGAAGATGCAGCGCGCCCCCGCCTGGACGAGGAGGTCGAAGCAACGGCCCATGGCGGGGTTGGCGGTGAGGCCCGAGGTGGCATCCGAGCCGCCGCAGATCGTGCCGACCGTGAGCTCGTCGAGGCCCATGGGCACGGTCGGCTGCGCCTCGAGTTCGGCGAGCACCTCGCGCACCCAGGCGCGGCCGGCCTCGACCGTCTTGCGCGTGCCGCCCGCCGCCTGGATCACGAGGGTCTCGACCGGCCGGCCGGTCGCCTCGATCGCCGCCCGGAGGCCCGAGCGGTCGAAGCTCTCGCAGCCCAGGGAGCAGAGCAGCACCGCACCCACGTTCGGGTGCGTGCAGAGACGGCTCATGATGTCGAAGCCGTACCGGTTGCGATAGCAGCCCGGGAAGCCGATCGCGTGGACGTCCTGGTCCTCGAACGGCCGGGCGATCGTCTCGGCCACGTGCCGGGCGCACTCCACGAGGTAGGCGATCGCCACGACGTTGCGGATGCCCTTGCGCCCGTCGGATCTCGGCCAGCCCCGCATCGCCATCGTCCCGCTCCCCGCCTTCGCTCGTTCGCAGCGAGGCTACCCTGCGCGACCCGACCGGTCGAGGCGGAGCCGCTGCAGCCCCCTCCGCCGCCGGCGCCGGGCGTGCTATCCTCGATCGGCCGGTACGGAGATGCCCTTGCCCGAGACGCTCGAGCGGCCGTCCTACGAAGAGGACTTCTACGCCTGGGCGCTCGACCAGGCGGAGCGGCTGCGCGCGCAGGCTGCGCTTCGACCCAACGAGCCCCTCGACTGGGAGAACCTCGCCGAGGAGATCGAAGGCTTGGCCCGCTCCGACTGGCGCGCCTGCGCCTCGCTGCTCGAGCAGATCCTGGCGCATCTCTCGAAGCTCGCCTTCTCGACCGCCCAAGAGCCGCGCGCGCACTGGCGCAAGGAGGTCATGACCTTGCGCCTCGACCTCGAAGACCTCCTGACCCCCGCTTTGCGCCGGGCGCTCGAAGCCGATCTCGACCGTCGCTGGGCGCGCGCCGTCCGCCGCCTGGAGATCGCGAGCCGGGATGTCGAGCCTGCCCTCGCCGCGCGACTGCCCGCCTCCTGCCCCTGGAGCTTCGAGCAGGTGGTGGGCGACTTCTTCCCCGAACCCGCGTCGGCTGCGGACTGACCGCGGCCGGGGGTTCAGGCCGCGGCCTTCATCCCGCGGCCCAGGAGATCGAGCCCGTCGAGGTCGGGGGTGCGGGCCAGGACCTCGAGCGCGTCGTGGCGCACGTGGTTCCGGCCCATGTGCTCCCGCAGCAGCGCCTCGTCGACCGCCCCCGCCTTCATCGCGTCCTTCAACAGCGCGAAGAACAGGGTCTCCTGCCGCCGGTCCGGGTGCGGCTTGTAGGTCCCGCTGTAGCGGTAATGGCCGAACAGCGAGCGCTGCACTCTCTGGATCCAGCCCTTGGGTGACCAGAGCTTGAACTTGTCGGCCTCGACGAAGTCGATCGGCAAGCCGGTCTTCCAGGGCTGCGTGTGTCGCTTGGTGTTGTGGATGAGTTTGGTCTTCTCGTCCAGGTGGTCGAAATCGTTCCATTCCGGCTCGAACAGGCCGATCGTCGCCGGGTCCTCGTATTCGAGCTCGATCCACCGGGCGTAGTCGCGCTCGCCCGTGAAGAGCTCGGCGAAGTTCGTCTCGAGCTGCCAATGGCGCAGCTTGGCGCAGTCGAGCAGCATGCAGGAGGTGGCGTAATGGCCGGGGACGTTCTCCTTGCCCGGCCGCTTGCGGCAGAGGATGGCCTTGCCCGCCATGTCGCGGGTCAAGAGCTCCCAAACGTCGCCGACCGCGAAAATGTCCGGATCGACGATCACCGCCCGCCCCTCGTAGCCCATCTGCTCGGGCGGGGCGAAGCGCAGGGGCGTGAAGGACTGCAGATCGTCCATCCGCCATTCGCGCCACTCGCGGCCACGCTTGAACTTCTGCCCCTCGCGCGCCCACAGGAACGGGAAGTCCCGGGTGTGGAGGATCCGGATCTCGAGCGCCTCGGGATGCTTCGAGAAGCGGCGCATCGAGTGCGCCGAGACCAAGGCACCCACGTACTGCTTCTCGTTCGTGTGGATGAAGACCGAAAGCTTCACCGTGGACCCTCCCGTCCGGCGCCCGAGGCTCGCCTAGCAGAACCGCTCCGCCCCGGAAAGTCGGCGATGGCTCGTGCCCGCTTGCCGGTGGCCGGGCCCTCCCCTACCTCCGCCCGCGTCTCGCCCCGGAGTCCGCGCATGTCCCGGCCGCGCTGCCTGCCGATCCTCGAAAAGCTCGTCGCCTTCGACACGGTGAGCCGCAACCCGAACCGGCCCTTGGCCGACTGGGTCGAGGCCTATTTGCGCGGGCTGGGCGTCGCGGTCCATCGTGTGCCGGACGAGACCGGCCAGTGGGTCAATCTCTGGGCCACGATCGGGCCCGCGGACGTGCCCGGCTGGGTGCTCTCCGGCCATACCGACGTCGTGCCGGTCGACGATCAGCCCTGGAGTTCCGATCCCTTCCGGCTGCGGGTCGAAGACGGTCGGGCCTACGGCCGCGGCACGACCGACATGAAGGGCTTCGATGCCTGCGTGCTCGCCATGGTCCCCGCGATGCTCGAGAAGCCCTTGGCCCGGCCGATCCACCTCGCCCTCTCCTACGACGAGGAGGTGGGCTGCAAGGGTGTCCGCCGCCTCCTGGCCGAGCTCGACCGGCTGCGCCCCGCCCGCCCCGCGGGCGTGATCGTGGGCGAGCCCACCTCGATGGAGGTGGTGATCGCCCACAAGGGCAAGGAGAGCTGGCGGACCACGGTGACCGGCACCTCGGCCCATTCCTCGCTCGCCCCCCTGGCCGTCAACGCCGTCGAGTGGGCGGCCGAGCTCGTCGTCGCGATCCGCGCCATCGGCCGCCGGCTCGCCACCGAGGGCCCGTTCGACCCGCTCTTCGACGTGCCGCACTCGACCGCGCACGTGGGCCAGATCCACGGCGGGACGACCTTGAACATCGTCCCCGAGCTCTGCTGGTTCGATTGGGAGTTCCGCACCCTCCCCGCGGTCGATCTGCCGGCGCTGGTGGCCGAGGTGAAGGCGCACGCCTTCGAGCGTCTGTTGCCGGCGATGCGCGAGATCGCCCCGCGGGTCGAGATCCGCTTCGAGCAGCTCACCGAGCTCCCGCCCGTGGACATCGCCCCCGAGCATCCGCTCACCACGCTCACCAAGGCGCTCGCCGGCAAGAACGGCCACAAGAAGGTGGCGTACGGCACCGAGGGCGGGCTGTTCCGCCGCGACGGCGGGATCCCGGCGATCGTCTGCGGCCCGGGCGACATCGAGCAGGCCCACAAGCCCGACGAGTTCGTCGAGCTCTCCCAACTCGCCGCCTGCGAAGCCTTCCTCGAGCGGCTGATCGCCCACTGCCGGGCCTGAGGCCGCCTCCACCCGATCCGTCCCGCCGGCTCGCCGCCTCGCTTTCCCCGCTCGGCGCAGGCGCGTCGGCGCACCGTCCCGTGGACAGGGTCCTTGAATCGGAATATCATCCTGTCACCGCGCCGACAACACGGCCGATGGAGGAGCCATGCCCGCAGCCGCCGTCCCCCGCCCGCGCAGCGAGGCCCAACGCCTGGCCTCGCGGCTCAACGGCGCCCGCTCGCGCGGGCCCGTCACCGCCGAAGGCAAGGCCCGCGCCGCGCGCAACGCGCTGCGCCACGGCCTCTGCTCGGCCGAGACCGTGCTCGTCCCCGGCGAGGACCCGAACGAGTTCGCCGAGCTCCTCGCCGACCTGCGCGCCGAGCACCGACCACGGGACCTGACCGAAGACCTTCTGGTCCAACGCCTGGCGGTGACGGTCTGGAAGCTCGCCCGGTGCGACCGGCTCGAGGTCGGTCTGGCCATTTGCCCGGCGCGGCCGCCGGCCGGGCGCATCTACCTCGACGGCACACCCGTTCTGCTGACCCGATCGGCCGAGCTCGCCACCCTCTCGGCGCATGCCGCTCGGCTCGAGCGGACGCTGCACCGGATCCTGAAAGCCCTCGCCGACCGGCCGGCACGAGCCGCCCGCGAGGCCGACCTTCCCGATGACGCGCCCGTCCCGACGCCCATGGAAAATCGTGCGAACGAACCCGAGCCGACCGGCGCGCCCGAGCCCGGCGCACGTCGCCCCGGCTTCCCGCCCGAAACCGCGAATCGGACGAACGAACCCGAGCCGATGCCGACGAGCCTCTCCGCGGGGAGCCACGCGCCGAATCCGACCCCGAACGGGCCGGCCGCGCCCCCCTCCTGGCCGGGTCGGCCCGCCGGTGCTCCGACGCCGAGCGCCCGACCGGGAGCGAGCGACGAGACGCCGGCAGCGCCCGACGGCACCGCCCCCTCGACCGAAGCGCGCCTCCTGGCCGGAGCCCGCGCCGACCGAACCCTCGCTCTGAGTATCGCCGAGGAGCTCGCCGAGGACGGCGATCTCGGCCGCCTGCGCCGCCTGCTGGATGCCCTCGGCACCGACCTCGCCAGCTTCCTCGCCGGTCCGGCCGCCCGGCCAGCCGCCTGAGCCCGGGGACCGCGCCGCTGCGGGACGCGCTTGCAGCCGCGACGATTGACCGCGGCCGAGCCGGCCCACAAGCTGCTCGGGATGGCCGCCGGGGAGGCGGCGACGGGAGGAATGGCCATGCAGCGGACGGGTGCCACTTGGTCGCGACGGGACCTCTTGGGCGTCGGGGCGGGGGCACTCGCCGCGGCCGCGACGGGCTTCCACGACCCGCGCCGCGCCTTCGCCCAGGCCGCCCCCTGGGCGATCGCGCCCAAGTCCAAGGTCGACGAAGTCAATTTCGTGGTGTGGACCTACGGCGACATCTACACCAAGATCGCCAAGAAGTTCACCGACGATTGGGGTGTCAAGGTCAACGCGACGATCTCCGCGTTCAACGACCATCCGACCAAGCTCATGACGATGTTCGCGGGCGGCGAGACGATCGACGTCTCGCAGAGCTCGCCCTTCAGCTTCGCCAATTTCATCGCCCAGGGCCTGGTCGAGCCTCTGGACGGCCTGCCGGGGGCGGCCGATTACGCGGCCGACTTCACGGGCTTCACCAAGCAGGTGGCGATCCACGGCGGCAAGATCATGGGGCTGCCCTACTTCTCGGCCGTGTGGGTCTGGAACTACCACCAGGACCTCATGGACAAGGCCAAGATGGAGCCGTTCCGCTCCTACGAGGAGCTGCTCGAGCAGTGCCGCAAGGCCAAGAAGGACGGGATCTGCCAATATCCGATCCTGTGGGTCGCGGGCGTCGGGCTCGAACAGCTGCCGGGCACCTGGTACCAGATGACCTGGAACCGCGGCGGCACGTTCTTCGACAAGGACGGCAAGCACCAGCTGGGGCCGGGCTCGATCGCCCGTGAGACGCTGCGCTGGTGGGCCGCCACCTTCAAAGAGGAGCTCGCCGACCCGGAGAGCCTCAAGGTCCTGTTCACCGCCTCGGCCAAGGCGTTCGGCGCCGGCAAGAACCTCTACCGCGGCCCCAACCACCATTACGGGCTCAACATCGCCAACGACCCGGCGCAGTCGCCGACCGCCGGCAAGGCCAAGGTGTGGGGCTCGCCGGGCGACGGGCGGACGGTCGGCGTCACCCACGTCTATTTCCTGTGCACCGCCAACCGCGACAAGGAATGGGCCTGGAAACTACTCCAATATCTGGGCGGGAAGACCAAGGACGGTAGGTACACGCAGGCCGACAACCTGGCCCGGGACGCGATGCTCGGCTCGGGTTACCAGTCGGTGATGGACAGCGACGTCATCAAGACGGGCTGGGCGCCCTGGGGTGACGTGCCCGCGATCCTCGAGATCTGGAAAAAGGCGACCTATCTCGGCGAGGTCGTCAACTCGATGTACCAGCCCTGGCACTTCCCCTGGTCGGACCGGCTCAACATCGAGGTGCAGAAGTGCCTGACCGGCCAGATCACCGCCGACCAAGCCTGCGACAACCTGATCAAGGCGATCGACGAGGTGAAACGCGCCTGAGCCGGCGGGGCGGGTCCCTTGGCCATCCGCAGCGAGCCCGTGGCGGCGGAGGCGCTCCGCCGCCGCGGGCGACGGGAGCTCGCACCGGGCCGGCTCGGGCTGGTCATGAACCTGCCCACGCTCCTCACCATGGCCTTGGTCCTGGCCTACCCGATCGGCTACGCGGCCTGGCTCAGCTTCCACCGGGTGGGCCCCGCCCAGCTCCGCCGCGGCGAGTTCCCCTGGACCGGACTCGACAATTACGTCCGCTTGTTCAACGATCCGCTGTTCATCCTGTCGCTGAAGAACACCTTCATCTTCGTCGCGATCGTGGTCGTCGTCGAGATCGTGCTCGCCGTGGCGATCGGCCTGTTGATCAACCAGCAGCGGATCTGGACCTCGCGGATCACCCGCGTCCTCATCCTGTTGCCCTACGCCATCCCGCCGATCGCCAACGGCCTGATCTGGTCGTTCCTCTACAGCTTCCAGTTCGGCTTCTTGAACCGCATCCTGTTCACCCTCGGGGTCATCGACCAGCCGATCAACTGGGCGGGCCATCCGGAGACCGCGCTCTATGCGGTGACCGTGCCCTATATCTGGCGCACGCTGCCCTTCGCCGTGCTCCTCGTCCATGCCGCCTTGCAGGGGATCGGGACCGAGCTGCACGAGGCGGCGGCGGTCGACGGGGCTTCGACCTGGCAGCGTTTCCGCCACATCACGCTGCCGCTCCTCCTGCCGATCATCGTCGTGATCCTGGTGCTCCGGACCTCCTTCGCCTTCACCGTCTTCGAGGAGATCCGCGCGATCACCCAAGGGGGACCGGGCGACGCCACCTGGGTGGCGGCCTGGTACAGCTACAAGAAGGCCTTCGAGCCGCCCAACGACATCGGCCTCGGCGCGGCCTCGGCCTGGGTCTTGGCCCTGATCGTGGGGGCGCTCGCGATCGTCTACGTCAAGACGATCTACCGGCGAGTGGTTTGACCGCCATGCTCGCCCCGACCCCGTTCGGCCGTGTCCTCCTCCACCTCGCCAACCTCCTGGTGATCGCCTTCCTGCTGCTGCCGATCGCCGCGGTCACCCTCGGCTCGCTGCAGGCCGAAAAGACGCTGCAAGCCGACACCCGCGCGCTCCTGCCGCCCGAATGGACGCTCGACAATTTCCGCGTGATCCTCTCGGGCGGCGAGCAGCGCGGCGCGATTTTCGAGCAGGTCACCTATCTTCCCGACAACGTCAAGAAGATCCGCTACGCCTTCACGAACAGCACGGTGATCGCGCTCTCGGTGACCTTCGCGACGCTCGCCATGGGCTCGCTCTCGGCCTGGACGATCGCCCGGCTCGGCTATCGCTGGACCCGCTGGCTCGTCAACGCGAGCCTGTTGGCCCGATTCGTGCCGGTCATCACGCTGATGATCCCGCTCTACGTGGCGTTTCGTCACCTCGGTCTCTTGAATTCGGTCGTCGGCGTCATCATCGCCCTCACGGGCTTTCTCTTGCCCTACGCGATCTTGATCCTCGCCCCCTATTTCGACCAGATCCCGAAGGAGCTCGAGGACGCGGCGCGGATCGACGGCTGCTCGCGCTTCGGGGCGTTCCTGCGGGTGAGCCTGCCGCTCGCCGCCCCGGCGCTCGCCTCTTGTGGCGCGCTCGTTTTCATCATCTCCTGGAACGAGCTGTTGATCCCCTTGATCCTGGTCAACAAGGCCGAGTTCATGACGGTGCCGGTGGTGATCAACAGCCTGGTCGGCGACGTCCACGTCTTCTTCAATCTCATGATGGCGATCTGTCTCTTGGCGCTCCTGCCTTCCGTGATCCTGGTGTTGCTGTTGCAGAAATTCGTGGTGGCCGGCCTGCAAGTCGGCGGGGTGAAGGGCTGAGGCGCCGCCCGGCACCGGTCGCTCCCGTTAACTTCTTCTTCAGATCCTGCGGCTAGGGTGTCGCGGCAAGAGCGGTGCCCCCTCGGGTTCCGCCCGCCACCAGGAGCCGCCCTTGCACGAGTCGCGGAGATCGCTCGTCGTCGGTCCGGGCCGAGGTGTCGAAGCCCGAGACCGGGAGGATTTCCACAGGCAATCCGCGTCCGCGGGAAGGAATCGGCGCGCCTCGCGTCTGTTGGGCACGAGGTGGCCGAGCGCGGCCTCGAATTCCGAAACCGGCAGCCAGGAGTATCCGATGCGCGAACGTACCGTCCGCAGCTTCGCCCGGCGCTGTGCCGCGATCACCGCTGTCGCAGCGACCCTCGGCGTCGCCGTGGCCGAACAGGCGGCCGCCCGAGCCTACTGGCGGAGCGGCATGAGCTGTTACTACGGCAACATGCTGCCCATTCTCGAGAACTGGCGTGGTACGCCGTTCAGCGCTCTGCACGGCTGGGCGCCGCAGGACACCTGGAACAACATGCTGACCTTCTTCAACACCTCGGTAGGCAGCGAGTTCGCCGCCCGGCGGGGCAACGGGCGGGTCCTCGCGATCAGCACGCCGCTCTTGACCAACGAATCGCGCGGTCAGTTCGCCCAATGCGCGGCGGGCGCGTTCGACAACCACTATCGGGGCATCGCCCAGCGCCTGGTCTGGCGTGGCGCCACCGATGCGATCATCCGCCTCGGCTGGGAAGCGAACGGCAACTGGTTCCCGTGGTCGATCAACGGGGACTTCAACGGCTTCAAGAACTGCTTTCGCCGCGCGGTCCAGGTGATGCGCTCGGTCGTCCCGGGCCTCAGGATCGAGTGGTCGGTGAACCGCGAGGCCTGGAACGGCAAGTACCAGAGGGTGGCGGCCAACGCCTATCCCGGCGACGACGTCGTCAACGTGATCGGCCTCTCCTATTACGACCAATGGCCGGCTGCGACCAGCGAGGCGGTCTGGAACTCCTCGTTCAAGCCCGAGCTCGATTTCTGGGCCAATTTCGCTCGCAGCCGCGGCAAGCAGCTCGCCATCGCCGAATGGGGGTTGGGTTTTCGGAGCGGCGGCGGCTTCGACAACCCCTTCTACATCCAGAAGATGCGCGACTTCTTCGCGCAGAACGCAAGCTTGATCGCCTACGAGGCTTATTTCAACTGCGAGGCACCAACTTTCCCCGTCTATCCCGAAAGGCACAACCCACGGGCGGCCGTGGCTTACAAGAACCTCTTCTAGGGCGAGAGGCGCGCGGGCGATCGGCGGATCCGTGCCGGCCACAGCGAGAGCGTGGCCTGCGCGCAGCAGGGCCGGGGTGCGGCTGCGCCTCGCTGCGGGATCACCCCGGCGCCCGGCGCCAAGGTTGCTCGGCCGGTCACTCCCGATGGCGTCCCGTTCGGAGTGGCCGGCCGGAAGCGCAGCGTCCGGGTCGCACGGGGGGGACCCGGCGTGCAGCCCGCCGGCACGCGGTCGGGCGCGAATCCTGTCGCGCGGTGTCGCTCGAGCCGAGGTGCCGTGCCCGGTCGGGCATGCCCCGGGGCGTCGCCCCGGCCAGCCTTCGGACCTCCGGGTTCGGCGGTCCGGGAGCGCCATCGGGCGACACAGCCGCGGCACAGGTGCGGAACGGCACGGCCGGCGCCCAGCCGCCGCCGTGGCCCCGTCGATCCGGTCGTGCGTCGCGGAAGCACCGTTCGCGAACACTCAGCCGCGCTGCGGGCCCCGGCACGCGGATCGGACCACCCGGCCGTCCGGGCCGAACAGGTGGCAGGCTTCCGGCGGGATCACGACCCGCACCCGATCGCCGGCCGCTGCCGCCCACTCGCCCGGGGTGCGCAGGGTGAGCGTGCCGGCCCCGGTCTCGACGTGGAGATGGACCTCGGCGCCCAGATGCTCGACGAGGCGCACCCGGCCGGCCAGGCCCGCTCCCGCCTCGGCCGGGGCGAGGGCCAGATGCTCGGGGCGGACGCCGAGCGTGAGCTCCGCCTCGGTTCCGAGCGCCGGCTCGGGCATCGCCAGGCGATCGCCCGAGGCGAGCCGGACACCGCCCTCGGCCGGCCGGACGGGCAAGAAGTTCATCTTGGGGCTGCCGAGGAAGCCCGCGACGAACAGGTTGGCCGGCCGGTGGTAGAGCTCGAGCGGCGGCCCGGCCTGCTCGATCCGACCCTTGGAAAGCACCACGATCAGATCGGCCATCGTCATCGCCTCGACCTGGTCGTGGGTGACGTAGATCATCGTGTTGCCGAGCCGCTCGTGCAGCGCCTTGAGCTCGATCCGCATCTGCACCCGGAGCTCGGCGTCGAGGTTGGAGAGCGGCTCGTCGAAGAGGAAGATCGCCGGCTCGCGGACCACCGCCCGACCGATCGCCACCCGCTGGCGCTGGCCGCCGGAAAGCGCCTTGGGCCGCCGGTCCAAGAGCTCCTCGATCCGCAGCATGCGCGCCGCCTCGGCGACCCGACGGGCGATCTCGGCCCTGGGCGTGCCGAGATTCTCGAGCCCGAAGGCCAAGTTCTGGCGGACCGTCATGTGCGGGTAGAGGGCGTAGGACTGGAAGACCATGGCGAGGCCGCGGCGTGCCGCCGGCAGCTCGTTGACCCGCCGGCCGGCGATCCGGATCTCGCCCGCACTCACCGTCTCGAGGCCGGCGATCATCCGCAGGAGCGTGGACTTACCGCAGCCCGAAGGGCCCACGAACACGCAGAAGGCGCCCGACGGCACCGCGAGGTCGACGCCGTGGATCACCTCGACGGTGCCGTAGCGCTTGACCAGCCGCTCGAGCTCGAGGGTCGCCATCCCGGCCGCTCACTTGATCCCGGTCGTGGCGATGCCGGTCGTGATGTAGCGCTGCAAGAAGCCGAAGACGAGCGTGATCGGCAGCAAGGTCAGCACGGTCATGGCCAAGAGATTCCCCCATTGGGTGTGCATCTCGCCCTTGAACGAGTTCAAGGCGAGCTGGAGGGTGAACTGCTCCGAGCGGGAGAGCACGATGAGCGGCAAGAGGAAGTCGTTCCAGCGCCACATGACCGCGAAAATCGCGAGGACGGCCAAGGCCGGGGCGGCGAGCGGTAGGACGATCCGCCAATAGATCTTCCACTCCGAAGCGTTGTCCATCCGCGCGGCGTCGATCAGCTCGTCGGGGATGGTGAGCATGTACTGGCGCAGGAGGAACACCCCGGTCGGGGTCGCCGCACCCGGCCAGATCACCCCCCAGGGCGTGTCGAGCAGGCCGAGCTTCGCGACCACGAGGAAGACCGGCACGAGCACCACCGTGGGCGGGATCAAGAGGGTCGCGATGGTCAGCACGAACACCAGATCCCGGCCGCGGAAGTCGTACTTGGCGAGCGCGAACGCCGCCATCGAGTTGACCAGGAGCATGATCAGCGTAGCCGTCACGGTGATGAACACCGAATTCCACAAATAGCGGAGGAAGTCGAAGCGCTCGAAGAGCGCCGTGTAGTTCTCGGTGGCGAGCGAGAGCGCCCGGACCGGCTCGCGCCCGGCGATGTCGACCCGGAGGATCGTCTCGGGCGCGGCGGGGTCGACCATCTGGGCCTGGATGCCGATCCGCCGGATCTGAGCGACCTCGCGGAGGGAGCCGTCGGGCATGCGCACCCGGAAGAGCGGCAGCGGCTCGGGGTAGCCGGGCACGGCCACGCTCACCTGGCCGTAAGGGAGTGCGGTGGGTGGGAACTCCAGGAGCTGGGCCTCGCTCTTGAAGGAGGAGAGCACGACCCAGACGACCGGGCCGAACATCAAGAAAAGGCCGAGCAAAAGATACCCGTAAGCCAGCCAATCCGTCCAATGGAGCCGCCCCTTGCCGCGGGTGCGGGTCACGAGGTCGAGCACGCCCGAGGTCGCGAGGCTAGCCACGGTAGCTCTTCCGGTTGGCCCGGAGCTGGAGCAGGGTCAAGATCATCAGCAGCGCGGCGAGCAGCAGCGAGGCGGCGGCGGCGAGCCCGTAAAGGCGCGGCTGGGCGGCGAAGCCGGTCTCGTAGATGTACTGGACGACGAGCATCGTGGCCGAACCCGGCCCGCCACCCGTGAGGACGTAGATCTCGTCGAAGGTCTGCACGCCCTTGATCAGCGCGAGCACGACGACGACGAGCATGGTGGGCATCAAGAGCGGCAGGGTGATGCGGGTGAGCATCCGCCAGGGCGAGGCCGCGTCCATCTCCGCCGCCTCGTACACGTCCTTCGGGATGGCCTGCAGACCGGCCAACAGGATCAGCATGTAGAAGCCCATGTGCGCCCAGATCGAGACGAACACGACCCAGAAGAACGACCAGCCGGCATCGAGCAGCCATTGGACCGGCTCGCCGCCGAAGGCGACGAGCCAGGCGTTGAGCACGCCTTCACGCTGGAGGATCCATTTCCAGATCAAGGCCACGACCACCGGGCTCAAGAGCACGGGGTAGAAAAAGACGCCCCGGAAGAAGCCGCGGCCCCGGATCTCGCGGTTCAGCACGAGCGCGGTGATCAGCGAGAAGAGGATCATGAAGCCGACCTGGAGGACCACGAAGCGCCCGGTGTTGAAGAGCGAACGCCAGAAGAGGTCCTTCGAGCAGGAGGAAGGATCGAGATAGTCGCGGCAATCGAGCAGGCTCGCGAAGTTCTCGAGGCCGACGAAGGGCCGCTCGCTCGGCAGGACCGCGAGCCCGCCGGTCGTCGCGTAGACGAAGTTCAAAACGATCGGCAGGTAGGTGAAGACGGCGAAGATCACGAGATTGGGCAGGAGGAAGATCCAAGCGAAGCGCTGCGGGCCGATCCGCCGCTGCAGCGCCGCCATCGGCCGATCGACGAGCTCGAGGAGCCGATGCAAGGGCGCGGCGAGCCTCATGGGCGAGGGCTTTCCGGCAGCTGGCCGGCGGCCACCCTTGCCCGGACGCGCCGGGCCGGCGGCCGCCCGGGCCCGCCGGTCGGGCTCGACCGTGGGTTCACTTCTTCGCTTGGGCCACCGCCTCGGCGATGTCGGCCTCGAGCTTGGCCATGGCCTCGTCGAAGGCGAGCTCGCCGACGATCGCCTGGGTCACCCGGGTGACCGTGGCGTTGAACATCACCCGGTTCAACGGATAGCCCTGATAGGCGTAGGCCACGGGCGAGACCTTGGCGACCTGGGCGGCCCAAGCCTGCAGCGCCTTGCGGCCGGCCGGGGTGGCGTCGGGGTAGGCGAGCCCCTTGGCGGCGATCCCCTTGTGCGCCGGGACGTTCTTGGTCCGCTCGACGAGTTGGGCGTGGACCGGCTCGGCCGCGAAGAAGTCCATGACCTTGGCGACCGCTTCGGGGTGCGCCGTGCGCTTGAAGCCGACCAGGGCGGCACCGCCCGGCATGCCGCTGCAGGCGGCCGGGCCACAAGGCGAGCCGACCACTTCCCAATCGAAGGCGTCGCCGATCGCCTTTTCGAAGCGGCCGGTCTGCCAGCTTCCCGAATAGTAATAGACGACGCGGGCGTTGATGAACTCCTGGGCCGCGTCCTGATAGGCGGCACCGCCCTGGCTCACCCAGACGTCGCGGGCCATCGTGCCGTCCTTCATCCAGCCCACGAACTTCGTCATGAAGGCCTTGAACCCGTCGTCGACGAGGCGCGGCGTGCCGTCCGCGGCGAAGATCTGGGCTCCCATCGAGATCGCCGGGCCGCCGACCCGATGGCCGGAGCGGTCGATGGCCATCGGGAACGGGGTCCCGGTCGCCTTGGCCACCGCCCGCGCGGCCTCCGCCCACTGGTCCCATGTCGCCTCGGGCCCGGGCAGCGGTCGCTTGGCCTGGTCGAACAGGGTCTTGTTGACGAACGCCCCGGTGATGGTGAGCTGGGTCATCATCCCGTAGATGCCCTTGTCGCCGGGGCCGCTGCGGAACCAGGGCAGCGTCGCGCCGAAATTCTCTTCCCAATAGGCGGCGTTCACGTAGGGTGTGATGTCGAGATAATATTTGGCGAGGCCGCCCAGATCGGTGACCCGGGCGAGGTCGGGCCCTTGGCCGGCGGCGAGCTGGACCGGCAGACTCTCGAGGATCGCCTTGTAGGGCACGGTGTCGACCGTGACCTTGATGTCGGGGTTGGCCTTGTGGAAGTCCTCGAGCAACGCTTCGGCGACGTCGCACTCGTTGCCGTCCTGGTAGCACATGTAGCGCAGCTCGGTGGCCGCGAGCGCCAACTGGGCACTCGAGACGAGCGCCGCCGCGCCGATCCACCACGTCCGCATGTTCGACCTCCCCGAACCGGCCCATCCGGTCTCGGCCGCGATCTTGGCGGCGGCCGTTGACCGGACCATGACCTAGGCGGGAAGCCAGCGCAACCACCCGCCATAGGCCGGATGGGAGGGCCTGAGCGGCAGCTCCACCGCCTCCCGGGTGGCGGCCGCGTAGTAGAGGGCGGTCGCGAGCTCGATCGAGCGGCGCGCATCCGCGAGCGTCACGGGCGGCTCCTCGCCCGTCTCGAGGCTCACCGCGAGTTCGGTGAACAGCCCCTCGAAGCCCTCCGGGCCGGGATGGAAGTCCTGCAACAGGGTCTTGACCTCGGCCGCGGTCTCGGGATCGCGCGGGACGAACCGCCAGGGGTCGGAGGCCGGTCGGTAGGGGTGGAGCGCGCTCTCGACGGTGAGGTGGGCGAAGCAGAAGCGCAGCCGGGTGATCTCCTCGGCCGAGCCGAGCGTGACCGAGAGCGTCACGAGCGTGCCGTCGGCCATCTCGAGGCAGGCGGCCGCGCAATCCTCGGTCTCGATGCAGTTGACCCGGGTGGCGATCGCCGCCTGGACGCGGCGGACCGGCCCCAGGACCTCGGTCAACAGGTCGTGGGCGTGGATCGCGTGGCTCACGAGCGCGCCGCCGAGCTCGGTCTCCTTGCGGCCGCGCCAGGGCACCCGATAGTAGGCCGGGCCGCGGTCCCAGTGGGTCTCGACCGTGGCGACCAGCGGCCGGCCCGGCACGCCGGCCTCGATCAGCCGCCAGAGCTTCCGCAGGCCGTTGCCGAAGCGGTACTGGTAGACGGGGCAGACCACCCGGCCGGTCTTCTCGGCGAGTGCGGCGATGCCGTCGACCTCGGCGATCGAGCCGGCCAGGGGCTTCTCGCAGACGACGTCCTTGCCCGACTGGAGCGCGGCGCGAACGGCCGGCACGTGCAGCGCGGGCGGCAGGCAGATGTCGACCAGGTCGACGTCGTCGCGCGCCAGCACCGCCTCGAGCGAGCCCGCCACCTCGGCACCCGGCGCGCGGGCGGCGAGCGCCCGGGCGCGGGTCTCGTCCTTGTCGCAGATCACCCGGACCTGCCAGCGGTCCTGGAGGAGGAGGAGCGCGTCGAGATGCTGGGCGCCGATCCCGGCGCCGACGATGGCGATCCGCCGCCTCCCGCTCACCGGTCGCCCTCCGCGCTTTCGGCGAGCGCCTGGGCGCGCAGCGCGAGCTCGGTGGCGGCGAAGGCGTGCGCCTGCGGCATGGCCCGCTCGGTCCGCTCGAGCACGTCGCCGATCAGGAGCCGGTAATAGGGCAGCTCGTCTCGCGTGCAGTCGATCCGCCGAACACCCGCCCGATCGACGAGGAAGAGATGGTCGCCGCCCGGCCGGCCGTCGAGGTCGACATATTTGCGCAGCTCGAGACAACCCTCCGTGCCGAGCACGAACAGCCGCCCGTCGCCCCAGGTCGGCAGCCCGTCCGGGGTGTACCAGTCGACCCGGAAGAAGCCGCTCGCCTCGCCCGCGCGCAGCACGGCCTCGCCGAAGTCCTGCAGCTCGGGGTCGGCCGGGTTGGCGAGGTTGGCGACCCGCGCCGTCACGACTTCGGCCTTCGAAGCGCCGGTGAAGGCCAGGAACTGGTCGCATTGGTGGCTGCCGATGTCGGCGAGGATCCCGCCGTAGCGTCGCCGCTCGAAGAACCAGCGGGGCCGCAGATGGCGGTTGAGCCGGTGCGGGCCGAGGCCCGTCGTGTGCACGACCTTGCCGATCGCCCCGGCGCGCACGAGCTCCAGGGCACGGGTCACGGAACGGACCTCGAAGCGCTCGGAGAAGTTGACCGACCAGATCCGCCCGGTCTCGGCCTGCACCCGGCGCAGCTCGGCGAGCTGCTCGAGCGTGACGCAGCCGGGCTTGTCGGTCATCACGTCCTTGCCGTGCCGCATCGCCTCGATCGCCACGGCCGCCCGCTCGTCGTTGGGCGCGGCGGTGAGCACGAGCCGGATCTCGGGGTCCTCGAGCAGCCGGCGCCGGTCGGCCACCCGCGGAACGTCGGGAAAGCGCTCGCGGAAGCCGGCGAGCGGCTGCGGCTCGCCCTCGGTCCAGAAGCCCTTGCAGCGGCAGCCGAGCTCGAGCAGCCGGCCGACCATCTCGTAGATGTGGCGGTGATCGAGGCCGATCGCCGCGAACGCGATCGGCACGCGCTGCTCCCCCACCCCTGCTCTCCCCCGAGGCGACCCGCCGATGCTTCTAGCAGGACGGCGCCGGCCGACCAGCGGCGCTGCCGCCGACCGCCTCAGCGCCCGTAGGTGCCGACGAGTTCGGTGCCGGCGATGACGTGCGGCTCGGCGGCGGCCAGCACCTCGCGGCAGCCCGGGCGCGGGCCGAGCGGCAGGGTCGCGACCGAGAGTGCCAGGAGCCGGAAGCGGTAGCGATGCGTGCCGTGGCCCTTGGGTGGGCAGGGCCCGCCCCAGCCCGGTTTACGGAAATCGTTGATCGCCTGGCGCAGCCTTCCGACCTTCTCGGCCTTGGCCAGCCCCTCGGGCAGGCTCGTCTGCTCGGCCGGGATGTCGAACACCGCCCAATGGTGCCAGGTGCCGGCCGGTGCGTCGGGGTCCTCGCAGGCCACGAGGAAGCTGCGCGTACCGGCCGGCGCGCCGCTCCAGCTCAAGGGTGGCGAGAGGTCGGCGCCGTCGCAGGTGTAACGATCGGGAATCCGCCCGCCGGCCGTGAAGGCCGGGCTCGTGAGCCGCATCGCCATGGAGGTCCCTCCCCCGACGGACGCGGATCATGCCACGGCCGCCGTCCGGCGCCAGGGGGCGGCGCGCTCGGCTCGGCCGCGGGCCTAGCGAGCGGGGGCGAGCTGGGCGAGCAGGGCGCCCGCCACGACGAGTGCCGCGGCCGCGGCTTGCGCGGGTGCGAGACCCTGGCCGAGCACGAGGCCGAGCGCGACCACGTAGAACGGCCCGAGATTCTGGTGGATCGCCGAGGGGACGAGGCCGAGGTCCCTGACCGCCACGAGCCAGAGCGGCAGCGACAGCCCGACCGCCACCGCGCCGACCCAGAGGAGGAGCAGGAGCTCCTCGCCGCCGAACGCGAGTCGCGCCGGGGCGAGCCCGCCGGCCTCGACGAGCAGCGTCGCGGCGAGGATCGCCGCGCCCCCGGCGGTGAGCGTGAAGGCCGACTGGCTCGTCGGCGGCAAGCCTTCGAGGCGTCCGGCGACGGCGCGGGAGTACCAACACCAGACGACCACGCTCGCGAGCACGAGTGGTTCCCCGCCGCGCAGCTCGAGGCCGCCCGTCTCCGGCCGCCAGGCGAGCAGCGCGCCGCCCGCAACCGCGAGGGCCACGCCCACGAGGACGAAGACACCCGGCCTGCCCCGCCGCGGCAGCTCGAGCAGGGCCGCCACGACCGGCATGCTCGCGATCAGCACCGCGGCGGCGAGCCCACCGGTCGAGGCCTGGCCGAGGATCATGAGGGCGACCGAGCCGCCGAGGCCGAGCCCGCCGAGGAGAAGGGCGGGTCCGAGATGACCGCGCCGCCAGGCCCGCGCCTCGCCCAAGGCGAGCGCCAGGAGGCCGACCGCCAGTCCGGCCACCAGCAGCCGGGCGGCGGCCAAGGGCAAGGCCGACCAGCTCGCGAGCAGCCGGTCGGTGGCGGGAAACGAGGTGGCCCAAAGAAGGATGCTCGCCGCGGCGATCAGGTTGCCGCGCAACGGCGCCGCGCTCACGGCAACTCGGCACCGACGAGCGCCTCGCCCTGCGCGAGATAGTGCCGCTTGAAGCGGGCTTGCCAAGCCGCGAGGTCCCAAGGCTCCGCGCTCGGCCGCAGACGCCCCGGCCGGACGAGATAGGCCTCGGCCAAAAGCCGCTCGCCCGAAGCCGTCTCGACCTCGACCGGGACGCGCTCGTAGCTTTCGCCCTCGTACGTGTCGAGCCGCCGCCGGTCGGCCGCGCTCGCCTCGCGCCAGAGCCGGCCCTCCACCACACCCTCGGGGTCGGCGACCAACATCGGATAGCTCGCCCCCTCGACGCGCAGCCGGCGGAAGCCCTCGAGCCGCGCGGACTCGAGCGCCGCCCCGGCGACCGGCCGGCCGATCACGAGGCCGAGCACGTCCGGGTCCATGAGCGTGCCGAAGAAGAAGAGCGGCAACGGCCGGTCGGCCTCGCCGTTGCCGCCCCTCCCCGTTCGATCCGACCCGGCCGGTCCCCGGCGGGCGAGGTCTGCCCGCCGGGGCTGCCCGTCACTTGGGCTGGGCGTTCCAGACCGCATGCGTCCAGGCACCTTGCGGTGGCTTGGAGATCACCGGATCCGAGCCGCCGGCCAACAGCACCTTCACGGTCCGCTCGTAGTCCTCGGGGTCGAGATAGCCGATGCCCTTCGAGCCGCCCTTGTCGATGAGCTTGGCGATCTCGCCCATCATCCGCTTCTGGTGCTTCTCGGTCTGGGCACCCGTGGTGTCGTTGTCGAGCACGATCATCGCCGCCTGGTCCTGGTTCTGGATCGCCCAGGCCCAGCCCTCCATCGACGCCTTGAGGAAGCGGCCGAGCCGCTCGACCGCCTTCGGATCGGCGAGCGTCCGCTCGAGCGTGTAAAGCCCGTCCTCGAGCGTCGCCACCCCCTGGTCCTCGTATTTGAAGACGACGAGGTCCTCGGGCTTGTAGCCGGCGTCGATCACCTGCCAATATTCGTTGTAGGTCATCGTGCTGATGCAGTCGGCCTGCTTCTGCAGGAGCGGGTCGACGTTGAAGCCTTGCTTCAGCACGGTGACCCCGTCCGGCCCGCCCGTTGTCTTCAGCCCCAGCTGGCTCATCCAGGAGAGGAACGGATATTCGTTACCGGCGAACCAGACGCCGAGCGTGCGCCCCTTGAAGTCGGTCTTCGGGTCCTTGATGCCGGCCATTCGATAGGCGTCTTCGGCGGCCTTTTGCAGGGCAGGGCTGGTCGCCAG
>JAILZQ010000250.1 GCA_023512415.1 Geminicoccaceae bacterium | reverse complement strand
GATATCGAGGCCGCCTTGGCCGCGCCGCGCCCGGTGGCCGTCCCGCCCGTGGCACCCGCGGTCGCGCCGGCTCCCGCACCGGTCGCCCCTGTGCCCGCACCGACCCCGGCACCCGTGCCACCGCCTCCGGGCGTGGCCTTCGAGGAGATCCCGCTCAACAACATGCGCAAGACGATCGCCCGGCGGCTCGCCGAGGCGAAGGCCACGATCCCGCATTTCTATTTGACGATCGACGTCGGGCTCGATGCGCTCTTGGATCTCCGGGCCAAGCTCAACGCCCGGCCGAAGGTCGACTACAAGCTCAGCGTCAACGACTTCGTCATCAAGGCGGTGGCGCTCGCGCTCAAGAAGGTGCCGGACTGCAACGCGAGCTTCGCCGGCGACAAGATCCTCCGCTGGCGCGACGTCGACGTGGCGGTCGCGGTGGCGATCGAGGGCGGGTTGATCACGCCCGTGGTGCGCAAGGCCGACCAGAAGACGCTTTCGGTGATCTCGGCCGAGATGAAGGACCTCGCCGCCCGGGCCAGGGCCGGCAAGCTCAAGCCCGAGGAGTTCCAAGGCGGCGGCTTCACGATCTCGAACCTCGGCATGTACGGGATCCGCGAATTCGCGGCGATCATCAACCCGCCGCAGGCTTGCATCCTGGCCGTGGGCGCGGGCGAGAAGCGACCGGTGGTGGAGGGCGAGGCGATCGTCGCCCGCACGCTCATGACCGTGACCCTCTCGACCGACCACCGGGTGGTCGACGGCGCGCTCGGGGCCGAGTTCCTGCAGGCCTTCAAGGGGCTGATCGAGGACCCGATGGGCCTCCTGGTCTAGGGCGCCTCGAACCAGGTGGACCCCGCCGGCTCCTCCGGCTCGGGGGGCCGCCGGCTCGGCCAGTGTGCGGTTTCGGGCGGGGCCGGCGAGCGATCGGTCCTCACCCGGCCCGCGACCCAGCCTTCCCAGGGGTCCGAGCAGGTGCAGGGCTCGTCCAGCGGACGGGGCGGGCTCGGGCAGTAGCGGGCGGGGGTGACGCAGACCCAGAGCCGAGCCGGCCCCGGGGCCACCGCGGCCGGCGGGTCGGGGCCGGTGGGGCGCAAGGGCGGCCCACGCGAGAGGCCGGCGGCGAGCAGGATCGTGCCGAGCAGGGCCGCGGTGGCGGCGATCGCCGCGAGGGGTCCGGTGTTCACGAGGCGCATCTCCCTTCGCTCGAAGAGACCCACTCTAGCACGGTCGGCAGGAGAGGAGGTGACGCGCGTCACCGATCGGGTGGCGCGCCGATCGGTCCCTTCCCGGCCGCGGCCATCTGGCCTAAGGCTCGCCGCAGCCAGAGCGCGGGGTGATCCTCATGGGCTACAAGGTGGCGGTGGTCGGCGCCACGGGTGCCGTCGGCAACGAGATGTTGCAGATCCTGGCCGAGCGGGAGTTCCCGGTCGACGAGGTCGTGGCGCTCGCCTCCGAGCGGTCGATCGGCAAGCAGGTGAGCTTCGGCGAGGACCGCACACTCGACGTCTTGGACCTCGAGCGGTTCGATTTCCGCGGCTTCGACATCGCGCTCTTCTCGCCCGGGGCCAAGGTCTCGGCGGTGCACGCGCCGCGCGCGGCGGCCGCCGGCTGCGTGGTGATCGACAACACGAGCCATTTCCGCATGGACCCCGACGTCCCGCTCGTGGTGCCCGAGGTCAATCGTCACGCCTTGAAGGACTTCCACAAGAAGAACATCATCGCCAACCCAAACTGCTCGACCATCCAGATGGTCGTGGCCTTGAAGCCGATCCACGACGTCGCACGGATCAAGCGGGTGGTCGTCGCCACCTATCAATCGGTCTCCGGCGCCGGCAAGGAGGCGATGGACGAGCTCTTCGAGCACACCAAAGCGATTTACATGAACGAGCGCAAGGAGCCGGTCAACTTCCCGAAGTCGATCGCCTTCAACCTCATTCCGCAGATCGACGTCTTCATGGACGACGGCTCGACCAAGGAAGAGTGGAAGATGGCGGTCGAGACCAAGAAGATCCTCGACCCGAAGATCCTGGTCAGCGCGACCTGCGTGCGGGTGCCGGTGTTCGTCGGCCACTCGGAAGCGGTCAACGTCGAGCTCGAAAGCCCGCTCTCGGCCGAGGAGGCGCGCGCGATCCTGGACGAGGCGCCGGGTGTCGTCGTGGTCGACCGCCGCGAGGCGGGCGGCTACGTCACCCCGACCGAGGCGGCCGGCGAATATGCCGTGTTCGTCTCGCGGATCCGCGAGGACCCGACCGTGCCGCACGGGCTCAATCTCTGGGTGGTCTCGGACAATCTGCGCAAAGGGGCGGCGCTCAACGCGGTGCAGATCGCCGAGTGCCTGGTCGAGGACGGCCTGATCTGAGCCTGCCCGCAGCGCCCGTGTCGATCGCCGCCGCCGTACCGACCCCGGCCGGGAACGTTCCCGAGCTCACCGTCTCCGAGCTCGCCTTCGCCCTCAAGCGGACGGTCGAGGGGGCGTTCGGGCTGGTGCGGGTCCGAGGCGAGCTTTCCGGCTTCAAGCGCCACGCCTCGGGCCATCTCTATTTCGCGATCAAGGACGAGAAGGCGGTCCTCGACTGCGTCGCTTGGCGCACGAGCCTGCCCAAGCTCACCTTCGCCCCCGAGGACGGGCTCGAGGTGGTGTGCACCGGGAGGCTGACGACCTACCCCGGCCGCTCGAAGTATCAGCTCGTCGTCGAGCGGATGGAGCCGGCGGGCGTAGGCGCGCTCATGGCGCTCCTCGAGGAGCGTAAGCGCAAGCTCGCGGCCGAGGGGCTGTTCGATGCGGCGCGCAAGCGGCCTTTGCCGTTCCTGCCGCGGGTGATCGGGGTGGTCACCTCGCCCACGGGTGCGGTGATCCGCGACATCCTCCACCGCCTGGCCGAACGCTTCCCGGTCCGGGTGATCCTCTGGCCGGTGGCGGTCCAGGGCGAGGGGGCGGCCGAGCAGGTGGCGGCTGCCATCCGCGGCTTCTCGGCGCTGCCCGAGGGCGGCTCCGTGCCGCGGCCCGACCTCGTGATCGTCGCCCGGGGGGGCGGGTCGATCGAGGATCTCTGGGCGTTCAACGAGGAGGTCGTGGTGCGCGCCGCGGCCGCCTCGACGATCCCTTTGATCTCGGCGGTCGGCCACGAAACCGACACCACCCTGATCGACCTCGCCGCCGACCGGCGCGCACCCACACCGACCGCCGCGGCCGAGATGGCCGTGCCGGTCCGCGCCGATCTCTTGGCCCGGCTCTCGACCCAGGCGCACCGGCTCGATTCGGCGATCCTACGCGAGCTCGCGAGGCGCCGCGAGCGGCTCGAGGGCCTGCGCCGCGGCCTGCCCGAGCCGCGCCGGCTCATCGCCATGGCCGCCCAGCGGATCGACGATCTGGCCGAGCGGCTGGCACTCCGCAGCCCCGCGGCGGTGGTCGAGGGTCTGCGCGAGCGGCTCGAGACCCGCGCCCGGCGGCTC
>JAILZQ010000033.1 GCA_023512415.1 Geminicoccaceae bacterium | reverse complement strand
TCTCGTGGGCTCGGAGTTTTTTATAAGAGACAGCGGCCGCGCGCAGCCACAGCGGCCGCACCGCCTTCACGCCGCGACGATCAGCACGGCGGGAAGATCGCGAAGCCCGAACCAGAGCATGAAGAGCGGCGCGTACGCGAGCCCGGGAATCGGGTAGGCGAAGCTCACCGCCGGCAGGAACAGGTCCTCGACGACGCGAAAGCGCCCCATCAGCACGCCGAGCACGACGCCGAACGCCGCGGCGAGCAGGAAACCGATCGCGAGCCGGGCGAAGGTGCCGGCGATGTGCGCCCAGAGGATGCCCTCGTAGGCGAGGTTCCAGAACGTCGCGAGCACCGTCGCGAGCGACGGGAAGAGCTTCGGGGGGAAGACCCCGGCGGCCGCGACGGCCTCCCAGAGCGCCGCGAGCAGGACGAAGGGCGCGCTCAGGGCGAGCGCATCGCGCGCGAACGAAGACTTCTTCGCGCCGGGCGCGCCCGCCCTGCCGTCCCGCATCAGGCGACCTTCTTCAGGATCCGCTCGTCGAGCGCCCGGTCAAGGTCGGGCATCTTGGTCAGCCGGTTCTGCTTGAGCAGCACCTGTGCGATCTCGGCCAGGTACTTCTTGAGCTCCGGCCGGTAGCTCGTCGTGACGTCCATGCGCCGCATCGCGCGCAGGTACACCTCGTCGCTCACCTTCTGGCCGCGGCCCCGGAAGAAGTTGCCGACGATGTTCGCGGCGCGCTTCGGCTCCTTGCGGAAGATCTCGGCCGCGGCGACCGCCCACCAGAGGAGGAGGAGCGGGAGGAAGGGTCCGAGCGTGGCGAGGACCGGCCAGCGCTCGACCGACCGGACCCACAGGCCCGCGAGACGTTCGACGGCGGTCATGCGGCGCGGACCAGGCCCCAGCGCTCGATCGTCCGGCGCTCGAGCGGAGCGAGGAGGAGGCGGTCGAGCGCGAGCCAGATGGCGCCGATCAGGATCATGCCGAGCACGATCACCTCGGTGCGGTAGAAGTCGCGCGCCAAGAAGAGCATGTAGCCGAGCCCGGTCGAGGTCGCGATCATCTCGGCGGCGATCAGCCCGCGCCAGGCGAAGCCGAGGCCGGTGCGGATCCCGGTCACGATGTTCGGGAGAGCGCCCGGCAAGAGAACCTCGCGGACGATCGCGAGGCGGCCGGCACCGAGCGAGGCGGCGGCACGGCGCAGCTCCATCGGGATGGTCGCCACCCCCAGAAGCGTGTTGTAGGCGACGACGAAGAACACGGCGTTGAAGATCACGAAGACGATCGCGCCGAAGCCGTAGCCGAACCAGAGCGTGGCGATCGGGATCCAGGCGATGCCGGCCAGGACCGAGAAAAAGCGCAAGAGCGGGGTGAAGAAGGCGGCGACCGCGCGGCTCACCCCCATCGCCATGCCGAGCGGCACGGCCAGGAGGAGGGCGATGGCGGTGCCGGTTGCGACCCGCAGCAGGCTCGCACCCACGTGGGCGAACAGGCTGCCGTCAGCGAGCCC
Organism: Geminicoccaceae bacterium; assembly: GCA_023512415.1. Lineage (GTDB taxonomy): Bacteria > Pseudomonadota > Alphaproteobacteria > Geminicoccales > Geminicoccaceae > JANXAZ01. The sequence continues at coordinate 24,620 of JAILZQ010000033.1, read as the reverse complement.
GGCGAGCCCGGCGCGCAAGACGGCCGGCACGCTCGGGAAGACGAGCGGCGAGACCTCGAAGGCCTGGACCACGGCCTGCCAGAGGGCCACGAGCAGCACGAACGGGGCCATCGCCCGGAGAGCGGCTCGCGGCCGCGTTCCCTCGATCGTGCGGCTCGCCGACCGCATGGTTTCGCCTCCCCTCGCGCGCGGCCCGCATTGAAGGGGGGGCGCGGGCGCCTGTGAAGCCACGCGGCGCTCGCGCCCGGGAATGGCTGCCGCTCGCCGCTGCCCCTTGCCGAGCGGGTTCGAGCGCCGCGCGGGGCCTCAGCGGCGGAGCTGGGCGCCGCAGGCTTTCTCGGCCGCCGCCACGATCTTGCGCGCCACCGATTCGATCTCGGCTTCGCCGAGCGTACGCTCGGGCGATTGCAGGCGGACCGCGACGGCGAGCGACTTGCTGCCCGGCGGCAGGCCTTTGCCGGTGTAGACGTCGAACAGCCGGACCTCGCGGACGAGCCGCTTCTCCGCGCCGCGCACCGCGTCCAAGAGCTTCTGCGCCGGCAGTTCCTCCGGCACGAGGAAGGCGAAGTCGCGGTCGACCGGTGGGTAGGGCAGTGCTTCGAGCGGCGGTCGGGCCTTGCCGATCCGCGGCTTGGGTTTGGGCAGCGCGTCGAGGTCGATCTCGAAGGCGACCACCGGTGCATCGACGTCGAAGGCCGCGAGGACCCGGGGGTGGAGCTCGCCGAAGGTGGCGAGGGTGCCGGGCCCGAGCAGGAGCCGGCCGGCCCGCCCGGGATGGTACCAAGCGGGCGGCTCGCCGGCCGTGGTCACGGCCTCGACCCGCACGCCGGCGGCGGCCAAAGCCGCGAGCGCGTCGGCCTTGGCGTCGAGGGCGTCGACCGGTCGCTCGGCCACGGCCCAGTGGCGGGGTGCCGCCCGGCCCCAGCGCAGCCCGGCCACCGCCCAGACCTGCTCGCCCGGCCGGCCGCCCGTGAAGCGCGGGCCGAGCTCGAAGACCGCGCCCTCCTCCCGCTTGCGCGCGAGGTTGCGGGCGGCGACCGCGAGCAGGCCCGGCAAGAGCGAAGGCCGCAGCGCCGACAGCTCCGAGCTCAGCGGGTTCTCCATCCGCACGGGCGCGCCACCGAAAAGGTCGGCGTGCGGCGGTGGCACGAACGACCAGGTGACCGCCTCGGCCAGGCCCTGGGCCGCGACCGTCCGGCGAACCGCCGCCCGGCGCCGTTGCTCGGGGTTGAGCGAGGGCGCCGCCACCGCCTCGCAGCGTTTGACCGGCACGGGCGGGATCCGCTCGTAGCCGTGGAGCCGGGTGAGTTCCTCGACGATGCAGGCCTCGCTCGTCACGTCCTGGCGCCAGGAGGGGATCTCGAGCCGCCAGGTCTCGGGGCCTCCTTCGACCCCGAAGCCGAGTGTTTCGAGGATCGCCCGGATCTCGTCGGGTGGCAGGGTGATGCCGGCGAGCCGCGCGAGCTGGGCGGTGCGGAAGAGGAGCGGTGGCCGACGGGGCGGGACGGCACCCGCCACGACCGCGGGCCCGGGCTCGCCACCGCACAGCTCGAGGATCAGCCGGGTGGCGTACTCGGTCGCGGGCAGCACGAGCTCGGGGTCGAGGCCGCGCTCGAAGCGGGTCCGCGCGTCGCTCTCGATGCCGAGCCGCCGGCCGGTGGCGGCGGTGCGCAGCGGATCGAACAGCGCCACCTCGAGGAGGACGTCGCGGGTCGTGGCCGAAACACCGGTCCGCTCGCCCCCCATGATGCCGCCGAGGCTCACCGGGCCGCTCGCATCGGCGATCACCGTCATCGACGGTTCGAGCTCGTACTCCCGGCCGTCGAGGGCCAAAAGCCGCTCCCCCGGTCGGGCGAGGCGGATCACCAGATCGCCTTCGAGCTTGTCGGCATCGAACACGTGCAAGGGCCGGCCGAGGTCGAAGGTCACGTAGTTGGTGATGTCGACCAGGGCCGAGATCGGCCGGATGCCCACGGCCTCGAGCCGGTGGCGCAGCCAGGCGGGCGAGGGACCGTTGCGCACCCCGCGCACGATGCGACCGACGAACAGTGGGCAGGCCTTCTCCTGGCCCTCGGGAAAGTCGAGCCGGATCGCCGGGCCCGGTGGGCCCACACTCGGCACCGGGCGGAAATCGCGGCTGCGCAGCCGACCGAGGCCGGCTGCCGCGAGGTCGCGGGCGATCCCCGCCACACCGTAGCAGTCGGCGCGATCGGGCGTCAGCTTCAAGGTCAAGACCGGGCCCTCGAGACCGAGGGCGGGGGCGGCCGGCATCCCGACTTCGAGCCCCTCGGACTCGAGCTCGATGATGCCCGTGTGGTCGTCGCCGAGGCCGAGCTCACGGGCGCTGCAGAGCATGCCCTGGCTCTCGACGCCGCGGATCGTCGCACGCTCGAGGACCTTGCCGGTGGCCGGGATGGTGAGCCCCTCGGTGGCGAGGATGCCCCAGAGCCCGGCCCGCGCGTTGGGCGCCCCGCAGACGATCCGGCGGATCCCGTCCTTGGTCGCGACCGTGCAGACCTTGAGCCGGTCGGCGTGCGGATGCGGCTCGGCCTCGAGCACCCTGGCCACGGTGAAGCCGGCGAGCGCCCGGCCGGGGTCGGTCACCTCCTCGACCTCGAGCCCGAGGGCGGTGAGCTTCGCACAGATCTCCTCGACCGTGGCGGTGGTCTCGAGATGCTCCGCGAGCCACGGAAGGGTGAGCTTCATCGCGACAGCCCCCCGAAGGTCGTCGGCACCTCGAGCGGCCGGAAGCCGTAATGCTCGAGCCAGCGGAGATCACCTTCGAAGAAGGTCCGCAGATCGGGGATGCCGTATTTGAGCATCGCCACCCGGTCGATCCCCATGCCGAAGGCGAAGCCCTGCCACACGTCGGGGTCGAGCCCGACCGCTTCGAGGACCCTCGGGTGGACCATCCCGCAGCCCAGGATCTCGAGCCAGTCCGAGCCCTCGCCGACCACGAGCTCGTCCTTCGAACGGCGACAGCCGACGTCCATCTCGGCCGACGGCTCGGTGAACGGGAAGTAGGAGGGGCGGAAGCGGACCGGGACGTCGTCCCGCTCGAAGAAGGCGCGGACGAACTCGGTGAGGCAGCCCTTGAGGTGACCCATGTGGGTCCGCCGGTCGATCACGAGGCCCTCGACCTGGTGGAACATGGGCGTGTGGGTCATGTCGTAGTCGCGCCGATAGACCCGCCCCGGGGCGATGATCCGGAAGGGCGGCTTGCCGGCCCGCATGGTGCGGATCTGGACCGGGCTCGTGTGGGTGCGCAGGAGCAAGGGCTGGCCCTGGGCGTCGCGCGATTCGAGGTAGAAAGTGTCCTGCATCTGCCGGGCCGGATGCTCGGGCGGGATGTTGAGCGCCTCGAAATTGTGCCAATCGTCCTCGACGTCCGGCCCTTCGGCGACCGTGAAGCCCATGTCGGCGAAGATCGCCACGATCTCTTCGGTGACCTGCGAGACCGGGTGGATCCGTCCTTCCGGCCGCTCGCGGGCCGGCAGCGTGACATCCGTGCGCTCGCGGGCGAGCCGCGCCTCGAGGGCCGCCGCCTCGAGCGCCGCCCGGCGGGCGGCGATCGCCGCCTCGATCTCGCGCTTGAGCTCGTTGTACGCCTGGCCGGCTCGCGGCCGCTCCTCGGGCGGCAGCGTGCCCAGGCTCTTGACGAGCTCGGTGATGCGCCCCTTGCGGCCGAGTTCCGCGACCCGCACGGCCTCCAGGGCCTCGGGGCTGCCGGCCGCCGCGATCGCCGCCTCGATCTCCGCCTTGAGCGCGCCCAGCTCCATGGTCGACCTTCCCCCGTCGCAAGGGACCGGGCGTCGGCGACGCCCGTACGAACGAAGAGGGGGCCTCGCGGCCCCCCGGATGCCACCCGAGCTCCCGGGCTCAGGCGCGGAGGGCCGCTTGCGCCCGCTCGACGAACAGGCCGAAGCCCGCCCGGTCGCGGACCGCGAGGTCGGCCAGGACCTTGCGGTCGACCTCGATGCCCGCCCGCTCGAGCCCGTGGATGAAGCGCGAATAGGTCATCCCGGCCTCGCGGACCGCGGCGTTGATCCGCTGGATCCAGAGCGCGCGGAAGTCGCGCTTGCGCTGCCGCCGGTCGCGGTAGGCGTATTGCAGCGCCTTTTCCAACGACAGCATCGCCGTCTTGATGCAGGTGGAGCGGCGCCCGCGGTGCCCCTTGACCTGGGCCAGCACCTTCTTGTGCCGGGCGTGGGAGGTGGTGCCGCGCTTGACACGAGCCATGGTCGTCGAGCCTCGACAGTGCCTCGGATGGAGCCGGCGCGCGAGCGGCGCTCAGCCGTAGGGCAGCATCTGCCGGACGAGCGCCGCGTCGCCCGCCTCGAGATAGGCCGCCTTGCGGTGCCGCATCTTGGCCGCCTTGGGCTTGCCGGTGAAGTTGTGCCGATGGAAAGCCTGGGCCCGCTTGACCTTGCCGGTCGCGGTGAAGCTGAAGCGCTTGGCGGCACTCCGCTTGCTCTTCATCTTGGGCATGGGGTGCGGACTCCAGGGCGAACTCGAAACGTCGCGGGCGACCGGCGGCTCCGCCCGCGAGCCCGCGGCTCTTAGCAGAGCCGCTCGGGCTCGGCAACAGCGCCGCGCCGCCGGGCGGTCTTAAGCGGTGGCGGCCCGCCGTCGCAACAGGAACGGCGCCAGCAGCACGAGGCCGGCGAGCGCCCAGAGCACGAGGCAGATCGTGCTCCCGAAGAGGATCCCGAGCTCGCCGCCGCTGATCGCGAGCGCGTTCCTGAGGTTGGTTTCCATGACCTTGCCGAGGACGAAGCCCAAGATCACGGGCGCGAGGTCGAAGCCGAGCTTGCGCAAGAGATAGCCCACCACACCGATCGCCAGCATGATCATGATCGAAAGCGTGCTCGCATAGGTGCTGTAGACGCCCAAGAAGGCGAGGGTCAGGATCCCGGGCAAAAGGATCCAATTGGGCAACAGCAGCATCCGCACGAAGAGCTGGACGAGCGGCAAATTGAGGGCGAGGAGGAGGATGTTGCCGATGTACATCGAGGCGACGAGCCCGCCCGCGATCTCCGGCCGCTCGGTGAAGAGTTGCGGGCCGGGCTGGATGTTGTAGAGCAGCAGCGCGCCGAGCATGACCGCGGTGGTCCCGCTGCCCGGCACGCCGAGTGTGAGCATCGGTACGAAGGCCCCGCCGGCCGCGGCGTTGTTGGCCGCCTCCGGGGCCGCGAGCCCGCGCGGATCGCCCTTCCCGAAGGTCCCGCTGCGATCGGAGATCCGCTTCTCGGTCGTGTAAGCCACGGCACTCGCGACCGAGGCGCCGGTGCCCGGCAGCACCCCGATCACGAAGCCGATGCCGGTGCCGCGCAGCACGGCGCCGAGACAGGCGCGCAGCGTCGCGAGGCTCGGGAAGCCGCGGCCGATCGACAGGACCTGGAGCGTGCCCCGATGCTGCTGCTCCAGGAGGAGGAGCACCTCGCTGATCGAGAAGAGGCCGATCACCAGGATGATGAACTCGATCCCGTCGTGGAGCTCGGGCTCGTCGAAGGTGAACCGGTAGGCTCCGCTCGTGGGATCGAGGCCGATCGTCGTGAGCGCCAGGCCGAGCGCGGCACCGATCATCGTCTTGATCGGCTGGTCGCCGACCATCGAAGTGAGGGTGGCGAAGGCGAACACCATCAAGACGAAATATTCGGCCGGGCCGAAGCCGATCGCGAGTCGGCCGAGGAGCGGGGCGAAGAGCGTGAGGCCCAGGACGGACAGCATCCCGCCCACGAAGGAGGCGATGCCGGAAAGCGCGAGCGCCTCGGCCCCCCGGCCCTGGCGGGCCATCGGGTTGCCGTCGAGGGCGGTCATGACCGCGCCCGCGTCGCCCGGCACGTTCAACAGGATCGAGGAGATCCGCCCGCCGTATTCGGCGCCGTAATAGACACCGGCCAGGAGGATCATCGTGCTCTCGGCCGGCACGCCCAGCGTGTAGGCGAGGGGCAGGAGGAGCGCGATCCCGTTGATCGGGCCGATCGCCGGCAAGGCTCCCACCATCGTGCCGAGGAAGCAGCCCAAAAGCCCGAAGAGGAGATTGTGGCCCTGGAGCGCGACCGCGAAGCCGGTCCAGAGATAGTCGAGCGACACGGGCTCAAGAGCCGGTGAACCAGCTGCCCGTGGGCAGCGGGATCCGCAGGCCCTTCGTGAAGACGACCCACCAGAGGACCGCCTGCCCGATACCGGCGGCGATCGCCTGGACGAGCGTGGCGCGGAACATCGCCGCGACGCCGGCACAGAAAAGGGCCATGGCGATCAGGAAGCCGGCGCGATCGAAGAGCCATGCCGTGAGGAAGGCGAGGGCCACGAGGCCCACGACCTCGAACAGCAAGGCCCCCTGCGGCCAGGGCTCCGCCCGCCCGGGCCGGATCGCCCAGGCGATCGCGAGGAGGGCGAGCAGGGCCGCGAGGCCGAGCGGGAAGGCGCGCGGGCCGAGCGGGTCGGAGGCGAAGGCGTAAGCGATCCGGGAGGCCTCGAAGCCGTAGGCCAGCGCCAGGAGGAGGAGGACGAGCGCCGGAAGCCGTGCCGCGAGCCCGCCCCCGGCGCGCGCCACGGGGTCGCTCACGGGCGCGCCCGCGGCTCCCGGCCCGCTCACATGAGCCCGGCCTCTTTGGCGAGCTCGCGGAAGCGAGCCACGTCGGCTTTCACCTGCTGGACGAAGTCGGTGCCGATCTTGGTGAAGGGGAAGAGACCGCGCGCCTGCCGCTCGGCCGCGAACTCCGGCGTCGCGGCGAGCTTGGTGAGGAGGTCGACCCACCAGCGGTAATCGGCGTCGGAGACCTTGGGACCCATGTAGTAGCCCCGCCAGATCGTCCAGACGAGATCCAGCCCCTGCTCTTTGGCGGTCGGCACGTCGGCGAGGTCGCCGGGCAGCCGCTCCTCGCTCATGACCGCGAGGATCCGAACCTTGCCGGCCTTGTGCAGCGCGCTCATCTCGGCAGCGTCGCCCGAGCCGATCTTGACGTGGCCGCCCTGCAGCGCGGTGAGCACGGCGCCACCACCTTCGAGGGCGGCGTAGCGCATGCTCTTCGGGTCGACGCCCACGGCCTTGGCGAAGATCGCGGCCTTCATCCAGTCCTGCGAGCCCACCGCACCGCCGCCGCCGACCGGCAGCGAGCCGGGGTTGGCCTTGAACGCCGCACCGAGCTCCTTCAAGGACTTGAAGGGCGAATCGGCGCTCACGGCGAGGACCCCGTAGTCGGCGCCGAGCGCGGCGAGCCAGCGCACCGCGTTCTCGTCGTGCGCGCCGAATTTCTTCTGCGCCAAAAGCAGCGCCGAGCCCGAGGAGGCGGCCACGACCAGGCCCGGGTCGCCCGGCCGGCTGCCGACGACGTGGTTGTAGGCGACCGCGCCCACCCCGCCTTCCATGTAGTTCACGGCGACCGGCTGCGGGACCAGCTTGGCGTTCTGCAACGACAAGCGCAGGAGCTGGCAGGTGAGGTCGAAGCCGCCGCCCGGCTTGGCCGGCGCCAGGCATTCGAGCTTGTCCGGTGCGGCCTCGGCCGTCCCGATGAACGCCACGGCGAACGCAGCGGCGAGCCAACGACGCATGGTGATCCTCCCCGACCTCTCGCGCGGCCGCATAGCAGGGTCGCGGACGGTGGGAAAGCCGGGCCGTACCGGTTCACGCCCGTCGCGGTCGGCCTGGCCGCCGGCCGCCACAGCAGCCGAGGACCAGGGCCGCCCAGGGCGGTCGATCGAGCCGGGCGAGGCGGCGCAGACCCACGCGCCGATAGGCGGCCTCGACCGCCGCCACCTGCCGATCGAGGAAGCCCGACAGGACGAGCCGGCCGGTGGGGGCGAGCACGCCCGTGAGTGCCGGGGCGAGCTCGATCAGGGGATCGGCCAGGATGTTGGCGAGCACGAGGTCGAAGGGGGCGGCGCGGCGCAGCGCGCCCCGGCCGAGCCCGTCGGCGAGCAGCACCCGGACCCGGTCGGCCACACCGTTGCGCCCGACGTTCTCGCGCGCGACCCGCACCGCGATCGGATCGTTGTCGACCGCCCAGACCCGGCAGCGGCAGGCCTTGGCCGCGGCGATCGCGAGGATGCCCGAGCCGCAGCCCAGGTCGAGGACCCGCCGCGGCCGGCGAACGACCAGCCGGTCGAGCGCCTGGAGGCAGGCGCGGGTGGTGGCGTGCTCGCCCGAGCCGAAGGCGAGGCCGGCCTCCATCCAGATGGGGATCGTCTCGGGTGGAGCGGGGCCGCCCGGCTCGGCGCGGAGGAGGAAGCGGCCGATGCGCTGGGGCGGCCCCCGCAGGCTCGCCGCCTCGAGCCAGGTCTCGGGCGGCTGCTCCTCGACCTCGAGCCGCTCCGGCAGAACGACCCCGAGCCCGCCCAGGCACTCCGCGAGCCGGGCCCGCAGCGTGTCGGGGTCGGGTCGCTCGGCGAGCCAGAGATCGACCTCGAAAGAGAGGGGCTCCAGGGCCTCGTCGACCTCCCGCTCGAACACCGAGACCGCATCGGCCAAGGGCTCGAGCCGCTCGAGGAGGGTCGGCATCGAAGCGGTCGGCGCCACCAGCCGGACCCGGTGCAGCCTGGGCCGGTCGGGCGGCCCGGCCGGCGCCGCGGGAGGCCCGCTCATGCCGGTTTCACGAAGCTGTCGACGACCTTCTTCCGGCCGGCCTTCTCGAAGGCGATCTCGAGCTTGTCGCCGTCGATCGCCTCGATCCGGCCGTAGCCGAACATGTCGTGGAAGATCCGCTCGCCCACCCGGAAGCTCCGGCTGCCGGCCGGCGGCCGGCTCGCCAGGATCTCGGCCCGACCTTCGAGGACGCGTTCGGCCGCCGCGCCGCGGCTGCGGAACGGCGCCGGGCGGACGGCGGGCAGCGGGTCGCCCAAGAGCTCCCAGTCGGGTCGGGCCGCGGGGCTGCGGTGCAGCACCTCGACATGTTCGGCCGGCAGCTCGGCCACGAAGCGCGAGGGGACGGCGCTGGTCCAATGGCCGTAGAGCCGGCGGTTGGCGGCGAAGCTCACCGCGCAGCGGCGCCGAGCCCGGGTGATCCCCACATAGGCGAGCCGCCGCTCCTCCTCGAGCGCCCGCGTCCCGCCCTCGTCGAGCGCCCGCTGGCTCGGGAACAAGCCCTCTTCCCAGCCGGCCAGGAACACGGTGTCGAACTCCAGGCCCTTCGCACCGTGCAGGGTCATGACGCTCACCACCTCGGCCCCGGCATCGGCGGTGTTCTCCATGACGAGGGCCACGTGCTCGAGAAAGGCGCCGAGCCCGTCGAACTCCGCGAGCGCCTCGGCGAGTTCTTTGAGATTGTCGAGCCGGCCTTGGGCGTCGGGCGTCCGCTCGGCCTGCCACATCGCGACGTAGCCCGACTCCTCGAGCACGAGCTCGGCCATCGCCCGCGGGCTCAGCTCCGACAATCGGCCGCGCCAGCGGTCGAGCTGGTCGAGGAAGCGGAGCAGCGCACCGCGGCTGCGGGCCGGCAGCTCGTCGGTCGCGACCAGGGCCCGGGCGGTGCGGACCAGGCTCTGGCCGCTCGACCGGGCGGCGGCGTGCAGGGTCTTGAGCGCCGCCTCGCCGATCCCCCGGCGCGGCAGGTTGACGATCCGCTCGAAGGCCAGGTCGTCGTCCGGCGAGACGACGAGCCGCAGATAGGCGATCGCGTCGCGGATCTCCTGCCGCTCGTAGAAGCGCGGCCCGCCCACGACCCGGTAGGGCAGGCCCATCTGGATGAAGCGCTCCTCGAAGGCGCGGGTCTGGAAGCCCGCGCGGACCAGCACGGCGATCGAGGCGAGGGGCTCGCCGCGCCGCTGCAGGGCCTCGATCTCCTGGCCGACCCAGCGCGCCTCCTCTTCCTCGTCCCAAAGGCCCGCGACCCGCACGGGCTCTCCCATGGCGCCCTCGGTCCAGAGCGTCTTGCCGTGGCGGGCCCGGTTGTGGGCGATGAGGCCGGCTGCCGCCCCCAGGATGTGACCCGTCGAGCGGTAGTTGCGCTCGAGCCGGACGATCGTGGCACCGGGGAAGTCCTGCTCGAAGCGCAAGATGTTACCGACCTCGGCACCCCGCCAGGAATAGATCGACTGATCGTCGTCGCCCACACAGGTGATGTTCTTGTGGTGCTGGGCGAGGAGTCGGAGCCAGAGATATTGGGCGACGTTGGTGTCCTGGTACTCGTCGACCAGTATCGCCCGGAACCGGCGCTGATAGCGCTCGAGCAGCTCGGGCCGGGCGGCGAGCAAGGAGAGCGGGTGGAGGAGGAGATCGCCGAAGTCGCAGGCGTTGAGCGTGGCGAGCCGTGCTTGATAGGCAGCGTAGAGCTCGCGCGCGCGGCCCATCGCGAAATCGCCGAGCTCGGCCTCCGGCACTCGCTCGGGGGTCCAGCCCTTGTCCTTCCAGCGTTGGATCAGGGCGAGGAGACCGCGCGCCGGCCAGCGCCGCTCCTCGAGCCCGGCCGCCTGGATCACCTGCCGGACGAGGCGCAGCTGGTCGTCGGTGTCGAGGATCGTGAAGGAGGGCTGCAGGCCGACCAGCTCGGCATGGGCGCGCAACATCCGCACACCCATGGCGTGGAACGTACCGAGCCACATGCCTTGCACGCTGCGCTCGATCAGCCGCTCGACCCGCTCGGCCATCTCGCGCGCCGCCTTGTTGGTGAAGGTGACCGCGAGCACCTCGGAGGGCCGGGCTCGCCCGGTCACGAGCAGGTGCGCGAGCCGGCAGGTGAGCACGCGCGTCTTGCCGGTGCCGGCGCCGGCCAGGACGAGCAAGGGACCGTCGGGTGCGGTCACCGCGGCGAGCTGCTCGGGGTTGAGCCCGGCGAGGTGGGCCTCGGTCTCGGGCGACCTGGGCAAAGGAACTGGCATGAAGCGGCCCGTCGGGAGTCCGGCGGAAGACGGGCGGCAAGCTAGCCGGCCCACGCGCCCGAGACCACCCCTCGGCCACCGGACGCGGCGAGCGAACCGCGCTGCGGAGCGCCCGGATCGTTCGGCACGGCGGCCGCCGAGCTGGCCGCACTCGGCGTGGAACGGCTGGTCGAGCGTCGGACGGCCGTGGCGGATCGCGAGCGAGGGCCGCGAGCGATCGTGGGCCGGGTGCTCGCGGCTCGCGCGTCGGGCGCCGATACCCGGCAGGGCGGCTCGAGACCGAGCTCCCGACGGGCCCCGACCACGAAGACCGCCGGCCGCCGCTTTCGGGTTGCGGCTCCAAGCACGAGGCCCGGCCGGGTGGCCTCGATCGCTCGGCACTGCCGTGAATCGGTGCCCGCCCGACCGTGTGGGCCCTCGGGGAGGGTTCGGCGTGGCGGCTCGGCGTACGGATCGCCCAGCGCCCGGGGTCGCCCGCGGCCTTTCCGTGGCCCGTCTCGTCGTCGTGCCCCCGGTCCACGCCGTCCCCGGCGGCTGCCCCCGTCCACCTGCCGGGTAGAGTCGGCGATCCGCCGAGGAGGAACGCCGCCCGGCCGGAGTCCGCGCCGATGACCCGATCGCGCCGTCGCGGGCGAGGGGGCGGCGCTGCCACTCGGCTTGACAGCACCGAGCCCGGCCCGAAACCTGGGGTGGCGCCGCTGGAGCGGGGGTATGTCCTACGAAGGTCGGCTGTTCGTCGTCACCGGTGCGGCCGGCGGGATCGGCCGGGAAACGGTCCGTCTCTTGCTCGCCAAGCGGGCCCGTTGCCTGTTGATCGATCGCGACGCGGCCGCGCTCGAGGCGTTGGTCGACGAGCTCGGGGTCGGTGCCCGGGCCACCCCGGTCGTCTCCGACATCGCGAGCCCGGCGGCCTGCGAGCAGGCTCTCGACGCGGTCGACGGCCCGGTCTACGCGCTCGTCCACTTGGCGGGCCTGTTCGAGCCCGAGGACTTCGCGCGGGACGCGCGGCCGGTCTGGGACCGCGTCCAGGCCGCTAACCTGACCAACGCCTTCGACATGTGCGTCGCGGTCTCCCGGCGGTTCGACGAGGAGGTCGTCTGTCGGATCGTCCTCGTGAGCTCGCTCGCCTTTCGCCGCGGCTCGTTCGACCATGTGAGCTACAGCGCCGCCAAGGGGGGGATCGTGGGTCTGGTCCGCGCCCTCTCGCGCAGGCTCGCGCCGCACGTGCTGGTCAACGGCCTCGCCCCCGGGCACATCGAAACCGGCATGCCGGCCCACATCTGGGCCGATCGTGCGCGCAGCGAGCGGATGCTCGCCGAGATCCCGCTCAAGCGGCGCGGCCATCCGCGCGAGGTGGCGAGCGTCGTCGACTTCCTCTGCGACGAGGCTTCGAGCTACATCACGGGCCAGATCATCAACGTCGACGGCGGGGTCTCGAACGCTTGACCATCCGGTCGAGGCGACCCGAGAAGGCATCCCGGGCCGCTGCCGAAGCGAAGAGGGGCGGGAACCGCCCGGGGGAGCGCGTGAACGCTCCGGCGTGCGATGCGAGCCGGGCATCCCGTACGCGGCCGCGCTTTTCCAACCGAGGTGGAAGGAGCCGCGGGTCGGCCGCGTTCCGGTGTCGATCGGTCCCGCGATCGTGACGCGTCCGCGCCCGTCGTTCGCGCGGTCCGCGCCGTCTCGGAACGGCTCGGGGCGCACGACGGATCAACGATTCGTCGACCTTTCCCTGCGAAGGGAAGGCGGCCGAACGAGCGAGGTCCCGTGCATCGTCCCCCGTCATGGTCCGCGATCCTGTTCGTCCTCGAGGCCGTGCTCCGGCACGTGGTCGCGCTCCTCCGCCGCTCGTGCTTCGCCCCGTGGCCGGCCATCGCCCGGCGCCCCGCCGCTTGGTCGTCGCTGCCGCTTCCGGACCGCCCCCGTGCCGAGCCGGGTCCTCCCGGGGCAGAGCGGGCGAGCCGCTCAGTGGGGTGGCCAGAGGAACGGGGTGGGATCGCGGAAGCGGCGCAGCACGTTCGTGGTGAGCCGGCAGATGTCGTTGTCGAAGCCGTTCCAGGAGAGCGAGCCCGCATAGGCGATCGAGCCGGTCGACCAGACCGCACCGCCGCCCGGGGTCTCGAAGAAGGTCATGTCGGCCCGGATGTCGCGGTTGATCGTGGCATCCGTCGAGCCGTGCGGGATCAACACCTCCTCGGCCACGAGCTCGTAGGTGTTCGAGTGGTTCTCGGAGCGGGCCACGACGAGGGCGTGCGGCGGTGTGCCGAGCTTCGGATCCACGGCGTCGATCTCGAGCCCGGCCGCACCACCTTGCAGGATCCCGAAATCGCCCAGGATCTCCGCGGTGATCCCCTCGAACATCCAGGCCACGCGGGCATCGGCGGCGGCCGCGGTCCGCCGATAGTAGGAGCAGGCGTCGAAGCCCTGGCTGATGAAGCCGACGCCCGCGAGGCGCTGCGGAGCTCGCCCGTTGCGCCGCCACAACCCCCCGTATTCGCCCGTGAAGCTGTGGTAGGATTCGCCGGGCTCGGCGTCCCAGGCCCGCACCCCGCCCTCGGCGCGGCGCACCTCGATCACCCCCGGCCGCGTCGGATGGTGCGCGATCCGCCAATAAAAGCCGTTGCCGCCCATGTACATGAGGCGGCCGCCGCGGCGCAGATAGGCTTCGAGGGCGTCGAGCATCTCGCGGCTGTCGTACTCGGGATGCGAGCCCGTGATCACCACCCGATAGGGAGCCAAGAGGTCGAGCCCTTCTTCGTGCAGCTGCTCTTCGGTGATGACGTCGTAGTCGCCACCCAGATGCTCGAGCCAGTCGACGATGAAGAGATCGAGGTTGAAGTTCCAATGTCGCCCGGTCGGCCGGAAATTGATCACCGGCCGGTGCCGACTCGAATAGGCCACGCCCGAGCCGTCGCTGTGCCGATCGTAGGTCGAAAGCCCCATCTCGGGATGTTCGAGCAGGAGCATGTCGGTGCGATCGAGGGTCAAGAGCCGACCCTGGTAGAGCTCGGTCGCGAGCGAGGCGAAGCGGCCGCGATTGTTGAGATAGGCCGTATAGGTCGCGGTCGAGGCGAGGAAGGCGACCGGCGAGCGCCCCACGCCGCGCGGCGGGCAGACGAAGAAGGGGATCCAGAACTCCACCCCGCCCGCCGAAAGATGCGCGGCGTAGACGCCCGAGCGGAGCTCCGCCGGCACGGTGAAGGTGAAATCGGTGTCCCAGCAGGCGTCGACGAGATCGTCGTCGTGGAAGTGGATCGCCCCGTAGTGCGATGGATCGCGCGTCCAATCGACCACCGAGCCGTCCCAATCGGCGCCGGGGACGGCGCGCGTGGGAAGATTGACGGTCGTCCCGTGCAAGCGATGCGGCCCACGGTCGTGGACCGTCTCGGTCGCGATCCCGATCGAGTAGTCCCAGGCCCCGACGACGAGCTCGGCCAGGCCCGCGGGCCAGGTATCCGCGCCGATCGCCACCACCGCTGCCGGGTCCAAGGCCGCCGCGGCGAGGCACGGGCGGTCGAGCCGGCCGTTGAAATGCCAGGTGGTGCGGATGCCACCCCATGCCGCGGGCCCGTCGGTCGGTCCGGCCTGGGCGGCTGCCATGAGGAGCGGGGCCGGGCCGCCGCCGGGCCGGACCGAGGTCGTGATCGACCGTTCGGCCGGGCGGTCGAGATCGAAGCCCCCGGCCTCGAGCGGCTCTTGGCGCACGAACAGGCGGCCCGTCGCGGCGTCGAAGCCGGCCGAGAGCCGGTACCAGCGACGGGCCCGCAACGGCACCCCGGTCGCGACCTCGGCCACCGCCTCGGGGCCCGCGCCGATGCGGAGCGCGGGGCCTCCGGATTCGTCGAGCACGAGCGCCCAACCCGTGGCCTCGTCCTCGCGCCAGGTTCCGAGCAGCGCCTGGCGGCCGCGGCCCGGGGTGGTCGGCCAGACCCGCACCGAGACGGTGAAGCTCGCGAGGGCCGAGATCCGCGGATGGGTCGGCACGGCCACGAAGGAGCCGATCGGGATCGGCTGCCAGCGGGCCGAATAGCTACCGTTGCAAGGGGCGGCGACCGGCTCGGGCGCGAAGGGGGTCGCGCGCGGCCCGGCCGAGGGCTGCTTCAAGCGGACGATCCGGGCATCGTAGCGCGCCGCCCCTTTGCAGGAGACCATGAAACGGACGGTGTCACCCGGCCGCGCGCTCCAACGGTCGCAATAGCCCATCAAGACGGTCATCGGCGGCTCCGGCGGTGGTCGCGACGGGGCTCAGTCGATCGGCAGGTCTTCGCCCGCGAGCTCGCGCCAACGCAACTTGAAGACGTACCACTCGGCTTCCGCGAGGTCGGTGAACACGTGGTTGGTGAGGGTCGGCGGCCGCCGGCCACCCGGCTCCATCACCGCGAGCGTCCAACGCTCGTCGTCCTCGTCGACGACGAGACAATGGAACGGCCGATCCGGCGAGGGACGGCGCATCAGGTGCAAGAGATATTGGAGATCGGGGCTGTGCGGGCCGTAAGGGTTCGCTTTGAACTCGCGAGCGAGGTCGAGGCGGGTCTTGTCGAACAGGTACACCCGTGGCCTCCCGGATCGGCCGGCCCGGCCACGAGCATGGGCCGGTCGGAGCCCCGCGACAACCGACCGGCCGCGATGGCCGTCATGACCCGCGGCGCGGTCGCCTCGACCTTCGGCGGTGGCTCACGCGATCCGCCCGTGGCATTGCTTGTACTTTTTCCCCGAGCCGCACGGGCAGGGCGCGTTGCGCGGGACCTTGCCCCAACTGCGCGGGTCGCCCGGGTCGATCCCGTCGCCGCCGTCGGCCATGGCGAGCGCTCGAGCACGCGGCGCCGCCGCCGTGGGGACCGGCTCCGGCTCGGGCTGGGCGGTCCGGATCTCGAGGTGCGAGAGCACCTGGGTCGTGGTCAGCCGCAGCTGGTGCAGCATCGCCTCGAACAGCGCGAACGCCTCGCGCTTGTACTCGTTCAGCGGATCGCGCTGCCCGTAGCCACGCAGATGGATCCCCTGCCGCAAATGGTCGAGATGGAGAAGGTGCTCCTTCCAAAGATGGTCGAGAATCTGCAGGAGCAGGCTCTTCTCCGCCATGCGCATGACCGGCTCGCCGTAGGTCACGACTTTGTGCGCCATCTTGGCATCGGAAGCGTCGATCAGGCGGCGGCGGATTTCCTCGTCGGCGATGCCTTCTTCTTTCACCCACTCCTCGATCGGCAGCTCGAGCGCAAGGTAGCGCCGCACGTCGGCCGCGAGCCCTGCTGCGTCCCATTGCTCGGGGTAGGCTTTTTCGGGAATGTGCTTGGCGACCAGCTCCTCGATCACCTGGTGGCGCATGTCCCTGACGGTATCGGCCACGTTCTCGGCCGTGATCAGCTCCATGCGCTGTTCGTAGACGACCTTGCGCTGGTCGTTCATCACGTCGTCGAAGCGCAGAAGGTTCTTGCGGATGTCGAAGTTACGGGCTTCGACCTTCTGCTGGGCCTTCTCGAGCGCCTTGTTGATCCAACGGTGGACGATCGCCTCGCCCTCTTTGAGCCCGAGCTTCTGGAGCATGCCGTCCATCCGCTCGGACCCGAAGATCCGCATGAGATCGTCCTCGAGCGACAAGAAGAACTTCGAGCGCCCCGGATCACCCTGCCGGCCGGAGCGGCCGCGCAGCTGGTTGTCGATCCGCCGGCTCTCGTGCCGCTCGGTACCGATCACGTAGAGCCCGCCCACCGCCTTGACCTTCTCGCGCTCGGCTGCGACCTCCTCACGGATCGCCCGTGCCCGGGGATCGTCTTTCGCGACGTCGGGTCCGAGCTCCTGGCGGATCCGCATCTCGGCGTTGCCGCCGAGCTGGATGTCGGTGCCGCGGCCGGCCATGTTGGTGGCGATCGTCACCGCACCGAGCCGGCCCGCCTGGGCGATGATCATCGCCTCCTGCTCGTGGTAGCGGGCATTGAGGACCTGGTGCGGGATGCCCCGCTTCGCGAGCATCTCGGAAAGGAGCTCGGACTTCTCGATCGAGACCGTGCCCACGAGCACCGGTTGGCCGCGCCGGTGTGCCTCTTCGATCTCCTGGCAGATCGCCGCGTACTTCTCCTTGGCGGTCCGATAGACCTCGTCGTCCTCGTCCTTCCGGATCATCGGCAGGTGGGTCGGGATCTCGACCACCTCGAGCTTGTAGATCTCGGCGAACTCGGCGGCCTCGGTCGCCGCGGTACCGGTCATGCCGGCGAGCTTCTCGTAGAGGCGGAAATAGTTCTGGAAGGTGATCGTCGCGAGGGTCTGGTTCTCGGCCTGGATCGGCACACCTTCCTTGGCCTCGAGTGCTTGGTGCAGACCGTCGGAATAGCGCCGGCCGTGCATCATCCGCCCGGTGAACTCGTCGATGATGACGACCTGACCGTCCTTGACGATGTAGTCGACGTCACGGCGGAAGAGATGGTGCGCCCGCAGCGCCTGATTGACGTGGTGGACGATCGTCACGTTCTCGATGTCGTAGAGATCGGGTGCCTTCAACAGGCCGAGCTCGGCGAGCTTCTGTTGGACCCGCTCCTGGCCCTTCTCGGTGAGCGTGACCGTGCGCTGCTTCTCGTCCTTCTCCCAATCGTCGGGCGCGAGCTCGGGGATGATCTTGTCGACGGCCCGATAGAGTTGCGAGCTGTCCTCGGTCGGCCCACTGATGATCAACGGCGTGCGCGCTTCGTCGATCAGGATGCTGTCGACCTCGTCGACGATCGCGTAATGATGCCCACGCTGGACCATCTGCTCGAGGCTGTGGCGCATGTTGTCGCGCAGATAGTCGAAGCCGAGCTCGTTGTTGGTGCCGTAAGTGATGTCGCAGGCATAGGCTCGCCGCCGCTGCTCCTCGTCGAGCTGCGGCACGATCACCCCGACCGAGAGACCCAGGAACTCGTAGATCTGGCCCATCCAGGCGGCGTCGCGGCGCGCCAGATAGTCGTTGACCGTGACGATGTGCACGCCCTTGCCGGTGAGCGCGTTGAGATAAGCCGGCAGGGTCGCGACCAGCGTCTTGCCTTCGCCGGTCTTCATCTCGGCGATGCCGCCTTTGTGCAGGACGATCCCGCCGATCAGCTGGACGTCGAAATGCCGCTGGCCCAGGGTACGCTTGGCCGCCTCGCGCACCGTGGCGAACGCCTCGACCAGGAGATCGTCGAGCGTGTCTCCCTTCTCGAGCCGGGCCTTGAAGAGCTCGGTCCGGGCGCGGAGCTCCCCGTCCGAGAGCCGCTCGAGCTCGGGCTCGAGGGCGTTGATCCGCTCGACCGTCTTGCGGTGAGCCTTGACGATGCGGTCGTTGGCGGAGCCGAACAACCGCTTGGCGAGGGAGGCGAACATGCTCGGATGCGACCTCGCGACGAAGGGAGCCCGCCAGCCGGGCCGGTCCCGGAGCAGCCGATTGCAGATAGGCGGCGGCCTCCGACCTGTCAACGCGAGCCCCGACGCCCCGGCCGGCGCCCGCGCGCCGCCTCAAGCCGGATGGCGCAGGTGGAAGCTCTTGGGTCGGGTCAGATGCTCGTAGGCGAGCTTCGAGAGGGCCACGCCCCGGCCGCTGTCCTTGACACCGACCCAGGCGAGTTCGGGGTCGAGATAGTCGCAGCGGTTCATGAAGACGGTGCCGGTCTCGAGCCGCTCGCCGATCCGGATCGCGGCCTCGAGGTCACGGGTCCAGATCGCCGCGGTGAGGCCGTAGGTACTGTCGTTCATGAGGGCCACGGCCTCCTCGTCGGAGCGGACCTTCACGATGCCGACGATCGGGGCGAAGCTCTCTTCGCGCATCACCCGCATCGAATGGTCGACGTCGACCAGGCATTGCGGGGCCATGTAGGCCGAGCCCGGCGCTTCGCGCGGGAAGCGCGCGGGGTCGATCAGCGCCTTGGCGCCGGCGCGCACCGCCTCGGCGATCTGGCCGCGGGCGAAGTCGGCCGCCTGCGGCCGGACCATCGGCCCGAGCGTGGTCGTGGGCAGGAGCGGGTCGTCGAGCACGTAGCGCGAGGCGAGCTCGACATAGCCCTGGACGAAATCCTCGTAGAGCTTTTCGTGGACGTAGATCCGCTCGATCCCACAACAGGATTGGCCGGCGTTGAAGCAGGCGCCGTCCACGAGGTTCTCGACCGCGTGGGCGAGATCGGCATCCGCCCGGACATAGGCCGGATCCTTGCCGCCGAGCTCGAGCGCGAGCCCGCAGAAGCTCTCGCCCGCGGCGCGCTGCATCGCGTGGCCGCCCGCGACCGAGCCCGTGAACACCGCGTGGTCGACTTTGCCTTCGGCGAGCAGCGCCGCGGTCGCCGCGTGGTCCATGTGGAGATGCTGGAACACGCCCTCGGGGAGGCCCGCCACGTCCATCGCCTCCTGGAACCGCTCGGCGCAGAGCGGCGTCTGGTGGGAATGCTTCAGGATCACGACGTTGCCGGCCGCGAGCGCCGGGACGATCGCGTTGACCGCGGTGAGGTAGGGGTAGTTCCAGGGGGCCACGACGAGCACGAGGCCCAAGGGCTCGCGGCGCATGAAGCGGGTGAAGCCCGGCTTTTCCGGCACGCGCACCTCACCCAGGGCTTCGGGGGCGAGGGCCAGCATGCAGCGCGCCCGCTCCTCGAGCCCGCGCAGCTCGCCCGGGCTGTGGGCGATCGGCCGGCCCATCTGGATCGTGATCTCCCGGGCGATGTCCTCGCGTTTCGCGACCATGTGGTCGATCGCCCGGTGCAGCAGCGCCACGCGCTCCTCCACGGCCCGAGCGCGCCAGGCCGGCAAAGCCGCGCGGGCACGGCGGACCGCGGCCTCGACCGCGGCCCGATCGGCCAAGGGTCGCTCGACGACGATCCGGCCGTCGATCGGCGAGACGGTGCGCAGAACGCTCATGATGGCTTCTCCCCGCGTGCGGCGCCGGCTCTACAGCGCCGCGCCGTCTCGCGGGAGCCCCCGTGGCGGCCCTTGTTCCATCAGTTTTTCCTCATATAACAAGGGTGCCGGTCCGGGACGGACGGCGAGGGAGTGGCGGGAGGAACCAGGATGCACGCAGCGGAACCGGCGGCCCGGCCGAGCCTCGCGGAGGGGCTCGCGCATCTTCCGGTGGGCGTGTTCGCGACGGTGATGGGCTCGGCGGGCCTCACGCTCGCGACCGAGCGGATGGCGCAGATGCTGCCGGCGCTCGGCCCTCTCGCGCTCCTGCTCCTCGCCCTCACCGGCCTTCTTTATCTCGGGCTGTTGGGCCTTTACGCCTTCAAGCTCGCGAACCACGCGAAGGAAGTCGCGGCCGAGTGGCGGCATCCGGTCCGGATCGCCTTCTTCCCGGCGATCACGATCGGGCTCCTGCTCGTCGCGACCGCGCTCGCCCCGCACCTGCCGCGGCTGGCCGAGCCCTTGTGGCTGTTGGGCTCGCTCGCCCATCTCGCGGCCATGCTCGCCGTCGTGACCACCTGGATCGAGGCCCAGCATTACGAGCCGCCGCATCTGAACCCGGCCTGGTTCATCCCGGCGGTCGGTAACGTTCTCGTGCCGATCGCCGGCGTGCCCTTGGGCTGGGTCGAGCTCTCCTGGTTCTTCTTGGGCGTGGGGCTCTTGTTCTGGCTCGTCCTCTTGACCCTGGTCTTCAACCGATTGGTGTTCCACCAGCCCATGCCGGCGCGGCTCTTGCCGACGCTCTGCATCCTGATCGCCCCGCCCGCGGTGTCGTTCCTCGCCTGGGTGAAGCTCACGGGCGAGGTCGGCGCCTTCGGCCGCATCCTCTACGCCGCGGCGCTGCTCTTCTTCCTCCTGCTGCTGATCCGGGCGCCGAAGCTGGTCCGCTTGCCCTGGGCTTTGAGCTTCTGGGCCTATTCGTTCCCGCTCGCCGCCTTGACGATCGCCACCTCGGTCGCCGCCGAGCGGCTCGGCCAGCCGCTCCTCCTGGCCCTCTCCTGGGTGCTCTACCTGCTGCTCGTGGCGCTGATCGGCGCGCTCGCCTGGCGCACGGTGAAGGGGGCTCTGGCCGGGGAGCTCCTCCGGCCCGAGGGGTGAGGCCGTCTTGCCGGCTCCTGCCCGGCCGCTATCGTGGCGGCGCGTGCGGGAGGGCAGGGGATGCTGCACAAGAACCTGATCGGCGGCGAGTGGGTCGAGGGGGTCGCGGTCACGAGGAACGTCAACCCCTCGAACACCGACGACGTCGTGGGCGAGTACGCCCAGGCCGACCGGGCTCAGGTCGAGGCGGCGATCGCCGAGGCGCGGGCCGCTTTCGCGGGTTGGGCCGCGACCCCGGTCGAGACCCGCGCCGACATGCTCGATGCGGTCGGCAACGAGATCCTCGCCCGCAAGGACGAGCTCGGCCGCCTGCTCTCCCGCGAGGAGGGCAAGACCCTCCCCGAGGGGGTGGGCGAGGTCGTCCGCGCCGGCCGCATCTTCAAGTTCTTCGCCGCCGAATGCCTGCGCCTCGTGGGCGAGACCGTCCCGAGCACGCGCCCCGGCATCCAGGTCGAAATCACCCGCGAGCCCTTGGGTGTCGTGGGCCTGATCACGCCTTGGAACTTCCCCGCCGCGATCCCGGCCTGGAAGACCGCACCCGCGCTCGCCTACGGCAACACCGTGGTCTTGAAGCCGGCCGATCTCTGCCCCGGTTCGGCCTGGGCGATCTGCGAGATCCTCGCCCGCACCCTGCCCAAAGGTGTCGTCAACCTGGTCATGGGCCGGGGCTCGGTGGTGGGCGAGGCGATCGTCGCCTCGCCGCACGTCGATGCGGTGAGCTTCACGGGCTCGGTCGAGGTCGGCCGCCACGTGGCCGAGGTCTGCGCCCGGACCATGAAGAAGTGCCAGCTCGAGATGGGCGGCAAGAACCCCCTGGTCGTGCTCGACGACGCGGATCTGCCGACCGCGGTCCATTGCGCGATCCAAGGGGCCTTCTACCAGACGGGCCAGCGCTGCACCGCTTCCTCGCGGCTCGTCGTCACGGAAAAGATTCACGACCGGTTCGTGAGCGCGATGGTCGAGGCGATGGTCAAACTCGTGGTCGACGACGCGTTGAAGCCCGGCACGCAGATCGGCCCCGTGGTCGACCAGCGCCAGCTCGACCAGGACCTCATGTACATCGAGATCGCCAAGCAGGAGGGCGGCAAGCTCGCCTGCGGCGGCGAGCGACTCACCCGTGCCACCCCCGGCTTCTACCTGGAGCCCGCGCTCTTCACCGACACCACGCCCGAGATGCGGATCAACCGCGAGGAGGTGTTCGGCCCGGTCGCTTCGGTGATCCGGGTCAAGGATTACGACGAGGCTCTGGCAGTGGCCAACGACACGCCCTACGGGCTCTCCTCGGGCATCTGCACGACGTCCTTGAAGTACGCCCAGCACTTCAAGCGGCACGCCCAAGCGGGGCTCGTCATGGTCAACCTGCCCACGGCCGGGGTCGACTACCACGTGCCGTTCGGCGGCCGCAAAGGCAGCTCTTACGGGCCCCGCGAGCAGGGCCGCTACGCGGTCGAGTTCTACACGACGGTCAAGACCGCCTACACGCTGCCGGTCTGAGCCCGTCCTTCGAGCCACTTCCGACCCGTCGAGCCACCGGTGCCGCGCGCGCTCGTCCGCTACGTCCACTTCGTGGACGCGCTCAACCGCACGGTCGGCCGGCTCGTCGTCTGGATGATCTTCGTCTTCCTCCTCTTGCTGCTCTACGCCTCCTTCTCCCGCACCGTGATGAACGTGCCGCTCCTCTGGTCGGTCGAGACGGCACAGTTCCTGCTCGCGGCCTATTTCCTGTTGGGTGGGGGCTGGTCGTTGAAGGCCGACGCGCACGTGCGGATGGACCTGCTCTATGCTCGCTGGCGCCCACGGAGCCGCGCCTTCGCCGACTCGCTCACCGCCTTCTGCCTGTTCTTCTATTTGGCGGTGATGCTGGTCGGCGGGATCTCGAGCACGCATTACGCGATCACCTACGACCAGCGCAACTATTCGGCCTGGGCACCGCCCCTGGCGCCGATCAAGATCGTCATGGTCGTGGGCCTCGTCTTGATGTTCTTGCAGGCGACCGCGCTCTTCCTCCGTGACCTCGCGCGCTTCCGCGGCACGCCTCTGCCCGAGGACGAGCAGCCGTGAGCTACGAGCTCATCGCCATCCTCATGTTCTCGGGCATGATGCTCATGCTCTTGACCGGCCAGCGGGTGTTCGCGGCGATCGGCTTCGTGGCTTCCGTCGCGACGCTGGCACTCTGGGGCACGGGCGGGGTCGAGATCCCGTTCAACGCGGCGATCCAGGTCATGAACTGGTACGCCCTCGTGACCCTGCCGCTCTTCGTCCTCATGGGCTACGTGCTCGCGGGCTCGGGCCTGGCCGACGACCTCTACCGCATGGTCCACGTCTGGTCGGGCGGGGTACGGGGTGGCCTCGCGATCGGCACGATCGTCCTCATGGTGCTGATCTCGGCGATCAACGGCCTGTCGGTCGCGGGCCTCGCGATCGGTGCCACGATCGCGCTCCCGGCCATGCTCCGCCGCGGCTACGACAAGCTCATGGTCACGGGCGTGATCCAGGCCGGCAGCACGCTCGGGATCCTCATCCCGCCCTCGGTCGTCCTCGTCCTCTACGGGATGATCGCCCGCCAGCCCGTGGGCCATCTCTGGCTCGCCGGGATCCTCCCGGGGCTGCTCATGGCCAGCCTCTTCGTCCTCTACATCCTGATCCGCTGCAGGCTGCAGCCGCACCTCGGCCCGCCGCTGCCCGCCGAGGAGCGGGCGGCGATCCCTTTGCGCGAGAAGCTCCTCCTCCTGCGCGCGGGCGTGTGGCCGCTCGCCATCTTCGCGCTCATGATCGGCCTTTTCGTCAAAGGGGTCACGAGCCTCGTCGAGAGTGCGGCCGTGGGCGCGCTCTCTTCGCTCCTCGTCACCGCCTTCAAGGGCCGGCTCACGTTCGCCTTCCTCGAGGACTGTGCCAAGAAGACGCTCGCCGTCTCCTGCATGTTCCTCTGGATCATCACGGCTGCCCTCGCTTTCGGTGCGGTGTTCGACGGGCTCGGGGCGGTCAAGGCCGTGGAGCGGCTCGTGATCGGCCAGATGCACCTCGAGCCCTGGCAAGTCCTCGTCTTGATGCAGCTCTCCTTCCTCGTGCTCGGGACTTTCCTCGACGACACGGCGATGCTGGTGATCGTCGCACCCCTCTACATCCCGCTCGTGCGCAAGCTCGGCTTCGATCCGATCTGGTACGGTGTGCTCTACACGATCACCTGCCAGATCGCCTATCTCACGCCACCCTTCGGCTACAATCTCTTCCTCATGCGGGCGATGGCCCCACCGGAGATCCGGCTCGCCGACATCTACCGCTCGGTCGCCCCCTTCGTCGCGATCATGCTCGTGACGCTCTTGATCGTGGGGCTCCTCCCGCAGATCGCCCTCTGGCTACCGAAGCTCGTCTACGCCCGCTGAGTCCGCACTCGACCGGCGGACGCCGCCGCCGCGAAGGGCGGCAAGGCGGGAAGGGGCACACCGGCCGCATCCAGCCCGGCCACGAGCCCCACGCTCGAGGTCGAAAGTCGGGCCGCGACGCGCACGGCCGAGGTCGCGGAGGCGAGGGGCTGCGCCCCGGACGGCGCCGTCAACGGCCGGGCCGCAGTCGGCGCGCGGGGCTCGGGAGCCGCGTGCCGCGATCCGCCGCCCGCCGTCTTCCCGGTCGCGCGAGCGGGCTCGGCAGCCTTGCCTTCCGCTCGATCGGCAGCCGCCGGGGCCGGCTCCACCGGGGGCTCGGGAGCCGTGTGCTCCGCTTCGCGGGAAGCCTCGCCGCGCGGGTCGGGAACGGACGGCTCGGGCGCAGCAGGCATCGTCGCCGGAGCGGGCCGGGGCTCGCGGCGCAGCCGCTCG
>JAILZQ010000249.1 GCA_023512415.1 Geminicoccaceae bacterium | reverse complement strand
GCGCCGCGGCGGGATCGAACAACAACCGTGCCAACCGGGCAAGGAGGACGGCGCGGCTTCCCGCGCCCCGACCGTGGCCCGCCGGGCCGAGGCCTATTGGCTCTTCTTGATCTGGTCGTAGACGAAGCCGCCGGCGGCACCGGCCGCCGCACCGGTCAGCGTCTTGGCGACGAAGCCGCCGGTGATCAGCCCCACCGCCGCACCGCCCGCGGCACCGACCGCGGCACCGGTCAGCGTCCGCTCGCCGGTCTTCTGGTTGACCTCGCAGCCGGTGAGCAACACCAGGGCCGAAACCGCGGTGAGCATCGCCACAACCTTCCCTCGAGCACGCATCGAAGTCTCCCGTCTCACGACTTCTTCCGCGCCGCTCCGGCCCGGGCCGGCTGTTCGGGGCAGGGCCAGCTCGCGGCCATCGCCCGCCAGAAGCCGTCGACCGGCGGCTCGTCCAGATAACGCGGATTGGCTTTCGCCCAAGTTACGAACGCCCTGCGGATTTCTTCCGCACTCGGCGCCGCGGGTGCGCAGGCCCAGGGCTTGATCGCCCCGGCGTCGACCAATTTCTCGTAGAGGAGACCCGTGCCGGCGATGAAGCCCTCGCAATAGCTGAGCCGGGCGCCGTAGCGCGGCGAGCCGGGCTCGGCGGCGCAGAGCTCGAGGAGCGCTCGAGTGGTCTCGAGCTTGGGGTCGAGCGGTTGCGCCCGGGCGGCACCGGTCGCCAGGGCGACGAGCGCCGCCGTGAAGAACAATGTGCGGACCATGATGCTCCCTCGCTGCGATGCCGGATCGGCTCTTGTCCCCGGTTCCGAACGACTTGTCAAAGCCGCCCGCGGCTCAGAAGGTCCGCCGCCAGCGCAGCCAACGGTCGCGGTCGATCGAGGTCACCACCACGCGACGGACCGAGCCCGGGCCGTGCAGGTCGAGCGGCACGTCGACCCCGGCGGCACCCAGACCGCGGACCCGCCGCCAGAGTTCGGCGAGCGAGCCCACCCGCTCGCCGGCCACGCCCAGCACGAGCTCACCGGGCCGCACCCCGGCGCGTTGCGCGGGGCCGTCCTCGGCGACCCGCACCACCCGGAGCACCCCGTTCTCTTCGCGCATGGTGAGGCCGAGCCAGGGCCGGGGCGGCTCCTGGCGCCGGCCGAAGGCCAACAGATCGCCCAGGATCGGCGGCAAGAGGTCGATCGGCACGAACATGTTGCCCGGCGAGGCCACGCCTTTGCCGGCGGCATCGCCGACGAACAGCGAGCCGATGCCGACCACCGCGCCCGAGGCGTCGATCAGCACCGCCCCGCCGAACGCCTCGAAGGGCGGGCTCGTGAAGAGCGCCTCCTCGAGCAGATACTCCCAATATCCGGCGAACTCGCGGCGGTCGACGAGGGTGACCGGGCGACCGTCGAGCCCGCCCGTGCGGGCGAGCACGAAAAGCGGCGTGCCGATCGCCAGATCGCGGGCACGGCCGAGCGGGGCCGGCGAAACGCCGAGCGGGCCGAGCGCGCGCACCAGGCCGAAGCCGCTCTCCCCGTCGTAAGCGACGATCTCGCCGGGCACCACCCGGCCTTCACCGTGGATCTCGATGCCGCTCGCCTCGAGGATCAGATAGCCGATCGTGAGGACGAGCCCTGCCGCGTCGATCACGACGCCCGAGCCCTGCCGCTCGCGGCCGAGTGTCTCGGCACTCCGGGCTTCCGGACCGGCCTCGGCCCGGATGCCGACGACCGCGCGGGCGGTCTCGCGGGGCCCGGCCTGCGCCGCTCGCCGCCCTGCCACGGGCAGGAGGCCGAGCCCGGAAAGCGCGCCGAGCCCGCCGAGCACCGGCCGACGCGCGAGGATCCGCGCCATGGTGTACCTTCCCCCGTCGGGCGCCGCTCGGACCGCTTCCGTGGCACCCCCCGACCGGACCGACTATAGCACGGCCGAGGCCGAAGGCGGCAGCCGCCTTCCGCTTTTTCGAGGAGAGCGCGGTTGAGCCGGCTCGCCACCTTCCTGCTCGACCTGGTCATGGGCCATCCGGCACTCGCGCGGCTGCGCGCGCGGACCCTCGCCGAGGCCCGCGGTCTGGTCCTCGAGCTCGGCTGCGGCACCGGCCGCAACTTCCCATTCTACCACGAGCGGGTTGTCGTCCTCGCGATCGACCCGGACCGGGGCCATCTGGGCGTGGCGAAGGCACGGGCCGCTACGGCCCCGGTGCCCGTCGTGCCGATCGCCGCCTCGGCCGAGGCCCTGCCGTTCGCCGATTCGAGCCTCGATGCCGCGGTCTCGACGTGGTGCCTCTGCTCGATCCCCGACCTCGACCGCGCGCTCGGCGAGGTCCGCCGGGCGCTGAAGCCGGGGGCACCTTGGTGGTTCGTCGAGCACGGTCTCTGCCCCGACCCGAGGGTGGCCCGCTGGCAGCGGAGGCTCACCCCGCTCTGGCGGCAGCTGGCCGGTGGCTGCCACCTCGACCGGCCGATCGCCGAGCGCCTCGCCCGGGCGGGCTTCCGCCTGGAACGGCTCGAGACCGGCAAGCTCGTGCCGGGTCCCCGCCTCGCCGCCTGGACCTATCTCGGCCTCGCCCGCAAGCCCGAGGCTTGACCACGCCGCGGTTTTCGTCTGACAGGCCGGAACCGGGGCCGGCATCGGGCGGCCGCCGTCTCGGAGGGTTCGGCCGATGCGCCGCATCACGGTTGCCGCGGTCCAAATGGCGGTCGGTCCCGACCGCGACGCCAACGTCGCCCGCGCGGAAGCGCTGGTGCGCGAGGCAGCGGGGCGCGGCGCGCGGCTCGTGCTGCTGCCCGAGCTCTTCTCGATCCCTTATTTCTGCAAGGACCAGGACCCGGCGCACTTCGCCCTCGCCTCGCCGGTCGAAGGCCACCCGCTCTTGGCCCGGATGAGCCGGCTCGCGGCCGAGCTCGGTGTCGTCTTGCCGGTGAGCTTCTTCGAGCGCGCCAATCAGGCCCATTTCAACGCGCTCGCCACGATCGACGCCGACGGGCGGGTGCTCGGCATCTACCGCAAGAGCCACATCCCGGACGGGCCGGGCTATCAGGAGAAATATTATTTCAACCCGGGCGACACGGGCTTCCGGGTCTGGCAGACCCGGGCCGGGACCATCGGGGTCGGCATCTGCTGGGACCAGTGGTTCCCGGAAGCCGCGCGGATCATGGTGCTGCAGGGTGCGGAGCTGCTCCTCTACCCGACCGCGATCGGCTCCGAGCCGCAGGATCCGGAGCTCGACAGCCGCGGCCACTGGCAGCGCGTCATGCAGGGCCACGCCGCCGCCAACATGGTGCCGGTGATCGCCGCCAACCGGATCGGCACCGAGGTCGGCAAGAGCTGCAGCGTGACCTTCTACGGCGCCTCGTTCGCGACCGATGCGACCGGCGCGCTCGTCGACTCGCTCGGCTGCGAGGAAGAGGGCCTGGTGCTCGCCCAATACGATCTCGACCGGCTCGCCGCGACGCGCGCCGCCTGGGGCCTGTTCCGCGACCGCCGCCCCGACCTCTACGTGCCGCTCTTGACCCTCGACGGCCAGGAGGGCTGAGCCCGGCCGCGCCACGCTGCCGAGCGCATCGGACCCGGGG
>JAILZQ010000248.1 GCA_023512415.1 Geminicoccaceae bacterium | reverse complement strand
AGCCCATCCCGCCCGCCACGTCCTCGCCCATGAGGATCACCCGCGGGTCGCGCTCCATCTCCTGCCGGAGCGCCTCGTTGATCGCCTGGCGATAGGTCTTCTTGGGCATCGCTCGCCTCCCTCGGTTCGCGCTCGGGCTCAGTGGTAGGAGACGTAGACGTCGGTCAGGAGGTCGGCCTCGCTCGGCATCGGCGCCGCTTTGACCTCCCGGGTCACCCGGTCGATGTGCTCGACCACCTCCCGGTCGATCGCGTCGAGCACGGCGGGCTCGAGGAGTGCGGCTTGCAGCACGCGCTCGCGGAACAGCTTCAAGCAGTCGCGCTCGGCGGCGATCCGCGACACCTCGTCCTTGCCGCGGTAGGTCATCGCGTCGCCCTCGAAATGGCCGTAGTAGCGGGTGAAGCGGACGTGCACGAGGGACGGCCCGCCGCCCATCCGCGCCCGCTCGATCACCTCGCGGGCCACTTCGTGGACGGCGAAGAAATCGTGCCCGTCGACCTCGTAGCCGGGGATGGCGAAGCCCGCCGCCCGGCCGACCTGGCTGCCCGCGACCGCCCAGGAGGACGCGGTCGATTCGGCGTAGCCATTGTCCTCGATCACGAAGATCGCCGGCAGGTTCCAGACCTTGGCGAGGTTGTAGGACTCGAGCGTGGTGCCCTGGTTGGAGCCGCCGTCGCCCACGAAGGCGATCGCCACCCCGCCGGTCTTCAAGGTCTTGGCCGTGAGCGCCGCGCCGCAGATCAGGGGTGGCCCACCGCCGACGATGCCGTTGGCCCCCATCATCCCCTTCTCGAGGTCGGCGATGTGCATCGAGCCGCCCTTGCCGCCGCACAGCCCCTCCTTCTTGCCGAAGATCTCGGCCATCATCGCCTTCACGTCGCAGCCCTTGGCGATGCAGTGGCCGTGGCCGCGATGGGTCGAGGCGATCCGGTCGACGTCCGTCAGATGCATGCAGAAGCCGACCGCGGAGGCCTCCTCGCCGGCGTAGAGATGGACGAAGCCCGGGATGTTGCCGGCCGAGAACTCCTCGTGGACCCGGTCCTCGAAGGCCCGGATCGTCCGCATCTGCCGATAGGCGTGGATCAGCTGCTCGCGGCTGAGCTGCACGGGCGCCTCCCTGTCTCTCTTCGCGTGGTGCTTCCGGCACCATAGCCCGGGATCGGGCCTCGGCAAGTGGCCCTCGAACGAAACGGCCGGATGCTCGCGCACCCGGCCGCTTCGGACCCGATCCTCGGGCTCGGTCGTCGAAGGGCGCCGCGGGCGAGGAGCCGCGGCCTCCCCTCACTTCAAGGTCTTGAGGTAGGCGATGACGTCGGCCCGCTTCTTGGGATCGGCGAGGCGGAACGCCATGCGCGAGCCCTTGATCACGCTCTGCGGGTTCTCGAGGTACTTGTCGAGCACCTCCTCGTTGTCCCAGACGATGCCGGATTCCTTGATGCCGGGCCCGTACTTGGCGGCGTAGTTCGGGTCGGTGCCGGCCGGCCGGCCCCACACGCCCAAGAGGCTCGGCCCGGTCGGCTTCGCATCCGGCTTGTCGAGATTGTGGCAGGCCACGCACTGGCGGGCGACCGTCTTGCCAGCCTCGGGGTTGCCACCCTTGCCTCGCTCCTGGGCCGACGCGCCTGTCACCATGCCGGCCGCAAGCAGGCCCGCGGCGACCCAAGCCATCATCCTCATCCGAGCGCCTCCATCAGGGGTTCTGCATCTCCCCGCGAGTGCGCTCCCTAGCGCGACGCGTGGTCGCGGCCAACGCCCTTCCCGCCGCCTGCGGCGAAGCGCGCACCCCGGGGTCACCCCCTGCCGGATCGGCGGCACCTCGACCCGTCGCCGCGAGTCGTCGCGGGATCGTCTCCGGCCCGCCGCGTGGCCGCCACATTCCGGCGAGCAGCTCCTCGACCTCGGGCGAGAGCGGGCGCGGCCTGCCGGGCGTCGTGGCGCTCGGTGCCACCGCACGCGCCTCCCGACAGGCCCGACCGTGAGACGGTGCGCGCCGCGGGAGGGCGCGGCACGCGCCTCCCGAGCCCGAATCGTTGCCCCTCAGCCCTCGAGCAGCCGGCGCGCCACGACCTGCGCCTGGATCTCGGCGGCACCCTCGAAGATGTTGAGGATGCGGGCGTCGCAGAGGATCCGCGAGATCGGGTATTCGAGCGCGTAGCCGTTGCCGCCGTGGACCTGGAGGGCCTGGTCGGCGGCCATCCAGGCGACCTGCGCGGCCGAGAGCTTGGCGAGCCCCGCCTCGAGGTCGCAGCGGCGGCCCTCGTCCTTGGCTCGGGCCGCCATGAAGGTGAGCTGGCGGGCGAGCTGGGTCTCGACCGCCGCCCAGGCGAGCTTTTGCTGGACCCGCGGGAAGGCGAGGAGCGGCTTGCCGAACTGCTTGCGCTCGCGGGCGTAAGCGAGACCCTCCTCGATCGCCGCCACCGCCACACCGACCGCCCGGGCGGCGGTCTGGATCCGGGCACTCTCGAAGGTCGCCATGAGCTGCTTGAAGCCCTGGCCCTCGACGCCGCCCAGGAGGTTCTCGGCCGGCACGGCGAAGCGGTCGAAGGAGAGCGTGTATTCCTTCATCCCGCGATAACCTAGGACCGGGATCTCGCCGCCCGTGAGCCCCTCGACCGGGAACGGGTCCGCATCCGTCCCGCGCGGCTTCTCGGCCAACAGGATCGAGAGGCCGCGGTGGCCGCGCTCCGGGCGGGTGCGGCACAAGATCGTCATGAAGTCCGCCCGGGCGGCGTGCGTGATCCAGGTCTTCTGCCCCGTCACCCGCCAGACTCCGTCCTCGAGGACCGCCCGGGTCTCCAGGTTGGCGAGGTCGGAGCCGATGTTGGGCTCGGTGAAGACGGCAGTGGGGACGAGTTCGCCCGAGGCGAGCCGCGGCAGGAAGCGGGCCTTCTGCTCGGCGGTGCCGGCCGAGGCCACGAGCTCGCCCGCGATCTCGTTGCGCGTCGGCAAGGAGCCCACGCCGATGTAGCCGCGCGAGAGCTCTTCGGTGACCAGGCACATGGCGAGCTTGCTCATGCCGAGCCCGCCATGCTCCTCGGGGACCGTCAAGCCGAACACACCGAGCTCGGCGAGCTCCTGCAGCACCACATCGGGGATCAAGGCGTCCTCGAGGTGCCAGCGGTGGGCGTGCGGGCGGATCCGCTCCTCGGCGAAGCGGCGGAACTGGTCGCGGACGAGCTCGAGGCTGTCGTCGAGGATGCCCGGATCGCCGAGCTCGCCGGGTGCGAGGAGCTCGGCGAGCCGGCGCCGCATCGCGGGGGTGCCGCCTTCGCGTACGAGAGTTTCGACCTCGCCGCTCCGCAGCGGCCGGAGCTCGGCCTCGCCCAGGCCGAGCTCGTGCGGCCGGACGATCTCGCCCTGGGCCATCGGCCAGCCGCCCGAAAGCCGCGCGAGATACTCGGCGAAGCCCCAGCCGAGCTGCAGCCGCTCGCGCTCGCCGAGCCGGCCCGCGGCGCGCAGCCGCTCGGCCCAATCTAGGAGGGCCTCGAGCGCCCGGACGTGCACCTCGAGCCAGGCGAGCCCGTGCCCCGCGTGCTGCTCGCGCTCGAGGAGCTCGCCGTCGAGCCGGCCGCCCGGGGCGAACC
>JAILZQ010000032.1 GCA_023512415.1 Geminicoccaceae bacterium | reverse complement strand
GATGTGTTCATTCCGGAGGAAGGTGTAGGCGGCGCACAGCATGACGATCGCGCCGAACATCTGCCACTGCAGCTCGAGCCAGGCATTCGAGCTCGTGTCGAAGGCCTTGCGGACGACGGCGTTGGCAGCGGAGATCAGGACCGCCACGAGCACGAGCCACATCACGGTCCGGCCGATCCGCTCGTTGAAGGCGTCGATCGCAGCGCTCACCCGCAAGAGACCTTGCACGCCCGCCTCCCCGCGCCGGTCCGCCGGCTGCTCTTAGACGACCGCCCCGGGGCTTTCCAGAGCGCGCCTGCTGGCGCTCAGCGCGGCGGCGGCAGCGGCGGCAGCTCGAGCGGGCCGAGCGGCGCGGGCGGGCCCAAGAGCTCCTGCAGGCTCGGGCCGCGGGTTCCGGCCGGTGGGGGCGGGCTCGGTGCGAAGCTCGTGCCGAAGATCGCTTCGGGCAGCCAGGTGGCGGTCCGCGGCACCGCCCAGACGAGCACGAGGCCCAAGAGCTGCAGGGCGACGAAGGGCACCACGCCGGCCCAAATCGCGCTCGTGGCGACCGCCGGCGGGGCGACACTCCGCAGATAGAAGAGCGTGAAGCCGAAGGGCGGGGTCAGAAAGCTCGTCTGCAGGTTGATGCCGATCAGGACGCCGAGCCAGATCGGGTCGATCCCCATGAGCAGGAGCGGCGGGCCGAAGATCGGCACCATGACGAAGATGATCTCGAGGGTGTCGAGGAAGAAGCCCAAGAGGAACATCACGAGCATGCAAACGAAGAGCGCGCCCGTGGCGCCGCCGGGAAGCGCCGCGAGCGCGTCGGTCACGAGCGCCTCGCCGCCGAGGCCGCGGAAGACCAACGAGAAGACCGAGGCGCCCAAGAGGATCGCGAAGATCACGGCGGTGGTCCGCGCCGTGCCGACCGTCGCTTCCCAGAAGAGCGCCAGGCTCAAGCGGCGGCGGAGGATCGCCCAGAGGACGGCCCCCACCGCCCCGATCGAGGCGCTCTCGGTGGCGGTCGCGATGCCCGCCAGGATCGAGCCGAGTACGGCCAGGATGAGGCCCAGGGGCAGGACGAGCGCGGGGAGGAGCGCACGCAGCAGGGCGCGGCGCTCCTCGGGGCGAGTCTCGAGCGCCGGGCAGCGGGCGGGGAAGAGGAGCGCCTGGATGCCGACCCAGGCGAGGTAGAGGCCGACCAGGAGGAGGCCCGGCAGCAGCGCCCCGGCGAAGAGGTCGCCGACCGAGACCGGGGTGGGGGCGAGGTTGCCCTTCTGGAGCTGGGCCGCCTGGTTCACGCCCTGGAGGATGTCGGCCAGGAAGATCAAGATGGTCGAGGGCGGGACGATCTGCGCGAGGGTGGCCGAGGCGCAGATCACCCCGCTCGCCAGGCGCGGATCGTAGCCGGCCTTGAGCATCGCCGGCAGGGCGATCAGGCCCATCGTCACGACGGTGGCGCCGACCACCCCGGTCGAGGCGGCGAGGACCGCACCCACGAGCACGACCGAGAAGCCGAGGCCGCCGCGCACCGGCCCGAACAGCCGGCCCATGGTGGTCAAGAGGTCCTCGGCGATGCCGGAGCGCTCGAGGATCATGCCCATGAAGATGAAGAGCGGGACGGCGACCAGCGTCTCGTTGGTCATCACCCCGAAATAGCGCGGCGCGAGGCCCAAGAAGAGCACGAGGTCGAAATGGCCGAGGAGGTGGCCGATGCCGGCGAACAGAAGCGAGACCCCGGCGAGCGTGAAGGCCACCGGGAAGCCCAGCAGCAGGGCCGCCATGAGCGTGGCGAAGAGGGCGATCGCGAGGGCTTCGGCCAAGGCCGGCTCCGCTCAGGGGGTGACACCCGCAGGGCCGAGCGGGTCGGGGCGGCCGATGAGGCGCAACAGCGCCCGGGCGACACCCGCGAGCGCCTGGAGCAGAAGCAGGAACGCGGCGAGCGGGATCACGGACTTGACGAGGAACAGGCCGGGCAGGCCGCCGGCCTGCGCCGAGGGCTCGAGGACCGACCAGGAGAGCCGCACGAAGCCCCAGGACGACCAGATCAGCACGAAGGTCCAGGGCAGGACGAAGAGGAGGTTGCCGGCGAGGTCGACGAGCGCCCGCCGCCGCTCGCTCCAGCGGCGCCAGAAGATGTCGACCCGGACGTGGCCGTCCTCGCCGTGCACCCGGGCGAGCAGGATCAGGAAGGAGACGCCGGCGAGGACGACGTAGAGCTCCTGCATCCAGACTCGGCCGAAGGCGGCGCCGTAGCGCAACAGCGCCACCGCAGCGCAGAGCGCCACCGCCGCCGGGATCATCGCGGCCCCGAACGTCCCGGCCACGCGGTTCAACCGGTCGACGGCGCGGACGAAGCCATCGAGCGCGTGCACAGCCGATCCCCCGCGCGGCCCCTCGCGGGCGAGCGGTAGCGGAAGCGGGGCAGGGGAGCCAGGGGCGCGCTCGACGCGGCGGTCGCGGGCCGTCATTCTGCCGGCTGCGGCCGGTGGCGCCGGGAGGGCGAGCGGTGGCGGTGATCTCCTATCTCACGACCGTTTGGTTCGATTTCGGCGCGGTCGATCGGCTGGGTGAGGCGCTCGACCAGCTCGCGATCCGCCGGCCGCTCCTGGTCTCCGACCGCGGGGTCGAGGCGGCCGGGATCCTGGATCGGATCCGCGCACGCATCCCGAAGACGGTCGTGGTGGCGAGCTTCCTCGACACGCCCGCCAACCCGACCGAGGCGGCGGCGCGCCGCGCACTCGAGCTCTTCCGGGCGGAGGGCTGCGACGGGATCGTGGCGGTCGGCGGCGGCTCGCCGATCGACCTCGCCAAGGCCGCGGGGCTCATGAGCACGCATCCGGGGCCGCTTCGGGATTATGCGCTGATCGAGGGCGGGCTCGCGCGGATCCGCCCCACCTTGCCGCCGCTCGTGGCGATCCCGACCACCGCCGGGACCGGCTCCGAGGTCGGCCGCGGGTCGGTGATCGTGCTCGAGGACGGGCGCAAGCTCGCGCTCGTGAGCCCGCATCTGATCCCGAGACTCGCGATCTGCGACCCCGAGCTCACCCTGGGTCTGCCGCCTGCGCTCACCGCCGGCACCGGGATGGACGCGCTCGCCCACTGCATCGAGACGTTCCTTTCGCCGGCGATCAACCCGCCCGCCGATGCGATCGCGCTCGACGGGCTCGCGCGCGCGGCCGCGCACATCGAGCGGGCGACCCACGAGGGCAGCGACCGGCGGGCACGCTGGGAGATGATGATGGCCGCCCTGGAGGGGGCGATGGCCTTCCAGAAGGGGCTCGGCGCGGTCCACGCGATGAGCCATCCCCTGGGTGCCCTGCCCGGCAAGCCCTTGCACCACGGCACCTCGAACGCGGTGATCCTGCCGACCGTGCTCGCCTTCAACGCCGATCACGTGGGCGACAAGTACGAGCGGATCCGCCGGGTCGCCGGGCTCCGCCCGGGGGCCGATCTTTCCGAGTGGATCCGCGGGTTGAACCGGCGGCTGGGCCTGCCGGGAAGCCTGCGGGCGATGGGCGTGGTCGAGGCCGACCTCGAGGGCCTGCCGGAGCGCGCCGAGCGCGACCATTGCAACGCCACCAACCCGCGCCCGGCGACCGCCGCCGATTACGCCCGGCTCTACCGCGAAGCGCTCGGGTGAGCGTCGAGGGGCTCGCGGCCGCACCGCTCGCGCGGATACCGCGCGGGGTCTGGGCGCTCGGGTTCACCTCGCTGTTCATGGACCTCTCCTCCGAGCTGATCCACAGCCTGTTGCCGATCTTCCTGGTCGTGACACTCGGCGCGAGCCCGTTCGTGCTCGGCCTGCTCGAAGGCGTCGCGGAAGCCACCGCCTCCTTCGCCAAGCTTTTCTCGGGCGCGCTCTCGGACCGGATGGGCCGGCGCAAACCCCTGGCGCTCCTGGGCTACGGCATGGCGGCGGCGACCAAGCCGCTGTTCCCGCTCGCAGCCGACGTGGGTGCCGTGTTCCTGGCCCGCTTCCTCGACCGGCTCGGCAAGGGCATCCGCGGCGCGCCCCGGGATGCGCTCGTGGCCGACATCACGCCCTTGGAATTGCGCGCCTCGGCCTACGGGCTCCGCCAGGCCCTCGACACGGTGGGCGCGTTCGCGGGCCCGCTCGCGGCGATCGGCCTCATGTGGGTCTTCGCCGAGGACGTCCGGACCGTGCTCTGGTTCGCGGTGATCCCGGCGGTGATCTGCGTGCTCGTCCTCTGGCTCGGGGTCGAGGAGCCGGAGGCGAGCCGCCCGCCCGCCCGGCCGCGGGCCTGGCTCGGCCTCGCCCGTGCCGATCTGGCCGCTCTCGGCAAGGCCTATTGGTGGATCGTCGCCGTCGCCACGCTCCTCTCGCTCGCGCGCTTTTCCGAGGCGTTCCTCGTGCTCTGGGCGCAAGAGGTCGGCATGGCGCTCACCCTCGTCCCGCTCGTCATGGTGGTGATGAGCCTCGTTTACAGCCTCACGGCCTGGCCCGCCGGCCGGCTCGCCGACCGGCTCGACCGGCGCCGGCTGTTGCTCGCGGGAATCCTCGTCTTGGTCCCGGCCGATCTCCTGCTCGCCACGGCCGGCGGCCCGGCGACCGCACTCCTGGGGGTCGCGGTCTGGGGGCTGCACATGGGGCTGAGCCAGGGCCTCCTGGCCACCCTCGTGGCCGATGCCGCCCCGGCCGAGCGGCGCGGCACCGCCTTCGGCGTGTTCCATCTCGTGACCGGGGTGGCCACCCTCGCGGCGAGCGTCCTCGCCGGGGCCTTGTGGGACCTGTACGGGGCGCCCGCGACCTTCCTCGCGGGCGCCGGTCTCGCCCTCGCGAGCGCGTTGCTCCTCCTCCGCGCACCGCGGCCGGCCCGCCTCAGCGCTTGAGGACGCACTTCTCGTAGAGATCGCGCAGCCGGCGGTCGGGGTCGTAGCGCCGCTTCAGGCGTTCGTACACCTCGCGGTCGTAGCGCTGCCAGAATTCGTCGAGCGGGTAGTAGCTGTCGGAATAGAGCGACTTCACCCCGCCGAGCTCGGCGACCTTCTTCTCGATCTGGCGGTTGTACCAGCCGTCGGGCTTGGCCTCGCGCCGGCGGATCGGCTGCCAGAAACCGAAGTTGACGAAGAGCGCGCCGGGCGGGGTGTGGAAGAGCGGGAAGCCGTGCGGATGGATCGCGCGGAACGGGCAGTTCCAGATCGGCAGGATGCCGATCGTCTCGTGGAACCAGGCGAGGAACTCGGGGGCCTTCGGGAGCGGGATGCCGACGTCCTGGATCACCGATTCCGACCGATAGCCCAAGAGATCGTAGACCTTGCCGAGGTTCCAGCGGTTGGCCCAGCGCATGATGCGCGTGTAGGTCCGGGAGTTGAGCCGCTCGCGACCCAGGAGGCGGCGGACGAGCGGGATCTCCATGCCCAGGTTCTTCGAGCACCAGAACCAGTCCGTGTCCCAGCGGCGGATGTAGTCACGGACCGTGAGGTAATCCTCCTCGCGCTCCTGGATCGACTTGTAGTAGATCTTCTCGAACGTGTAATCCGAGGTCCAGGGCGCCCGGTCGACGAATCGGCCGACCGAGACCACGAGCCGATCGGGAGCGAAGATCTCGCCTTCGACGAAATCGGCGTTCGGGTCGTCGCAGGTGGCGGCGAGGAAGGCGTAGTAGGCCTCGGGGTCGCGGAACTTGCGGTGCTCGAGCCGGACATAGGGCTTCACCGGGATCGTCTTGGCGAGGATGCGGATCGCGTAGCCGAGCGTGCCGTAGCTGTTGGGGAAGCCGAAATAGAGCTCGGCATGCTCGTTGTCCGGCCGGGCGGTGACGACCTCGCCCGAGGCGGTGACCATGTCGAACTCGAGGACGGTTTCGTGGACGAGGCCGTGGCGGAAGCTCGAGGACTCGATCCCTACACCGGCGAGCGCCCCGCCGATCGTGATCCCCATGAGCTCGGGGACGACCGCCGGCATCACGCCCATCGGCAGGGTGGCGTCGACGAGCTCGCCATAAGGGCACATGCCCTCGACCTCGACCGTCCCGGACGCCGGGTCGACCGCGAGCACGTGGCGGAAGGCGCGGGTGTCGATCCGTGCCGCCGGCACCCGCTCGCGCTCGCGGAAGAGGTTGGAGATCTCTTTGTCGAGGCGGGGCGGGGCGGCGGCCGCGCGCAACTGCTCGATCAGCCGGGCCCGCCGCTCGACGTGCGCCGCACGGGCGGCCGCGCTCGGCCCGGAAGGCACCGCCTGCGCCGGTGCCGGCGACTCGACGCTGCGTCGGACCTCGGCCGTGGCCATGCGCCCCTCCCTCTCCGCTCGCGACCGACTAGATGGCCGCGGCGCGGGCGGGACGCCAGGGGGCTCAGCGCAGCACCGAAGTCCAGGCGGCGTCGGCGTGGCGCGCCGGGTCCGGATCGGCGACGCTCGCGGGCGGTGGTGCGGCCACACCCAGGCGGCGCAGATAATGCTCGACCGCCTCGTCGATCAGCCGCTCCTGCGGGCAGCCGAAGGTCGCCGCCACCCGCTCCAGCGCCTCCCGGTGCCGACGGGAGAGCGAGACGGGAACGCGCGGCTCGGGCATCGGCGGGGGCTCCACGAAGGTCGGGATCGGCACGGCCGGGATTGCCACCGGCGGCGGGGCGACGACCAGGGGCGCGGCCCCCGCGTCATCCCCCGATATGTCATTCGGTCGTAACAGGGTGCGCGCTTGCGCCGGTGCGGCCGGGCTCAGTCGCGGCCCTCTTCGGGCAGGAGGCGCAGGGCCGCCGAGTTCATGCAGTAGCGCAGCCCGGTGGGCGGCGGGCCGTCCGGGAAGACGTGGCCGAGATGCGCGTCGCAGCGCGAGCAGAGCACCTCGGTGCGGACCATGAACCAGCTCCGATCCTCGCGGGTGGTGACCACCGCGGGGTCGATCGGCGCCCAGAAGGAGGGCCAACCGGTGCCGCTGTCGTATTTGGTCGTGCTCGAGAAGAGTGGCTGGCCGCAGCAGACGCAGACATAGGTGCCGGGCGTCTTGGTGTTCCAGTAGCGGCCGGTGAAGGCGCGCTCGGTGCCGTGCTGCCGTGTGACGTAGAATTCCTCGGGGCTCAGTTGGCGGCGCCACTCCGCCTCGCTCTTGACCACTTTCTCGGGCATGAGGGTTCGCTCCGCGGCTCCACGCGCCGGGAAATGGGGCGGCAGCGCGCGATCGCCAACGCCCTGACCGGCCCACGGGTTGCGCTCGACCGCTTCGCGCGAGGGACGGTTCAGACCCGAGCCCGCCCGTGCTAGCTCCGGGCCCGCCACCGCTCGCCGGCCGGAGGTGCCGTCTCGATGCCGAACCTGCCCGCCACCGGGCTCCGTGCACTCGCTTTCGCGATCGCCCGCGCCTGGGGCAGCGCCGAGGAGGAGGCGGCGATCGTCGCCGACCATCTCGTGGCGGCCAACCTCGCCGGGCACGACAGCCACGGTGTCGGCATGCTGCCCACCTATGTGCGGGTGTTCCGCCAGGGCTGCCTCGTGCCGAACCGCGAGCTGCGCACGGTGGCCGACGCGGGTGCGGTCCTGGTCTTCGATGCGGACCGTGGGGTCGGGCAGCGGATGGCGAAGCTCGCCGTGGCACAGGGCATCGAACGGGCCCGCGCACTCGGCGCGGCGGTCGTGGCGCTCCGCGACAGCTGCCACATCGGCCGGATCGGCGCCTACGGCGAGCAGGCGGCGGCCGCCGGCCTGGTGTTCTTGGGCTTCGTCAACGTCGCCGATCACGATCCGGTCGTGGCACCGTTCGGGGCGGCCGAGGCGCGGCTCGGCACCAACCCGTTCTGCGCCGCGCTGCCGGCGGCGGCCGGGGAGGAGCCGGCGGTGCTCCTCGACATGGCGACCTCGACGATCGCCTTCGGCAAGGCGCGGGTGGCGCGCAACAAGGGGCTGCCGGTGCCCGAGGGCACGCTGCTCGACCGCGAGGGCCGGCCGACCACCGATCCCGCCCCCATGGTCGACCGGTTCGAGGGGGCCTTGACCGCCTTCGGCCTGCACAAGGGCTCGGGCCTCGCGATCCTCTGTGAGCTCCTCGGTGCCGCGCTAACCGGCGGGCAGACGATCACCGATCCGATGCGCCACGGGATCGTCAACAACATGCTCGCGATCCTGATCGACCCGGCGCGCTTCGCCACGGGCGAGCGTGGCCCCGCGGCGGTCGCGGCGGTCGCGGATTGGATCCGCGCGGCGCGCCCGGCGCCCGGCTTCGACCGGGTGCGGCTGCCGGGCGAGCCCGAGCGCGAGAGCCGGGCCCGGCGGCTCGCCGAGGGGGTGCCGATCGACGAGCGCAGCCTCGAGGAGATCCTGGAGGCCGGGGTGGCGCTCGGCCTCGACCGGGTACGCCTCGCCGCGACGGCGCGCGGGGAGGGCTGATGGAGACGGTCGAGGCGGTGGTCGTGGGTGCCGGCGTGATCGGGCTCGCGGTCGCCCGACGCCTCGCGCTCGGTGGGGTCGAGACGATCGTCCTCGAGAAGGAAGGGGCGATCGGCACCGAGACCTCCTCGCGCAACAGCGAGGTGATCCACGCCGGGATCTACTATCCGAAGGGCAGCCTCAAGGCGCGCTGCTGCATCGCCGGCAAATGGTGGCTCTACCGCTACTGCGCGGCCAAGGGCGTGCCGCACCGCCGCTGCGGCAAGCTGATCGTGGCGACGAGCGAGACGCAGAACGCCACGCTCGACAAGATCAAGGCCAATGCCGAAGCCATAGGGATGCCCGACCTCGAGCGCTGGCCGGCCGAGCGGGCGATGGCACTCGAGCCCGAACTCTTCTGCACGGGTGCCCTGTGGTCGCCCACCACGGGGATCGTCGACAGCCACGCGCTCATGCTCGCGTACTTGGGCGATGCCGAGGAGCACGGGGCGATGATCGCCTTCAAGGCGCCGCTCGAGCGGGCGCGGGTGCGGGAGGACGGGATCGAGCTCGAGGTCGGCGGGGCCGAGCCGATGCGGCTCCTCGCGCGCTATCTGGTCAACGCCGCCGGCTTGCACGCCCCGGAGCTCGCGCGGCGCATCGAGGGGCTCGATCCCGCCCGGGTGCCGTGTGGCTATCTGTGCAAGGGGAATTACTACACGCTTTCCGGCCGCTCGCCCTTCT
This sequence comes from Geminicoccaceae bacterium, assembly GCA_023512415.1. Taxonomy (GTDB): domain Bacteria; phylum Pseudomonadota; class Alphaproteobacteria; order Geminicoccales; family Geminicoccaceae; genus JANXAZ01. The sequence continues at coordinate 17,411 of JAILZQ010000032.1, read as the reverse complement.
CGCGGCTGATCTACCCGGTACCGGAGCAGGCCGGGCTCGGGGTGCACGTGACGATCGACCTCGCCGGGCAGTGCCGGTTCGGCCCGGACGTCGAATGGGTCGAGCGGATCGACTACGACGTCGATCCGAAGCGGGCCGAGCGGTTCTACGCCGAGGTCCGTAAATATTGGCCGGACCTGCCGGACGGCGCGCTCGAGCCGGGTTACGCCGGGATCCGGCCGAAGCTCGCACCGCCGGGGGCGCCGGCGGCCGACTTCCTGGTCCAGGGGCCGCGCGCCCACGGTGTCCCGGGCCTCGTCAACCTGCTCGGGATCGAGAGCCCGGGGCTCACCGCGTCCTGGCCCCTGGCCGAGCTCGTCGCGGCCGAGCTCGGCCTGCCGCCGCTCGAAGGCGAGGCCGCCGATATCTAGCGCCGAGCTTCGGCGCGCGAAGGCAGGAGCTGGCGGCGCAGCCAGCTGCCGACCGCGGCCCCCGCCGCCCCGGCGGCGATCACGAACTCGTTCGGCCGCATCATCCGGGCGAGCAGGACCTCGCCGAGGTTGGTGCGGGTCACGAGGTGCTTGAGCTTCTTGATCGGCTTGGTGCGCTTCTTCTCGGCCATGTGGTCGCTGCCGAGGGCGGCCTGGGTCGCGAGCATGGGGAAAAAGGCGTAGGCTTCGGGCAGCCGGGCGTAGGACGCATCGATCCCGCCGCCGGCGATCCGCTCCCGGTCGCGCTCGTCTTTCGAGAAGGGGTTGGCGGCGAGCCAGGCCAAAAGCCGCGGGCTCGCCACGTAGGCGTGGGCGCAGGCCGAGGCGGTGCGCAACAGCCGGGGGCCGACGAAGCGGGCTCGAAGCGGCCAGTGGCCCAAGAAGAAGATGGTCCAGTCGGGCGGCAGCTCGCGCATCGCGGCGGCCACCTTCGCGAGCGTGCGCGGGCCGACCCAGCGGGCGAAGGTCACGTCGTCCTCGAGGATCAGCGCATTGCGCGCGCCGGCCTCTTGGGCGTGGCGGGCCACCGCCCGGTGGCTCTCCCAGATCCCCTCGATGACCCGGAACGGGTGGCGCTCGGGTCGGTAGAACAGGACCCGTCGGCAGAGCCCCACACGGTGCAGCTCGGCCGCCGCCCGGGCCGCTCGATCGGGGCGGTCGGCGAGCGAGATGCAATAGGCCCGGTCGACGAAACTCCAGGGATCGGGATCGTACGCCGTCGCGCGGCAGTGCGGGCAAGCCGGGTCGACCGGGCAGGGATGGAACCGCGCCACCGCAGGACGACCCACGTGGCGGACCGACGCCCCGCTTCGAGGCTCGAACAACAGACTCGTCATCCTCCGCTCGAGGCGCTCCCGGGACGATCCGCGGCCGCGTGACCGGACTGTCCGCGCCGCCGTTCCGCCGCCGGCGCAGAGTCCCCAACATTCCTAGGGGAGCGGTCGGTGCCGATCAAGGCCGCCCGGAGCCTCCGGGGCCCACTCGGCGTCGCCCGGGAAGCGGCCGTCCGTGGCGAGCCGCTCGCGCCACTTGGTTTTCGCGAGGTCCGGCCAGCGACGCTTGATGCACAGCCACTCTTCGGGGCGCTCGGCGATCCAGCGCTCGAACAGCGCGTAGAGCCGCTGCATCATGTCGCGGGCCCGAGCGCGCGGCTCGCCCGTGCGGCGCGGCTCGATCGGCGGCTCGACGGTGAGCCGGAAGCGGGCACCGGTGAGCCGTTCGACCCGGGCCGGCACGAACGGCACGCCGAGGCGGGCGGCGATCGCCGCCGGGGCGATCGGCACCGAGGCCGGCCGGCCGAAGAAGCGCACCCAGTCGCCGCCGTCGTGGCGCTGGTCGAGCAGGAGGCCGATCGAGCGGCCGGCGCGCAGCTCCTCGAGGAGGGCGTGCGGGCCCGCCTCCTTGGGAAGGAAGCGGCAGCCGAGCGCGGTGCGTTGCCGCTCGAGCAGGGCTTGAACCCGCGGGTCGGCGCGCGGCGCGTGGACCACCGTCATCGGCACGCCCGCGCGCGCCGCGACCGCGGCCGACAGCTCCCAATTGGCGAGATGGGCACCGACCAGCATCGCCGGCCGGCCGGCCGCCGCCCGCTCGAGGCCGAAGCGGTCCACGAGCTCGACCCGGCCCGGCTCGGCGGCGAGCCGGGCGAGGTGCGGGTACTCGCCGACCACCCGACCGAACTGGCGCCACGAGGCGCGGGCCAGGCGTTCGAGCTCGGCCGGATCGGCCGACGGCCGGACGATCCGCAAATTGGCGAGGAGGCGCCGGTGGTCGGCGGTGCGCGGTCCGAAGGTGGCGAAGAGCGCGCCCACGAGCACCCCCGAACGATCCGGATCGAGCCGCCCGGCGACCCCCCAGAGGCCGCCCAACAGTCCCGCCCGGGCGAGGCGCGCGGCGCGCCGCCAGGGCGGAGGGGCCGACGGAGCGGGGGAGGAATCCGCCTCGGGCCGGCTCATCGCACGGCCGGGCCCGTCGGGACCGTTGCAGGATCGGCGCAGTTTGCGCTCGAGGTGTACATCTCGTCGACTTTTTCGGCTGACAGGCGTGACCACGGAGCGTATCAGGTCAGGCTGCGGCGCATAAGCGCGAGGCGGGCTCGTGTCCAGCTCCAGCGGGACATCGCGCAGCATCTTGATGCTCGCCTGGTTGGCGGCACCCGACCGCGGCTCGGAATGGGCCGCCGCCTGGGGCATGGCCCGGGCCGCGGCCCGGCTCGGCCGGGTGCTCCTCCTGGTCCGCCCGGACTGCGCGCCCGCGATCCGCGCTTGGTGCGAGCGGCACCCGGAGGTGCCGATCGAGCCCGTGCCGGTGGCCGCGCCGGCGGGAGCGCATCGGAGGTTGGCCGGGCTCCTGCCCAAGGGGCATTTCCTCGACTATCTGGCTTGGCTCGACGCCGCCGAGAAGGTGGCGCACGAGCTGGCCCGAGGCCAACGGCTCGAGCTCGCGGTGCACGCGGCCCTCGGCTGTTATTGGCTGCCGAGCCCGGTCACGGAGCTCCCTGTGCCGAGCGTGTGGGGCCCGGTCGGCGGGGCGACCCGCACACCCCCGGTCCTCCTGCCGGTCCTGGGCGCGCGCGGGCTCGCCGAGCGGGCGCTCGAGCGCCTCGTCCTCGGGCTCGGCGCGCGCCTGCCGGCGACCCGGCGGACGATGCGGCGGGCCAATCTCGTGCTCGTCGAGTGCCGCGCGACCTTGCCCGTGCTGCCGGCCGACGTCGCCGCGCGGGCGCGGGTCTTCAACCGCGCGGTGCTCACCGAGGTGCCGCCCGTGCCGCCGCGCGAGCGCGGCCGGTTCGTGCTGTTCCCCTCGACCCTGGACGCGCGCAAGGGGCCGATGTTGGCGCTCGAGGCGCTGCGCCGAGCACCGCCCGGCACCGAGCTCCTGTTCGCCAACGAGGGGCCGGAGGAGCCGCGCCTGCGCCGCCGGGTGGTCGAGCTCGGGCTCGAGGGGCGGGTGCGCTTCCTCGGCCGGGTACCCCGCGCGCGCTGCTTCGAGCTCGTCCGCGAGGCCGGCTGCGTGCTGTTCGCCGGGACCAACGAGGACGGCGGCTGCGCGCTGGTCGAGGCGATGCTCTTGGGCGCGCCGGTCGTGGTCCTGGGGCACAGCGGCCCGGCCGAGATCGTCGAGCGCTGGGGCACCGATCCGAGCCGCGCCCTGCTCGTCCCGCCGGCCGCGCCGGCGGCGGTCGCGGCCGGTATGGCCGAGGCGATCGGCCGGCTGCTCGCCTGGCCGCCGCGCGGCCACGACCCGCATCTCGACCAGGCGGGTGCGACGCTCGCCTTCCTGGGCCTGCTCGAGGAGGCGATGGCCGCGACGGCCGAGCGCCGTTCCCCCGCCGAGCCGGTCGCCGCCCGCTCGACCGAGCCGGCCCTGCCGACCCCCTAGGAGCCGGCGCCGGCCGCCTCGCCGCGGGCTCGGGCGGGCTCGGCGGGTCGCGGGGCCGCCAGGAATTCCAAGACCAGGATCGGCACCGCGATCGCGGCACCGGCGAGGATCGCCGTCGTGTCGTTGCCGACCAGGAGGATCCCGGCAAGGCCGAGCGCCCAGCGGGCCGGCATCGCCACGCGACGGCGCAGGAAGCCCGTGAAGGCCACGGAAAGCGCCACCACGGCGAGCACCCCCGAGGCGAGCGCCGTGGCGAATTCGCCCCAGGCGAAGTCGAGGAAGAGGAGGCTCGGCGCGTAGACGAACATGAAGGGCACGAGCGCCTTGCCCATCGACAGCCGGAAGGCGACGAGGCCCGTGCGCATCGGCTCGGCCCCGGCGATCGCCGCCCCGGCGAAGGCGGCGAGTGCCACGGGTGGGGTCACGTCGGCGAGCACGCCGAAATAGAAGACGAAGAAATGCGTGGCGAGCTGCGGCACGCCGAGGTCGAGCAGCGCCGGCGCGGCGATCGAGGCGAGGATGATGTAGGTGGGCGTGGTGGGCAGGCCCGCACCCATCAAGATGCAGGCGAGGGCCACGAGGAGGAGGGCCACGAACAGCGTGGCCCCGCGCTCGCCGAGAAGGCCCAGAGGATCGAGGGCGAGCAGGGAGGCGGCGATCGTCCGGGCGAGCTCGAGCACGGCCGCGCCGAACTTGAAGCCGATCCCGGTCAAGGTGGCCACACCCAGGATGAAGCCCACGCAGGCGCAGGCGGCACCGATGCCCAGGGCGTATTTGGCGCCGAGCTCGAGCCCCTGGACGAGCGCTTTGGGCCCGAGGGCCGAACCGGCGTCGAGCCCACGTACCCCGAGCGGCCGGAGGAGGAGCGGGAGATAGGAGCAGGCCACGGTGGCGAGGATACCCCAGAAAGCGGCGAGGAAGGGCGTGTAGCGCAGCAGCAGGAGGCCCACCGTGACGAGCAGCGGGATCAACAGGTGCCAGGAGCGGGCGAGCACCGCTCCGAGCGTCGGGATCGTGGCGGGGTCCATGCCGGCGAGCCCGAGCCGGCGGGCCTCGAGGTGGACCATGAGCAGCATCGCCAGATAGTGGAACAGAGCCGGGACGAGCGCGATCAGGATCAGCTCGTTGTAGGGCACGCCCAGCATCTCGGACATGACGAAGGCGGACGCGCCCATGATCGGCGGGGTGATCTGCCCGCCGCAGGAGGCCGAGGCCTCGACGGCACCGGCGAAGCGGGGCGAGAAGCCGCTGCGCTTCATCATCGGGATGGTGAGCGCGCCGGTGGTCACGGTATTGGCGATCGAGGAGCCGGAGATCATGCCGAACAGGCCCGAGGCGACCACCGAGACTTTGGCCGCCCCGCCGACCCGCCGGCCGGCCAGGATGGCCGCCAGGTCCATGAACAGGCGACCCACGCCCGTCCGCTGCATGAGCACACCGAACAGCACGAAGTGGAAGACGTAGGTCGCGACGACGCCTACCGCGATCCCGTAGATCCCCTCCGTGCCGATGTAGATGTGGTTGACGATCCGCAGGATCGAATAGCCGCGATGGGCGAGCGGCCCCGGCAGATAGGGCCCCCACATGGCGTAGAGCAGGCAGACGACGCCGATGATCGGCAAGGAGAGGCCCATGGTGCGCCGGGTCGCCTCGAGGACGACCAGGATCGCCACCACCCCCATCATGTAGTCGGTGCCGACCGGCGAGCCGACCCGGCGGACGAAGATCTCCTCGAAAAAGACGACGAAATAGAGCGAGACCGAAGCGGCCGCCGCGGCGAGGACCCAATCGCGCGGCGGGATCCGGTCGCGATGGCCGGAGAAGGCCGGGATCGGCAGGGTGAGGAGCGTCAGGACCGCGATCGCGGCGAGGAACCAGCCCGCACCCTGCGCCTCGCCACGGGCGGAAAGCGCGCGCAGGAGATCGACCGCCATGTAGAGGTAGAAGGCGGCGAAGCCCAGGCTCACGGTCCACTCGCGCAGCGGGCGGGCCCGCCGCTGCTCGGGAAAGACCAGGAAGATCAGCCCGAGCACGAAGGACAGGTGGATCGAGCGGTGGGCGATCTCGTTCAACAGGCCGAAGCCGGCCGTCCAGACGTGGAACAGCGAGAGCGCCACGCCCAAGAGGGTGACGAGCCCGGCCGCTAGACCCACGAGCCGGCGGAAATTCGATTCCGGGTCGTATTCTTCGACGAGCCGGTCGATCTCTTCCCGGCTCGGCGGCCCCTCGCCGGCGGAAGGTGCGGCGCTCATCGGCGCTCGGAGCAGGCCGCGGGCACGAGCTCGAGCGGGCCGGCCCCGAGCGCCGCGAGGTCGAGCCGGGCGGCAGCCTCGAGACGGTTCTCGCTCGCCGGGCTCGGGCGCAAGACGAGCCGCTCGATCGGCCGGTGCATGCGCACGCGGAAGCGATCGCCCTCGCGCAGGAAGACGAGGTCCGCGCCGGCCGCATCCGGCAGACCCGGCCCGTGGCTGTCGAACAGGTGCTCGATCTGCACGATCTTGCCGTCCTCGATCCGGTAGCGGTCGACCACCGGGCGCAGCGTCACCGAATGACGGAAGGAGAGGGCGAAACCACCCGACCCGTCGAGCCCGACACGGGCGAGCTCGACGCCCGCCGGGCGGGCCAGCAGGACGAGTTCGCCCGGACAGGCCGTCGCGGCCCGTGCTTCGGCCGCGAGGAGCAGGAGGGCCGCGAGCGCGAGGGCGCGGCCCGCCCGGGTCACCGGAGGCGGCCCGCCGCGGCCCGGCTCACTTGAGGAGGCCCTTCTCCCGATAATAGCGCTCGGCACCCGGGTGGAGCGGGATCGAGACCGAGCGGAGCGCCGTCTCGAGGCGGATGTTCTTGCCCTGCACGTGGACCTTGGCGAGCGTCTCGGTGTTCTCGTAGGCCGCCTTGGTCACCGCGTAGGCGATCTCCTCCGGCACCGCGGCATGCGTCGCCCAAATCGCCATCACGGCGAGGGTCTCCACGGGCTCGCTCTGGCCCTTGTAGGTGTTCGCGTCCAGCGTGACCGAGGCGTAGTAGGGCTGGCGCTTCTTGAGCGCCTCGATCTCCGGGCCGACGAGCGGCACGATCCGGATCGCGGTCGCGTTGGCGAGGTCGACCACCGAGGCGGTCGGCACGCCGGCCGTGATCAGGCTCGCCACCAGGTTGCCGTCCTTGATCTTGTCGACCGACTGGGCGAAGGAGGAGAAATCCTCTTTCACCTGCTCGCGCTTCAGCCCGTGGACCTCGAGCAGGTCGCCGAGCAACTGCCACTGGCCCGAGCCGGGCGAGCCCGAGGAGATCGACTTGCCCTCGAGATCCGCGAACTTGGTCACACCCGAATCGGCGCGGACCACGAGCTGGACGGTCTCGGGATAGAGAGCGCCCAGGGCGCGAAGGTTCTTGAGCGCGCCGTCCTGGAACTGGTTCACGCCGCGATAGGCGGCATCGAGGATGTCGGCCGCGACGAAGGCCGATTCGATCTCGCCGCGGCCCAGGAGCTTGGCGTTGGCGACCGAGGCGTTGCCGGTCTCGGCGGTGGCGGCGAGCTTCTTGCCGGCGACCGTGGCGTTGTTCGAGAGCACCTGGGCGAGCATGCCGCCCAGCGGATAGTAGGTGCCACCGGTGCCGCCGGTGGCGATGCCGAAGAAGATCCGCTCCTGGGCCTGGGCGAAGCCCGCAGCCAGGATCGAGGCGAGGGCGAGGAGGGCGAGCTTGAGCTTCACGTCGGGCAACCTCCCGGGGGGCGGGCGACCGGCGGGTCGCGCCGCGGCCGATCGGGCAGCGCTAGCGCGGCGGTCCACAGGGAGGCAAGCTCGCAAGGGCGCAGCCCACCCCACACCGCGCAGCCGGCGGGCTCAGCCGGAAAGCGCGAGGAGACCCGGGGCGGAGCGGGCGCGGGCCCGCCAGAAAGTGGCGAGCGCCTCGCCTTGGAGCGGCCGACCGATCAGCCAGCCCTGGCCGACCCGGCAGCCGAGCTCGGCCAGAAGCGCCGCCTGGGCCGGCTCCTCGATCCCCTCGGCCACGACCTCGAGGCCGAGCCCGGCCGCGAGGCCGAGCGTGCCGCGGACGATCTCGCGGGCCTTGCGGTCACGGGTCAGCGCCGCCACGAAGCGGCCGTCGATCTTGAGCACGTCGATCGGCAGCCGGAGCAGCTCGGCGAGGCCCGTGCTGCCGGTGCCGAAATCGTCGAGGACGAGGCGCACGCCGAGCTCGTGCAGCCGCTCGAGCTGGGCGAGCCGCTCGCCGGAGACCCGGTCGAGCACGACCCGCTCGCTGATTTCGAGGCAGAGCGCGGACCAAGCCAAGCCGTACTCGGCGAGATCGGCCTCGAGCTCGACCGCGAGGTCGCCGTGCAGGATCTCGGCCGGGGCGAGGTTCACCGCCAAGTAACGACCCTCGATCACTTCGCGGCCGAGCCCCGCGAAGGCGGCGAGGGCTCTGCGGCGGACCGCCCGGCCCAGCCCGGCGGCCCCGCCCCTCGCCGAGGCGACCGGGCACAGCTCCTCGGGGGCGATCGCGCCCAGGCTCGGATGGTGCCAGCGGGCGAGCGCCTCGAAGCCACGCACCGCGCGCAGATCGCGCGGGTCGGGGGGGAGTGCCGCGATCGGTTGGAGCGCGGCATCCAGCCCGGGCAGCCCGTCCGGCGGGCCCTCGGCGTCGAGCGCACGCAGCGCCCGGACCAGCCGCTCGACCCGCGGCACGTCGTCGGGCCGGGCCCGACCGACGCTACCCCGCTCGGAGCGCTTGGCGCGCATGAGCGCCTCGTCGGCGGCGCGCAGCAGCCGCTCCGCGCTGTCGGCATCCTCCGGGTAGCGCGCGACCCCGATCGTCGCCCCGGCGCGCAGCTGCCGGCCGTCGAACGGGACCGGCTCGTGCAGCACGGTGCGCAGCCGGGAGAGTACGGTTTCGAGCGGGCGCGCCTCGGCCACCTCGGGCAGCAGGCAGGCGAGCTCGTCGCCACCGAGCCGGCCGACCGTGTCGGCGCCGCGCAGCACCTCGCGGATCCGCGCCGCGGCGGCGCGCAGCACGGCGTCCCCGGCGGCGTGCCCGTCGGCGTCGTTGACCTCCTTGAAGTGGTCGAGGTCGATCAGCACGAGGGCGAGCGGCCGGCGGGTCTTCAAGGCGCGGTCGAGGGCCGCGAGGAAAGCGCCGCGGCCGAGCAGCTCGGTGGTCGGGTCGAGCCGGGCGAGCCGCTCGAGCTCGGCCGTCTGGGCGACGAGCCGGCGGGTGAGCGGGCGGAACAGCAACAGCGCCTCGGCCAGGACGGCGAGCAGGATCGCGGCGAGGACCGAGTAACGGAGCCGGTGGGCCCGGCCGTCGAGCGCCGCCCGCTGCGCCTCGAGCCGGGCGAGGTCCCGCTCGCTCGCGGCCGAGAGGGGCCCGAGCGCCAGGGCCCGCAGCTCGGCCAGGCCCTCGCGGCCCGGCGGCTCGCCGGCGCGGGCAGCGGCCACCGCCTGCCCGACCCGCTCGAGGAAGGCCTCGAGCTCGAGACCCGCGGGTGGCTCGCCTTCGCGATCGTAGGTCGGCGGCTCGCCGCCCGCCCCCACTCGGGCTTCCGCGCCCTCGACCGGCCGGGCTCGGCTCGCGCGCAACCGCGCGAGCGCCGCCTCGAGCTCGCCCAGGGCGAGGGCCGCGCCCTCCGGCTCGGCGAGCTCGGGCAGGTGGAGGGCGAGGCGTCGCAGCTGGCCGAGGCGGGCCACGGCCTCGGCGAGCGCAACGGCCGCCTGCCCGCGGGCGTGCTCGACCCGGTCGAGCCAGAGCCAGCCTCCGAGCACGAGGGTGGTGATGATCACCAGCCCCGCGACCCAGGCCGCCGTCGCCCGCCGGCCGAGCCGTGCTGCCGCGTCGCCGTCTTGCAGATGTCGGTCGGTTCGGGCGCGCACCGATCTCCGCCGTTCCCGTCGCTCGCCGTCGAGCGCTCGCGGCCGGTGCTAGCGCTCCCTCCTTAACGGTCGGTTGCCGGCGGCCGGGCCGTCACCGTCGATCGTTGGCGACCCACTTCAGGATATGCTCGGCGACCGCGACGAGGGTGCCGTGCTGGTTGACCGCCTCGATTCGGGCGCGCGAGCGGCGGCGGGCGGGATCGACCTCGACGATCGCGTAGGTGAACGTCAGCGTGTCGCCGATGAAGACCGGGGCCAAGAAGCGGATCCGGTCGTAGCCGAGCGAGACGGGGGTCGCATCGGGCGTGGGCGGCGCCTGCTCGATCATCCGCGTCGAGCAGGTCGACATGAAGCCCACGAGCAAGGCGCCGTGGGCGATCCGCCGGCCGTAGGAGGTGCCGGCCATGACCTGCTCGTTCACGTGGTTGGGCGAGAGGTCGCCGGTGATCCCGGCGAACAGGTAGACGTCGCTCTCGCCCACGGTCTTGGCGAAGCTCACGCTCTGCCCGACCCGGACCGGCACCTCGCCCATCGCTCAACCTCTCGCCTCGGCCGCCGGCAGCGCCACCGCGCCACTGCGGGCCAGCTCCGCGATCTCGTCGGCCGTGTAGCCGAGCTCGCCCAGGATTTCTTGCCCGTGCTGGCCGATCTCGACCGCGAGGTGGCGCACCCCCGGCGCCTCGCCGTCGTAGCGGTTGGGGTGCACCACGAGGACGGCCTTGCCGCTCTTGACCGGAACCTCGAGGAAGCAGCCGTTCTCGCGCACTTGAGGATCGTCGCGCAGATCGTCGTAGTCCTGCACCCGCTGCCACCAGATGGCCTCGGCATCGAGCGCCGGGGCGAGCTCGGCCAGGGTCCGGCCGGCCACCGCCCGGGCGACCGCCTCGGCGTAGCGGTCGCGCTCGCGGTAGCGGTCGATGCCCGCGAGCGCCGCGAGCTCGGCGCTGCCGAGCGCCCGGGCGAGCTTTTCGGGGTCGTTGATCGAGAAGGCGATCCAGCCGTCGGCCACCGGGTAGACGCCGTAGGGCGCCTGGTGGAACCAGGAGACGAGGTTCTCGTGCCGCTTCAGGATCGCGCGGTCGGCGCCCATCGTGAGGTAGCTCGTCAAGGGCTCGGTCTGCAGGTCGATGCCGGCGTTCAGGAGCGAACTCTCGACCCGGATGCCCCGGCCGGTCCGGAGTTTTTTGACGTAGGCCGCGAGGATGCCGAGGGCGAAGAGCGCCCCGCCGTGCTGGTCGACCGCGGCGAGGCCGATCGGTGTGGGGCGGCCCGCCCCGGTGACCGCGACGAGCCCGCAGAAGGCTTGGACGAGCAGATCCTGGCCGGGCTTGTCGACCATCGGCCCCGCGGACCCCCAACCCGAGGCCGAGGCGTAGACGATCTCGGGGTTGATCCGCCGCACCCGGTCGTAGCCGAAGCCCAGCCGGTCCATCACCCCCGGCCGGAAATTCTCCATGAGCACGTCGGCACGGGCGATCATCCGCTCGACCACCTCCTTGCCGCGCGGATGCTTCAAGTCGATCGCGATCGTCCGCTGGTTGCGGTGGGCGCAGAGGAAGAAGGCCGAGACCCCGTCCACGTAGGCGTCGCCACCCGACCATTTGCGCTCGTAGCCGCCGCCCGGTGGCTCGATCTTGACGACCTCGGCGCCCATGTCGGCCAGGTACTGGGCGGCAGCCGGGCCCTGCAGGAAGTGGCAGAAGCTCACCACGCGCATGCCGTCGAGCAGCATCCGGGCCTCCCGATCCGCCTCGCCCGGGAGCTTGGGTGCCGCCCGGTGCCGGGTCAACCGCGCCCTGCGCCGGGCGGGGCGGACCGCGACGGGCTCGACACCGGCCGGCGCCCACCCTAGGCTCGCCGGGTCCGGGCCCAGGAAGAGACCCGCCGTGGCCGACCGCCCGCGCTTTCGCCCCGAGGGCGTGATCCCCGCCTGTCTGTTGCCGTTCCACGAGGACTTCTCGATCGACGAGGCGAGCTACCGGAAGCATCTGCGCGAGGTCGCCTCGGTCCGCGGGATCACCGCCGTCACCGTCAACGCGCATGCGAGCGAGGTCGCTTCCTGCAGCGAGGCGGAGCAGCGGCGGGTCATGGAGCTCACCATGGAGGAGGTGGGCGACCGGCTGCCGGTGGTCCACGGGATCTACGCCGACGGCAGCCACGCCGCGGCCCGGCTCGCCCGCCAAGCGGAGGCCGGCGGGGCCTCGGCGCTCCTGATCTTCCCGAGTGCCGTCCTGGCGATGGGCGGCCAGCTCCGCCCGGAGATGGCCTACGCCCATTTCGCGACGATCGCCGAGGCCACGTCTCTGCCCTTGATCCTCTTCCAATACCCGCTCACGGGGCCGGCCGGGCTCGGCTATCCGCTCGAGACGATCGTCATGCTCGCCGAGCGGATCCCCACCCTCGTCGCGATCAAGGACTGGTGCGCCGATCCGGTCCTTCACGAGCGGCAGGTCCAGGTGCTGCAATCGCTGCCGCGGCCGGTCGCCGTCCTCACGACCCACTCCGCCTGGCTGCTCTCCTCGCTCGTCACGGGCTGCAAGGGGCTCTTGTCGGGGGCGGGCAGTGTCGTGGCCGATCTGCAGGTGGCGATGTTCGAGGCGGTCGAGCGCGGCGACCTCGCCGCCGCGCGGGCGGTCAACGCCCGCTATCTGCCGCTCGCCCAGGCCTTCTACGCCCCGCCCTTCCTCGACATGCACAACCGGATGAAGGCGGCGCTCGTGCTCTTGGGCCGGCTGCCGCGAGCGGTGGTGCGCCCGCCGCTCGTCGAGCTCGGCCGGGCGGAGATCGAGCGGCTCGAGGCGGCGATCCGGGCCGCCGGGCTCCGCCGCGAGCCGCCCCTCGACCGGGCGGCCTGAGCCCGGCGCGCCTCGGCTACGGAGGAGGCCCCGCTTCAGCCGGGCTTGCGGCAGAGCCGCAGCGTGGCGAAGTTGCCGGCGGGCAGGAGCCGGCCCTCGGCCTCGAGCCGGTCGGCGATCGCGGCGGCTCGGTCGTAGGCGAAGGAGCCCGTGTAGAAAAGGAGCCAGCCGCCCGGCACGAGCTTCTCGAGCAACGAGAGCGCGAGCTCGCGGTCGGTCATCGCCCCGTAGGCGGCGTTCTTCTCGCTCCAGAACTCGCCGAGATGGAACAGCGTGGCGACGTCGAGCTCGGGCAAAAGCCGCGGTTCGAGCTGGTAGATGTCGCCGAACAGCACCTTGTAGCGGCGGCCGATCTCGGGACGCTCGATCACGAGGCGCACGTAACTCTCGTGCTCGCGTGGCGAGGCGGTGATGCCGAGGACCGCGTTGCCCCGCCCGTCCTCCGCCGAGCGGATCCCCACGAGATGGTGGTTGCCGGTACCGAAATGGAAGATCCGCGCACCGCGCAGGTCACGGGCGGCGATCCAGTCCAAGAAATGCTGGTCGCAGGGGCAGACCGCGAGGTCGAGGTCCCAGACGTCGTCGTAAATCGCGAGGCTCATGGGGCGCTCCCGGCGAGGACGGGTTCTCGAACCAAGGGCGGGCGCGGCGCCGGCGGCTCGACGCGCAGGACCGCACCCGCGCCCGCGGGCTCGAGCCGGCCCACGCGGTCGAAGAGCGGGGCGAGGTCGGGCCGCTGGGCGAGGAGGAGGAGGGCCACGCCGGGCAGCTCCTCGCGCAACACGCCGAGCAGGGCCGCCGCCGCGGTGCCGTCGAGCGAGGCGAGCGCCTCGTCGAGGACCAGGAGGTCGGGGGCGCGCAGAAGTGCGCGGGCGAGGCCGAGTCGCTGCAGCTCGCCGGCCGAGAGCAGTCGGTCCCAGCGCTCGACCCGGTCGAGCTGGCCCGAGAGATGGGCGAGGCCACAAAGCTCCAGGACCCGGTCGATGCGGGGGGCGGGCGGCGGGGCGGCCGCGGCCGGATAGAGCAGGCCCTCGCGCAGACTGCCGAGCGGCAGGTAGGTGCGGCTCGGCACGATCACCGTGCGCGCCGTCTCGGCGAGCCGCACGGTGCCCGAGCCCCAGGGCCAGAGGCCGGCGAGGGCGCGCACGAGCGTGCTCTTGCCGCTGCCCGAGGGGCCCACGAGGAGGAGCTGCTCGCCCGGCTCGAGGGCCAACGCCTCGACCCGCAGGATCGGTCGGCCTCGGGCGTCCTCCAGGACCAGTCGCTCGATCGCCAGGAGCGGGGCCCTGCGCGGCCCCGGGGGGCCGATCGGTGCCGCGGCCGGGGGCGACACCTCGAGCGCGTGCGCGAGCTCGACCACGCGGCGCGCCGAGGCGAGCCAATTGGCGAGCGCTCGCCAATTCTCGACCAGCCAGGCGATCGCCATCTGGACCTGGACGAAGGCGGTCGCGAGCTGCACGACGGCGCCGAGCGTGAGCTCGCCCGCGAGATATTTGGGCGTCGTCAAGAGCAAGGGCACGACCGGCACGAGCACGGCGTTGCCGTTGACGATCCAGGTGAGCCGGCCCGATTGCCAGACCACCGCCCGCCAGCGGTCGACGAGTTCGGCGAGCCGCAGGTGCGCCGCCCGCCGCTCGTCCTCGGCACCGCCCAACAGCGCCACGGCCTCGGCGTTCTCGCGCAGCCGCATCAGGGCGAAACGGAAGCGCGCCTCGGCCTCGTTCTTCTCGGCCACCCGGCGGGGCAGGGTGCGGCCGATCCGGAGCGTGGCGGCCGAGGCGAGCGTGCCGTAGAGGAGGGCGGCCGCGACCATGTAGGCGGGGATCCAAAGCCCGCCGACCGCCAAGCCGCCGCCCACGCCCCAGAGGATGCCGATGAAGGTCAAGGCCGAAACCGAGGCGTTGAGGAGGCCGATCGCGAAGTCGATCAAGGGGTCGATCGCCATGCGCACATCGTCGGCGATCCGGTACTCGGGGTTCGAGCCGCGCTCGCCGAGCGTCAGGCGATAAAAGCGCGCTCGGGCGAGCCAGCGGTCGACCAGGGCACCCGTGAGCCACTCGCGCCAGCGCACCTGGATGGTCTCGCGCGAGAGGATCACGCCCACCTGGATCGCCGCGGTGACGGCCACGATCGCCGGAAAAACGGCGGCCGCTTGCCAGAGCCCGGCCGTCCGGCGTGCCTCGAGGGCGTCGAAGAACCAGCGGTTCCAGCTGGCGATGGCGACGTTGGCGGCGATGCCGAGGAGCACGCAGCCGGCGAGTGCCGAGGACAGGAACCAGGCCCGACCCCGGGTCGGGCCCGACCAGAAGCCGCGCGCCAAAAGGGCGAAGGTGTGCGCCGCACACCATCCCGTGGCGTCCTCGCGGACGTCCGAGCGCGCCCCCCTCTCCCCCATGATCCGCTCCGCGCCCGGTCTCCCCCGGACCGGCGCGCCGACCTCCCCGCGGGCGGGCCTTCCCTCGCGGGCGCCCTCCTTACGGGTTCGTAACGTTAACGGGGCGGCTCGCCCCCGGCAAGCCGACCACCGGGCGGGCTCAGCCGGCGAGCGCGGTGCCGGCGTAGATCGCGCGCAGCGGCAGCGAGAGGCGCGGCTCGTCGATCTCGACGGTCGAATCGAGATCCCGGAAAAGCCGCAGGAGCCAGGTGCCGTCCGGCTGGCGGCTCTCGTGCCGGACGGCGACGGCCCCGGGCTCGATCAAGAGGAGGTGGCGGAGGCTCGGGATCGCGTAATAGGCAAGCTGCTTGCCGTACATGTCGTACTCGCGGGTACGTTTCGAGAGCACCTCGACCACGAGCAACGGGTCGTCGACCACGGTGACATGGTCGGCGATCGGCCCGCAGCGGATGAACGCGTCCGGATAGACGACCGCCTCGGCCGGCGAGCGGACCTTGAGGTTCGAGCCGTGCACCTGGCAGGGCGTGCCCACGAGGCCATTCCCGATCGCGCGGATGACGTTGGTGGCGATCAGGTCGTGCGCGCGGGTGCCACCGGCCATCAGGTAGACGACACCGTCGATCAGCTCGTAGCGGAGCTTCTGGCGATTCTCCCAGGCGAGGAACGATTCGACGTCGGTCGGGACCTTGCGCTTGACGACGGCCATGACGGCTCCCCGCGCTGCGATCGGGGGAAGGCTAGCCGATCCACCGCAGGGGCGGGAGGTGGGCCTCCCTTGACAAGGCCGCGGGCACCTCCGAGGTTTCGGCCATGACGCACCGGGTGGGGACGAGCGGCGTTCGAATTACCGTCCCGGCCTCGCGCTGAGGCCGGGTCGTTCCGCGCGTTCCCTCACCCTCTCTCTCGGGGTGCGTCCGTGTCCCTCACCTTCTGCTTCTCCGTCCAAACCCGCGCCGATCCCTCGGCTCTGCCGCGCGTGCTCGAGGTGTTCGCGGCGATGGGCCACGTGCCCGAGCGCTGCCACGGCCAGCGCGTGGCCGGCGACGAGCTCACGGTCGATCTCCAGCTCGCCGGCCTGAGCGCGGCAGAAGCCGCCCACCTCGCCAAGCGGCTCGGCCGGATCGTCGGGGTCGAGAGCGTGCTCTGGTCGGCCAAGCGGGCGGCCGCTCGAGCCGGACGGTGAGAGCGCCGGCGGGTCGTGCGCCTCGAGCCAACGGTGCAGCTCGACGAGGCCCATCGGCCGGCCGAAGAGGAAGCCCTGGGCGGCCTGGCAGCCGAGGCTCTCGAGCGTGCGGGCCTGCGCCTCGGTCTCCACCCCCTCGGCGACGACGCGCATGCCGAGGGTGCCGGCGAGGACCGAGGTCGCGCGGACGATCTCACGCGCCCGGCCGTCCGTCTCGAGCGCCCGGACGAAGCAGCGGTCGATCTTGAGGATGTCGATCGGCAGGCGGAGGAGCTGGGCGAGTCCCGAAGTTCCGGTGCCGAAGTCGTCGAGGGCGAGCGCGATGCCCCGCTCGCGTAGCGCGGCGAGCCCGGCCAGGCGCCGATCGCTCACCCGGTCGAGCAGGACCTCCTCGGTGATCTCGAGGCAGAACGCACCGGGCGGCACGCCCGTGGCCTCGAGGTCCGCCAGGATCTCCTCCTCGAGCCCGTCGGCGAACACCTCCGCCGGGGAAAGGTTGAGGGAGAGGCGGGCGTCGGCCGGCAGCCGGTCGCGCAGCGCGGCGAAGGTGACGAGCGCGACACGGCGGACGAGCCGGCCGAGCCGGATCGCGCTCCGCCGATCGGCGGCGGCACCGAACAGCAAGCTCGGCGGGATCGGGCCGAGCCGGGGGTGGGTCCAACGGGCGAGGGCTTCGAAGCCGAGCAGCGCCGGCCCGGCCCCTTCGCCCAGGGCGACGACCGGCTGGAGGAGGGCCGCGAGGCCTTCCGGGGGCCGGTCCGGGCTCGCCCGGTCGAGGACGATGCGCAAGTCGCGAGCCACCTCGATGGCGAGGGCGTCCTCGCGGGACGCACGACCGATGCTGCCGCGCCGCTCGCGCTTGGCGCGCACGAGCGCCTCGTCGGCCAGGCGCAAGAGGATCTCCGGGTCGCTAGTGTCCTCGGGGCAGATCGCGACGCCGAGCGTCGCACCGAGCGGCAGGAGGCGGCCGTCGAGCGGCACGGGCTCGTGCAGCGCGGCGCGGATCCGCTCGACGATCGGCCGCAGCTCCGCTTCCGCGCGGACGTCGAGGAGGAAGACCACGAATTCGTCGCCACCCACGCGTCCGACGATGTCGCCGGCACGGAGGTTGTTGCCCAACCGTTCGGCGGCCGCCCGCAGCAACGCGTCGCCGCCGGCGTGGCCGGCGTGCTCGTTGGCCTCCTTGAAATGGTCGAGGTCGATCGCGATCGCCGCCAGGCTGCGGCCGGCCTCGATCGCCCGCGCGAGCGCCTCGATCAC
>JAILZQ010000031.1 GCA_023512415.1 Geminicoccaceae bacterium | reverse complement strand
GATCGGCATCGCCCGGGCGCTCGCCCTCGAGCCCGAGCTCCTGGTCCTGGACGAGCCGGTCTCGGCGCTCGACGTCTCGATCCGCGCGCAGGTCGTCAATCTCTTGGTCGACCTCGCCCGTGATCTCGGCCTCACCTACCTCTTCATCAGCCACGACCTGGCGCTCGTGCGGCACCTCTGCGACCGGGTCGCGGTCATGTATCTCGGCAAGATCGTCGAGCTCGCGCCCAAAGACGCGCTCTACCGCGAGCCCCTGCACCCCTACACGCGCGCCCTCCTCTCGGCGATCCCGGTGCCGCGGCCGGGGCGCAAGCGCGAGCGGATCGTGCTGCCGGGCGACGTGCCGAGCCCGCTGCGGCCGCCCCCGGGTTGCCGGTTCCACACCCGCTGCCCGCAGGCCATGGAGGTCTGCCGCACGATAGAGCCGCGGCTCCTCGAAGTGCGCCCCGGGCATCGCGTCGCCTGCCATCTCCACCCCGCACCCACTTTCGACGGAGCCCGCGCATGACCCGCCCCTCGCGCGTCAGTTGCCCGATCGACCTCGAGGCGCCGGGCAAGCGGTTCGGCCATCTGCGTGTGCCGCATTCCTCGAACCGCTCGGCCTATGGCTGGATCGGCGTGCCGATCGGGGTGATCGTGGGCGGGGCGGGACCCACGGTCTATCTGGGCGGGGGCAATCACGGCGACGAATACGAGGGGCCGATCACGCTCCTGCGCCTCTTCCAGGAGCTCGAGCCCGAGCGGGTCCGCGGCCGGCTGATCGTCTTGCCGATGACCAACCTGCCGGCGGTGCTGGCCTACCAACGCTGCTCGCCGATCGACGGCGCCAACTTGAACCGGACGTTCGTGGGCGACCCGGGGCTCGACCACGAGCCCACCAAGGCGATCGCCCATTTCGTCGAGGAGGTCCTCTTCCCGCGCTGCGACGCGGCGATCGACCTGCATTCGGGCGGCCGCACCCTCGACTACGTGCCGAGCGCGCTCGCCCGGACCGGCCCCGACGATCCCTTGCGCGCGCGCAAGCTCGCGGCCCTTCGGGCGTTCGGCGCGCCGGTGAGCTATCTCGTGCCGCCGGTCGGTAACGACAACGGGATCCTCGGGGCGGCCGACCGCAAGGGCGTCCTCGCCCTCGGCACCGAGCTCGGTGGCGCCGGGACGGTCACGCCCACGACGCTCGCGGTGGCGCGTCGCGGGGTGCTGGGCTTCCTCGCGCATCTGGGCGTGCTCGACGGCGTGCCGGAGCCGGGCCCGACCCGGGTCGTCGAGGTCCGCCCCGAGCACTATGTCTGGGCGCCGCGCGCCGGCCTGTTCGAACCGGCGGTCGTGCAGGGGGCGGAGGTCGAGGCCGGGGCCCTCGCCGGCTGGCTGTTCGACCCGGACGAGCCGGAGCGCGCGCCGCTCGAGGTCCGCTTCGAGGCGGCCGGTCTCGTCCTTTGCCGCCGGCCGATCCCGATGGTCGAGCGCGGCGACTGCCTCTTCCATCTGGGGGCCGACCTCGCGGCCTGAGCCGGGCCGCTGTCCGACCGGCGGAAGCCGCGGCCCCGGCCAGCGGTCGGCCGGTGGGGAGGGTCAGCGCATCCGCGCCGCCTGGTCGATCGCGAGGTGCAGGGCGTGCTCGCTCGAGCGGGGCACCTCGCGCAGCGCGCAGACGATCACGGCGCTCTCGGAGAGCTCGCGGGCCTGCTCGAAATCCAGACCCTGCGCCTCGAGCCAGGCGGTCAGCCGCTCCAGGGTCTCGCGCCAGAGCCGGCCCGGCGCTTCGGGGGGCGGTGGGTCGACGTCGCGATCGTCCATGCCCGGGTTCCCGCGCGATCCGCTGTCGAGCTTGACCTTCGCTCATCTAAGTTGGGGGCGGCGAGGCTGTCGAGGCGGCGCGCCGCGGTGACGCACCGCGCTGCAACCGGCGTTGACCGTGCCGTCCGGCGCAACGCCGTGCAGCGGCCCTGGACAGGCCGGCCGCGGCTCCTTATAGGGAGCGGGCCGCCCAGGTAGCTCAGTCGGTAGAGCACGTGACTGAAAATCACGGTGTCGGTGGTTCGATTCCGCCCCTGGGCACCATGCTCTCCGAGATCTGACTTGACGCGCGGCGGCGCCGAGCGGGCGCGCGCTCGAGCGTAGCGGCCGAGCGACCGACCGCGGCGCCGAGCAGGGCCGCCCAGGTCGCGGTCACCGCCGGGATCTGCCAGCCGAAATCGACGAGCGCGTGGAGCGCCTGGACGAGCGTGGCCCCCAAGGCGATGGCGGGCAGGGGGCTCGAGGTGCCGCGGCGGATCGCCGCCATGCAGGGCACGAGGCAAAGGAGGACCGCGAGAGCGAGCGCTGCGGCTGCCGGGATCCCGAGCTCGACCGCCAGCTCCAGATAGGTGTTGTGCGCGTAGTCCCAGGGCCCGCCGGTCGGGAAGCGCGCGTCCCGAGCGTGCTCGAACAGGCTCATGAACCCGCCGTAGCCGTGGCCGAGCCAGGGCCGCTCGGCGATGCGCTCGAGGGTCCAGGCCCAGGCGAGGAGCCGGCCCTCGATGCCCGGGCTGAAGGCGCTCTTGGGATCGAGATCCACGAGCCGTTGCCAAAGGAGCTCGCCGCCGGCCGAGACCGCCCAGCCGACGAGCGCCGCGAGGAGGCCGAGCCCGGCCAGGAGGAGGGGCAGACGGGCGCCGCGCAGGCCGGCTGCGATCAGGATCAGGAGCGTGAGGCCGAGGGCGAGGGCGCCGCCCCGCGAAGCGCTCGCGGCGACCGCCAGCAGGCAGGACATCAAGGCCGCGGCGAGCAGCGGCCGACTCTGGAAGGCGGTGGTGAGGAGGCGGGAGAGAGAGGCGCCGAGCCGAGGCGAATCGGCGTCGCGGCGGGCCTGGTCGAGCAGCAGGAGGAAGGCGATCACCGCCCCGAGATTGACGTAGGCGGCGAAATGGTTGGGATTGACGAAGCTGCCCGAGATCCGCTCGAGCGGGAGGGCCCGGCCGAACAGCTCGTCCCAGCCCACGACGATGCGCAGGAAGGCGAAGGCGGCCTGGGCGGTGATCAGGATCAGGAGAAGGCGGACCAAGCGCTCGCTCGCCGCCCGGTGCGAGCCGAGCACGTAGGCGACGGCGAGCAGCGCCAACGGGCCCAGGAGACGAAGAAGTGCCTCGCGGGCGCGCGGCGGGTCGATGGCGATGGCCGGGCGGGCGGCGAGTTCGGTGGGCAAGAGAGCCCATATCGGATGGGCGAGCTCGGGCCAGGGCGCGGGCCCGCTCTGCACGAGGATCCAGCCGACCACCGCGGCCACCAGGACGAGCGCGAGCCGAACCGTCCCGGGAAGCCGCGGGGCGCGGGCGAGCCCCAGCACCAGGGTGGCCCCGAGGAGCAGGAGGAACGCGGAGCCGGCGAGGAACAGCGCCGACCAGGCCCAGGGCCGGTTGGCGCCGAGCGGCCAGGGGAGGGCGGCCAAGAGGACGGCGAGAGCGGCGAAGAGGAACCCGTCGAGCCTGCTCAGCGGGGGTACCGCCGGTGTCGCCCGACGTCGGCGGGGGTGGGTGTCTTCAACCGGGGCGACAAATGTGTCGGGCGCGATTGATCGTCTCATGGTAGAAATGCTTCGCTGCCGTCGCTCGTAATCCACGAGAAACGTGGACGAAACGCAGCGGAGCAACTTGCGCCGGCCCGCGCAAGGGTGTAAGTAAGAACGCATCATCGGGAGGGCGTGGAGGGTGTCATGCGTCGGGGGCTGATCGGCTTGGCGGTCGTCGCGGTGTTGGGGCCCCTCGGGTACGGGGTCGGTAGCGCCTCCGCGGCGTTACCCTACGGGCCGCTGTTCTCGGCCCAGCCGTTCCCGCCGACGAGCCGGCAGTTCGTGCGCAACGTCGCCTGCTTCATCTCGAACACGCATTTCGGGATCACCGGGCGGCCTTTCTTCCCGATCCGCTGCCCGCCGAGCCCGAGCCACTGAGCGGCTGAGACCGGGAGTTTCTCGCAGCGCGGCGACGCCGTGTCGCGCGCGATCGGGGTGGTCCTCGCGGCGGCGGGCGCTCTGCAGATCGTGCTGGGCGGGTCGCTCGCGCGGGCCCCGTTCGTCGAGCTGCCCGGCGACGCGGCGGCGGGCCTCCTCTACGACGGTGTCGCCCCCGGGCGCGACGGGCTCGAACGGCTCGCGGAAACCCGCTCGGCGAGCGTCGTGCTGGCCGCGCGGCCCCGCGCGCATCGCGATCTGGCCATGGCCTATCTGCTCGAAGCCGAGCGCCCGCGAGACGAGGGCGAGGCGCGTCGCTTCGCCGCCGCCGCCGAAGCGGAGTTCCTTGCCGCGGCTCGGCTGGCCCCGGCCGATCCCACCGTCTGGGCCATGGTCCCCTTCGCGGCGTTGCGGCAAGAGCGGTTCGAGCGTGCGGCGGAGCTCCTGCGGACCGGGCTGCGGGTGGTGCCCTACGCCCCCGACTACGCGCTCAACCGGCTCGCGGTGCTGGTGGCGCTCGAGGGCGGGCTGGACCCGGAGCTCGAGGCGGCACTGGATCGCGTCCTCGCCGACGCCGCCCGTCACGATCTCGAGGCGACCGCCCGCTACCTGGTCGAGCGAGGCGTGGCGGAAGCCCTTTTGCCGCGTGTCACCGGCGATCCCGAGCTCGCCTACGAGCTCGCCCGGGCGGTCGAGCGGGCAGCCGAAGCGCGCGAGGCCGACGACGAGGCGGGCGGCTGAGACCTGCTCGCCCACCGTTCGCGCGGCGGTCGGCCCTGCGAGGGCAGGGGGACGGACCCGGCGCTCCGGCATCGAAAAGAAGGCGGGGTCGGTTCCGCTTTACACCGCTCCCCGCCCCGGGCATGGTGGCGACGATCCAGGGGGAACGCGCCGGCGCGAGGGCGACGGCGGGAAGGCGGGTCGAGTGATGAGCGCACGCGGCGATTCGAGCCCGGGGGCGGCCGCCGAGCGGTATTACGGCGCGCCGCAGGAGCCGGCCGAGGAAGGGACGGACCTGCGGGGTGTGCTCGCTTTCTTCCGTCGCCGCCGCAACTTGATCCTCGGCGTCACGCTGATCGGGACCGTGGCGGCGGGTTATTGGGGTTTCTCGCGCAAGCCGGTCTACACCGCGCAAGCGCTCGTCAAGATCGAGCCCAAGGAAGCCAAGATCATCGACATCCAGGCGGTCGCCGCGGGTCTGTCGGCCGATGCCGCCACCGTCGAGACGCAGATTCGGCTGATCCAGTCGCGGTCGATGCTCGACCAGCTCGTGGAGCGGCTCGACCTGGTCGACCGCAACGCGCCGCTGCCGCGTTCCGAGCCCGAGAGTCCGATGGTCGCCTGGCTCGCCGGGACGGTCGGCGCGTGGTTGCCGCAGGACTGGTTGTTCGCCACCGGGCTCGCCCAGGAGCAGCCGGAGGTCGAGCCGGAGCTCGCCTACGAGGTGGCGAAAGAGCAACGGATCGACGAGCTCCTCGACAATCTCAAGGTCAAGCAGGAGGGGCGCTCCCTCGTGCTCTCGATCAACTACACCGCGCCGAGCCCGGCCGAGGCGGCGCGGATCGCCAACGGCTTGGCCGATCTCTACATCGCGGCCCAGGTGCAGGAGAAGGCCGGGATCACCCAGAGGGCCACCGAGTGGCTCGAGATCCGGGTGGCCGAGCTCCAGGAACAGGTGGTCGCGGGCGAGGCGGAGGTCGAGCAGTACCGGGCCAAGCACGGCCTCTACGAGGCCAAGGGCGGGCTCACCCTCCAGGGTCAGCAGATCATGAACCTGACCCAGATGCTGGTGCAAGCGCGGGCCGAGCGGAGCGAGAAGGAATCGCGGCTCCGTTACATCCGTGATCTGCAGAACCGCCGCGAGAGCCTCAACACGCTCTCCGAGGTCATGAACTCACCTTACATGACCCGGCTGTGGGAGCAGGAGCGCGAGCTGCAGAAGGCCGAGGCGGAGCTGTTGAGCACCTTCGGCGAGAAGCATCCGCGCGTCCAGCTCCTCAAGGCCGAGCAGGCCAAGGTCGCCGAGAAGATCCGCGCCGAGGTGCAGCGGATCGTCGACAACACGGCCAACGAGATCAAGGTGCTGCAAGCCCGCGAGCGGTCGATCGAGCAGGACATCGCCCGGCTCATGCACGAGACCGACAAGGCGGGCCAAGCCGAGATCAAGCTGCGCGAGCTCGAGCGCCAGGTGGCGGTGAATCGGGCGCTCTACGAACAGTTCCTGCAGCGGCTCAAGGAGACCCGCGAGCAGCAGCAGCTCGCCGCTGCCGATGCGAAGGTCGTGGCACGCGCCAAGCCGCCCGAGGCGCCGTCCTCCCGGCCGCCGCTCTTCTGGGTCCTGGCCGGGTTCTTCGTCTCCTCGCTGGCGGGCACCGGGCTCGCCTGGGCGGTCGAGCGGCTCGACAACACGATCCGCAGCGGCAAGGAGATCGAGCGGCTGTTCGGCCTGCCTTGCTACGCGCTCGTGCCCTACGTCTCACCCTCGATCACCAAGAAGCACGGGGGGCTCGCCGGCTACCTGGTCGCCAAGCCGCTGTCGATCTACGCCGAGACCATCCGCCAGATCTTCACCGCACTCCGGCTCTCCGACGTCGACCGGCCGCCGCGGGTGATCCAGGTGACCTCCTCGGTGCCGGCCGAGGGCAAGACGACGCTCGCGATCTCGCTCGCCACCGCGCTCGCCCAGGCCGGGCACAAGGTGGTGCTCATCGACCTCGACATCCGTCATCCCTCGGTCGGCCGCGAGCTCGGCACCAGGGCGCTCGGCCGGCTGGTCGAGTACATGGCCGGCGACGCCGCGGCCGAGGAGCTGATCTATCCCGTCCCGGAGCTCGGGATCGAGGTGATCTCGGTGGATCGCCAGTCGGCCAACCCGGGGGCGCTCATCGCCTCGCAGCGGATGAAGGAGCTCCTGGCGAGCCTGCGCGAGCGCTACGACTACGTCGTGGTCGACAGCACGCCCGTGCTCGGCGTGACCGACTCGAAGCTCACCGCCGAACTGGTCGATGCCGTGCTGTTCGTCGTGCGCTGGGAGAAGACGACCAAAGACGTGGCGGAAGACGCCCTGAAGCAGCTCGTCGAGCACCGGGTGCCGGTCGCCGGCTGCGTCGTCACCCAGGTCGACGTCAAGAAGCACGCGCGCTACGGCTACGGCGGTGTCGACCACTATTACAGCAAATACCACAAATACTACGTGAACTGAACGGCACAGCGACCGGCGGCGGGGCGAGCCCGTTCCGGCGATCGGTGCCTCTCGGCTCTCGCCCGGGCTCCTCCAGGCCGTGCTGGTGCTCGCCGGGATCGCCTGCTGCATCGTCATGTCGATGCCGCAGGTCCACCTCGTCGCCTGGTGCCCCGACCTCGGCTACGGGCCGGCGCGCGGGGCGGAGATGCTCGCCCTCATGCTCGGTGCGGGCGTCGTGAGCCGGCTCGCCTCGGGCCTCTTGGCCGATCGGGTCGGCGGGCTCGCCAGCTCGAGCTCGGGCTCGGCGCCGTCGAGCTCGGTCCTCAGCCCTCGAGCTGCCCTTCGACGGGCTCGTCTCGCTCTACCTCGTCTCGGCGCTCTTCGGCTCGGCCCCAGGCGGTCTCGTGCCGTCCTACGCGCTCGTCGTGCGCGACCGTTTCCCGGCGCGCGAGGCCGGGGCGCAGGCGAGCCTCGTCTTGATGGCGACGAGCGTGGGGGATGGCGGTTGGCGGCTGGCTCTCGGGCGAGCTCGACGACCGGACGGGCTCTTGCGCCGTGGCGCTGCTCCACGGCATCGCCTGGAACCCGGTCGACCTGGCGCTCGCACTCGTGATCCTCTTCACCCGCCGCCCGAGTGCGCCGCGCACCGCCGCAGCGGTGACCTGAGCCACCGACCGATGGCGCGCTCCGTCAGCGCGGAGCAGGAACGCGGACCGTAGGGAACGATTGGTGGAGCCGAGCGGAGTCGAACCGCCGACCTCCTGAATGCCATTCAGGCGCTCTCCCAACTGAGCTACGGCCCCACACGGTCGGCGAGCGCAGAGGTAAGCCCTCCCTCCCGCGCGCGCAAGGGAAATGTCAGCGCCGCTCGTCGTCCGGCTCGATCCCCTCGTCGAGCACCTCGCCCACCGCCTCGTCCTCGCCGAGATCGCCCGCATCCTCGAGGATGACCTCCTCCTCGGCGGTCTCCTCGATGACCTCCTCGGCCTCCTCGAGCTCGCCCTCCGCCTCGAGCTCGTCGAGCTCGACCACCCCCTCCTCGACCAACTCCTCGCCCTCGACCGGGGCCACGATCACCGGCTCGGCCGGGCCGACCCGGCCGGCCGGCCGCGCCCGCCGCGCCCGACCCGCCGCCTCGACGTCGAACTCCGCGCCGCAGGCCGGGCAGAGGATCGGCGAGCGCAGCAGATCGTAGAACTTGGCGCCGCACGACAAGCAGGTCCGCTTGGTGCCCCATTCGGGCTTGGCCACGGCCGCGTCTCCGGAAGGTGAGGGGGTCGCGAGAGCGCCGCGGCAATTGCCATGCCGCCCGGGGCCTGTCAAAAGCAATTTCCGTCGCGCGCCGGGCGCGACCCGCCGCCCGCCCGACCACGTCCCCCGCCCGGAGCCTTCGCGCGCATGGAGATGCAAGCCTTTCCGCACGGCCCGCTCTCGGGCGAGGCCCGCCCGCCGGGCGACAAATCGATCTCGCACCGCGCCCTCATGCTCGCCGCGCTCGCCGTGGGCGAGAGCCGGATCGAGGGCCTGCTCGAGGGCGAGGACGTCCTGGCCACCGCCCGGGCGCTCGGCGCGCTCGGCGTCGAGCTCGTCCGCCGCGGCCCGGGTGCCTGGACCGTGCACGGGGTCGGCGTCTCCGGCCTCGCCGAGCCCGAGGAGGTGCTGGATCTGGGCAATGCCGGCACGGGGGCGCGGCTCTTGATGGGCATCCTGGCCGGCCATCCCTTCACGAGCTTCCTTTCGGGCGACGCTTCGCTGCGCCGCCGGCCGATGGCCCGGGTGGCCGAGCCGTTGCGCGCCATGGGGGCGGAGATCCTGGCCCGCAGCGGCTGTCGGCTGCCCTTGGCGATCACCGGCACGAACCGGCTCGTGCCGATCGTCTGGCGCTCGCCCGTGGCCTCGGCCCAGGTCAAGTCCGCGATCCTGCTCTGCGGCCTGCACGCCCCGGGCGAGACCACGGTGATCGAGCCCTTGCCCTCGCGCGACCACACCGAACGGATGCTCGCCGGCATGGGAGCCGAGCTGCGCACCGCCCCGGCCGAGGGCGGCGTGGTGGCGGTGACCGTGGTGGGCCAGCCCGAACTCGTTCCGCAGAGCTTCACCGTGCCGGCCGACCCGTCCTCGGCCGCCTTCCCGGCGGTGGCCGCGGCCGCCCGGCCCGGCTCGCGGATCCGCCTCGCGGGCGTCGGGCTCAACCCCTCGCGGACCGGCTCCTACACGACGCTCGCCGAGATGGGCGCCCGGATCGCGATCCTCGACCGGCACCGCGAAGGCGGCGAGGAGGTCGGCACGCTCGAGGTCGAGGGGGGCGAGCTCGCCGCGGTCGACGTGCCCGCCGAGCGGGCGCCCGCGATGATCGACGAATATCCGATCCTGTTCGTGGCCGCGGCGCTGGCCCGCGGGCGCTCGCGCTTCCGCGGCCTGGCCGAGCTCCGGGTCAAGGAGAGCGACCGGCTCGCGGCGATGGCCGAGGGGCTCCGGGCATGCGGGGTGCGCTGCGGGATCGAGGGCGACGATCTCTGGGTCGAGGGGGACGGCGGGCCGCCCGCCGGCGGGGCGCGGATCGACGCCCGGCTCGACCATCGGATCGCCATGAGCTTCTTGGTCCTGGGCGGGCTCGCCCGGGAAGGCGTAAGGGTCGAAGGTGCCGAGACCATCGCCACGAGCTTCCCGGGCTTCGCCGAGCTCGTGAACGGGCTCGGCGCGCGCATCACCACCCTCGCCCCCGACGCAGCCGGATGAGCGGGCCCTTGGTCGTCGCGGTCGACGGGCCGGCCGCCTCGGGCAAGAGCACGCTCGCCAAGAAACTCGCGGCGGCACTCGGCCTCGCCTTTCTCGACACGGGTCTGCTCTACCGCGCGGTCGGCAAGCGGCTGCTCGACGCGGGTGCCGATCCGAGCGACGAGCGGGCGGCGCTCGAGGCGGTCGCTTCCCTGCGCCCCGAGGAGGTCGACGCCGAGCGCCTCGCCGGCGAGCGGATCGGCGAGGTGGCCTCCAAGGTCGCGGCGATCCCGGCGGTGCGAGCGGCCCTTCTCCCCTGGCAGCGGCGTTTCGCCCACACCCCACCCGGGGCGGTGTTGGCCGGGCGCGACGTCGGCACGGTGGTCTGCCCCGACGCCCCGCTCAAGATCTACGTCACGGCTTCGCTCGAGGAGCGCGCCCGGCGGCGCTTCGAGGAGTTGCGGCGGCGCGGCCAGGCGCCTATGCTCGAAGCCGTCCTCGACGAGCTGCGCGAGCGCGACCGGCGCGACACCGAGCGCGCGGTCGCGCCGCTTCGCGTTGCCGACGACGCCCGGGTGCTCGACACCACCGAGCTCGACGCCGAGGCCGCCTTCCGGGTCGCCCTGCGGTGGGCCGAGGCGGTGGCGGCCCGGTGTTCGGCGGCCGGCCCGGCAGGACTCGACCGCAACCCCTGACCCCGGCGGCCGCGCGGCCGACCGGGCCTTCGGAGCCTCGATGATCGAAGCCTCGGCCCTACGACAGCACGAGCCCGCGCGCGACGAGTTCGCGGCCCTCCTCGACGAGCAGTTCGGCAGGTCCTCGCGCCTCGAAGGGACCGTGCTGCGCGGCACGGTGGTCGCGATCGACGGCGAGGAAGCGATCGTCGACGTGGGCCTCAAGTCCGAGGGCCGGATCCCCTTGAAGGAATTCGCCCCGCCCGGCCAGACCCCGGAGGTCAAGGTCGGCGACGTGGTCGAGGTCTATGTCGAGCGCTACGAGAACCGCGGCGGCGAGATCGTGCTTTCGCGCGAAAAGGCGCGGCGCGAGGAGAGCTGGAACCGGCTCGAGCGGGCGTTCAACGAGGGCACGAAGGTCGAGGGCCACATCTTCGGCCGGGTCAAGGGCGGCTTCGCCGTCGACCTCGGCGGGGCGGTGGCTTTCCTGCCGGGCAGCCAGGTCGACATCCGCCCGGTGCGCGACGTGGGCCACCTGCTCAACAAGCCCGAGCCCTTCATGATCCTCAAGATGGACCGGCGGCGCGGCAACATCGTCGTCTCCCGCCGGGCCGTCCTCGAGGAGAGCCGCGCCGAGCAGCGCAACGAGCTCCTGGCCAACCTCAAGGAGGGCCAGATCCTCGAGGGTGTGGTCAAGAACATCACGGATTACGGCGCGTTCGTCGACCTCGGCGGGCTCGACGGGCTGTTGCACGTCACCGACATCTCCTGGCGGCGGGTCAACCATCCGGCCGACGTCCTGCAGGTCGGCCAGACCGTCAAGGTCCAGGTGATCCGCTTCAACCGCGAGACCCAGCGGATCAGCCTCGGCATGAAGCAGCTCGAGGCCGATCCTTGGGAGGGCATCGAGCTCAAATACCCGGTCAACACCAAGTTCAAGGGCCGGGTCACCAACATCACCGACTACGGCGCCTTCGTCGAGCTCGAGCCGGGGGTGGAGGGGCTGGTCCACGTCTCCGAGATGAGCTGGACCAAGAAGAACGTCCATCCCGGCAAGATCGTCTCGACCTCCCAAGAGGTCGAGGTCATGGTTCTCGAGGTCGACCCCGAGAAACGGCGGATCTCGCTCGGCCTCAAGCAGTGCCAGCCCAATCCCTGGCAAAAGTTCCTGGAAGACCATCCGCTGGGCTCGGTGGTCGAGGGCGAGATCAAGAACATCACCGAATTCGGCCTGTTCATCGGCCTCGAAAACGACATCGACGGCATGGTCCACCTGTCCGACCTTTCCTGGGACCAGCCGGGCGAGGAGGCGATCAAGGCCTACAAGAAGGGCGACGTGGTCAAAGCCGTGGTCCTCGACGTCGACGTCGAGAAGGAGCGGGTCGCCCTCGGCATCAAGCAGCTCACCGGCGATCCGTTCAAGGAGGCGATCGCCGGCCTCAAGAAGGGCGATCGGGTGACCTGCACGGTCCGCGAGGTCACGCCCACGGGCATCGAGGTCGAGACCACGACGGGTGCGCGCGGCTTCATCCGCAAGGCCGATCTCTCGCGCGACCGCGAGGAGCAGCGGCCGGACCGGTTCGCCGTGGGCGAGAAGGTCGACGCCAAGGTGATGAACGTCGACGCCCTGAACCGGCGCCTCACGCTCTCGATCAAGGCCCTCGAGATCGAGGACGAGAAGCAGGCGATGGCCGAGTACGGCTCGACCGACAGCGGCGCCTCCCTGGGCGACATCCTGGGTGCCGCCTTCCGCCAGAAGCAGGCCGAGGAGCAGGGTCGCAAGGAGTGAGGCCGGACCGGCGGCGGCGTCGGCTCCCCGCGACGCCGCCGCACCGTTCGCCTTGACGCCGGCGAGCCGGCTCTGGCACGGTCATGAAGGGAGATTCGCCGCCCGCCGCCCGAGGGCTCCCCGCACCGGCGGTCGCAGGGGACGAAGCGATGACCAAGTCGGATCTCGTCAAGCGCTTGGCCGCCGCGAACCCACACCTTCTCCAACGCGACGTCGAGCGGATCGTGACGACCGTGTTCGAGGAGATCGCCGCCGCCCTGGAGCGGCGCGACCGGGTCGAGCTCCGTGGCTTCGGGGCCTTCTCGGTGCGCAGCCGCGAGGCGCGGATCGGCCGCAACCCGCGGACCGGCCGCGAGGTCGCCGTGCCGGCCAAGCACACCCCCTACTTCAAGACGGGCAAGGAGCTGCGCGAGCGGCTGAACGGTAGCTGAACGTAGCCGAGCAGGGGACCGGGGCCGGGGATGCCGGGAGTCCGGCAGGCGGTGCTCGGCCACGGATCGGTCGGCCGGAGGAGGACGAGCAGCCGATGTTGAAGCTCTTCCGCACGCTCCTCGGGATCGCGGGCGTGGTGCTCGTGACCATGTTCGCACTCGCCAACCGCGGCCCGATCGAGATCGACCTCTTGGCGCTCCCCGAGAAGGTGACCGTCCCGGCCTACAGCCTGTTCCTCGCCGGCCTCTTGGGCGGCGCCTTGCTCGGCGGCATCGCCGTCTGGATCGGCGGCTGGCGCAACCGTCGTGAGGCCCGGCTCGCCCGCCGCCGGCTCGCCATGCTCGAGGCGCGCGAGCGCGAGCGGCTCGACGCCGAGGCGGCCGAGCGGGCCGAGCCGCGCCGCGCCGAGAGCGGCCAGCGCGCCCTCGCACCGGCCGCCTGAGCGGTCCGGAGCGGGACGACACCGCGTGCGGGTGGCGATCGTCGGTGCGGGGATCCTGGGCCTCGCCACGGGGTGGGCGCTCGTGCGGGCCGGCCACGAGCCGGTGCTTTTCGATCGGGGCCCGATCCCGAACCCGCTCGCCTCCTCCGTCGACCGTCACCGGGCGATCCGCGTCACCTACGGCGCCGAGCACGGCTACGCGGTCATGGCCCTCGAGGCCTTCGCGGCCTGGGAGCGGCTCTGGGCCGATCTCGGCGCCCGCCATCTGGTCGAGACCGGCCAGCTCGTCCTGGGCCCGCCGGACGAACCCTGGATCGAGGCGTCGCTCGCCTCGCTCGACCGGCTGGGCCTCGCCCACGAGCCGCTCGATCGGCCGACCCTCGCCCGCCGCTTCCCGCACATCCGCATCCCGGCCGAGCACGCCGCCTGGTTCGTGCCGAAGGCCGGGGCGCTCTTGGCCGATCGGATCTGCGCCGACCTCGCGCGCTGGCTGCGCGCCCGAGGCGTCGAACTCCACGAGCAGGCGCCGGTCGTCGAGCTCCCGGCCGAGCGGCCGGCCGTGCGGCTCGCCGACGGGCGGACGGTCGAGGCCGATGCGGTCCTCCTGGCCGGGGGGGCCTGGACGACCCGGCTCGTCCCGGCGCTCGGCCTTCGGCTCCAGCCCTCGCGCCAGACGGTCGTCTACGTCCGCCCGCCTCCCGGCCTCGAAGCCGCCTGGCGCGACGGGCCGGTCCTGACCCACAAGGACTCGCGCACCGGCCTGTTGTTCTACGCGCTTCCCGCGGTGGCCGGTGTCGCGGCCAAGCTCGGCGACCACCAGTTCACCCTGGGCGGTGATCCCGACGCCGAGCGGACGCCGCGCGCGGCCGAGGTCGAGGCGATCCTGGGCCTCGCCCGCCACACCCTCGCCGAGGCGGACGGCTACGCGGTCCTGGAGCCGCGGACCTGCTTCTACACCGTGACCGAGGACGAGCGCTTCCTCACCGAGCGGTTCGGCCGGGCGCTGGTCGTGAGCGCGTGCTCGGGCCACGGCTTCAAGTTCGGTGCGCTCTTGGGCGAGCGGACCGCCGCCGTGCTGACCGGCGGGCTCGCCTTCGAGGCCTACCGTAGCTGGCTCGAGGGTCGCGCGGGCGCCTGAGCCTCCCCGCTCAGCCGGCGGCGCGCGGATCGACCCCGAGGTAGGGCGAGATGTCGCCGGCCCGCCAGGGCTCCCGGTCGGCGATCAGTGCCGAGAGGTAGCGGCCGTAGGCGGTCTTGGCGAGCGGTGCCGCCAGCTTTTCGACCTGCGCGGCGTCGATCCAGCCCTGGAGGAAGGCGATCTCCTCCGGGCAGGCGATCTGGAAGCCCTGCCGTTCTTGGAGCGTGCGGACGAACTCGCTCGCCTGGAGGAGGCTGTCGTGGGTGCCGGCGTCGAACCAGGCGTAGCCGCGGCCGAGCCGTTCGACCGTCAAGGTCCCGGCGTCGAGATAGGCCCGGTTGAGGTCGGTGATCTCGAGCTCGCCCCTGGCCGAGGGCCGCAGTGTGCGGGCGATCGCGGGCGCCTGTGGGTCGTAGAAATAGAGCCCGGTCACGGCGTAGTTGGAGCGCGGCCGGGCCGGCTTCTCCTCGATCTCGAGCGGCCGGCCCTCGGCATCGAGGACCACGACCCCGTAGCGCCCCGGATCGGCCACCCGGTAGCCGAAGACGGTCGCCCCCACCGCGCGCTTGACCGCGAGGGCGAGGGCGACGCGCAAATAATGACCGAAGAAGATGTTGTCGCCGAGGATCAGGCAGCAATGGGCACCGTCGAGGAACCGCTCGCCGATGAGGAGTGCTTGGGCGAGCCCCTCGGGCTTCGGCTGGACGGCGTAAGAGAGGGCGAGACCCCATTGCGAGCCGTCGCCCAACAGCCGCTCGAACTGGGCGCGGTCTTCGGGTGTCGTGATCACCAAGATCTCGCGGATCCCGGCGAGCATGAGCGTGCTCAAGGGATAATAGACGAGCGGTTTGTCGTAGACCGGCAGGAGCTGCTTGCACACCGCGCGCGTCACCGGATAGAGCCGCGTGCCGCTGCCGCCGGCCAACAGGATCCCCTTCCAGCGCAGGCTCATCGCTCGGTCCCCCCGGGCTCGGCGCCGGCGGCCGCCGGCCGAACGAGGCCGAGCCGCCTGCCGTCGTAGCGCGCGCGCATCTCGACGAGCCAATCGTGGTGCGCGAGGTACCAGGCGACCGTCGCGCGCAGGCCCTCCTCGAGGCTGCGGCTCGGCCGCCAGCCGAGCTCCGCCTCGATCCGCCCGGGATCGATCGCGTAGCGGCGGTCGTGGCCCGGCCGGTCGGCCACGAAGCGGATCAGCTGCGCGTGCGGCCGGTGCGGCGAATTGGGCACGAGCTCGTCGAGGATCGCGCAGAGCGTGCGCACGAGCTCGAGGTTGGTCCGCTCGGCCCGCGCCCCCACGAGGTAGGTCCGGCCGACCCGGCCGCGGCCGAGGATCGCGAGGAGGGCTGCCGCGTGGTCGTCGACGAAGAGCCAATCGCGGACTTGCTCGCCCCGCCCGTAGACCGGGATCGGCTCGCCCGCGAGCGCTTTCGTGAGGGCGAGCGGGATCAGCTTCTCCGGGAACTGCCAGGGGCCGTAATTGTTCGAGGCGTTGGAGATCAGCACCGGCAGGCCGTAGGTGTGCCACCAGGCGCGCACGAGATGGTCGGCCGCGGCCTTGCTCGCGGCGTAGGGCGAGCGCGGGTCGTAGGCGCTCGTCTCGCGGAACGGCGGATCCTCGTCCGCGAGCGCGCCGAACACCTCGTCGGTCGAGACGTGGTGGAAGCGGAAGCGGGACCGTTCGGGCTCGGGCAGCGTCCGCCAATGGGCGAGGGCCGCCTCGAGCAGGCGGAAGGTGCCGACCACGTTGGTCGAAAGGAACGCCTCGGGCCCGTCGATCGAGCGGTCGACATGGCTCTCGGCGGCGAGGTGGAGGACCGCATCCGGCCGGTACTCGGCGAAGAGGCGCGCCAAGAGTTCGGCATCGGCCACGTCGCCGACCACGAGCCGGTAGCGCGGATCGGCGGCGGTCTCCTCGAGGGCCCGCGGCTCGGCCGCGTACGTGAGCTTGTCGAGGTTGACCACCGACCAATCGGTCGTGCGCAGGACCCGGCGGACCACGGCCGAGCCGATGAAGCCGCAGCCCCCGGTGACGAGGAGCCTCACGGCACCTCCCCCCAGCCGGCGAAGGGCGGCGGGTCGAGGGCCGCGAGGCGCGGCAGGGCGCGGTCCTTCGCCGAAAGGATCGGCCCGCCGGGCGGCAGGGGCCAGGGGATCGCGAGCTCCGGATCGTCGAAGGCGATCCCGCCCTCGCGGGCCGGATCGTAGGGCGCGTCGACCTTGTAGAGCACGAGGGTTGCGGGCTCGAGCGTCAGATAGCCGTGGGCGAAGCCTTTCGGGACCAGAAGCCAAGCCCCGTCCTCGGCCGCAAGCTCGACCGCGACGTGCCGCCGGTAGGTGGGCGAGCCCGGCCGCAGGTCGACCGCCACGTCGAAGATCCGCCCGGCGAGGACCCGCACGAGCTTGCTCTGGGCCGCGGGCGGGCGCTGGAAATGGAGCCCGCGCAAGGTCCCGGCGGCGGCGGAGTGGGCGAGATTGTCCTGGACGAAGTCGAGGGCGAGCCCGGCCCGGGCGAACCGCTCGCGGTTCCAGATCTCCGAGAACCAGCCGCGCGCGTCGCCGTGCCGTTCGGGGCGGACGAGCCGCACCTCCGAAATCGCGGTCGCGATCACCTCCACGCCGGAGCCTCCCCGGCAGGGCCGGCTAGCGCGCGAGCGCGCACCTCTTGCCAGAGCTCGAGGGCGCGCGAGGCCGGCAGCTCGACATCCTCGAAGCGCAGTACTTCGCCCCGCTCGACCCGCCGGCGGATCACGAGGTCGCGGCAAAGGCCGATCGGCAGATGGTCCGGCCGGTCGGCGATCCGCACGCAGATCCCGCGCAGATCGAAACTGCCGATCCCCTGGGCGATCCGGGTCCCGGGCTCGAGCCTCCGCTTGGCCACGGCCGCCACCGACAGCCGCGGGCAGGGCGAGTTGTCGAGCAGCGGGCCCTTGCCGCTGCGGATCCGCTCGAGCGTCTTGAAGGCTTCGAGATGGACCAGGACCTGCGGCTTCAGAAGCGTGTAGAAGGGCCCGTCGCCCATCTTCAGGTAACGCAGGGCCGCCCGTTGTTCCTCGCGGTGCCGGGCGACCAGGAACACCCCGTGCGGGAAGCCGCGGCCCAAGAGATAGTCGGTGATCGGTCGCCCCAGCCGCTCGGCCGTCTCGGCGAGGATCCGGGCGCCGCGGGCGAGGTCCTCCTCGGCCGGGCCCGAGAGCTCTTCGCAGGCGATGTCGGCCCCGAGCCCGTTGCCCACGAGGCACTGTTCGACCTGCAGCTTGGTGCCGTCGGTGAAGGCGGTGACCATCGGCAAGGAGAGGCCTTGCCGCTCGGCCCAGTAATGCATCGATTCGGGGCTCGGCTCGCGGTCGAGGAAGCCCTTGAGGTTGCCGTAAACGAGGGGCTCGAAGCCCATCGCCCGGGCCTCCTCGGCGAGGGCCGCCAACGAGCCCGGCTGGTCGCCCTCGGCCTCGCTCACGAGCCCGCGGCCCGCGAAGGCCGAGCCGGTCGTGACGTGCAGCTCGGCCGCGTAGGTGACGACCGGGCGGCCCGCGGCGAGTGCCCGCTCGACGAGCTCGGTGCCGCGCAGCACGTCGCCCGTGCCCTCGACCAGGATCTCGGCGCGCTCGATCAAGGCCTCGATCGAATCGACCAGGAGATCCTCGGGAAAGCCCGCGACCGTCGCCCGCGGCCGGCGGGTCAGGACCGCGGCGAGCCGCCAGTCGGGCCGATGGGCGAGCTCCAGGGCCAGATGGCGGGCGACGAAACCCGTGCCGGCGATCCCGATCCGCGTCGGCTCCAGTCCTGCCCCGACCATGCGTTCCCGCCCGCGCGGCGGGCCCGTGACCGCCGCGTCCGGCAGTTTGCCATGGCCTGGGCGGGGAGGCGAGGGGAGCCGGTTCGGCCACCGGCTCCCGGGTACGTCACGCGTTCAGTTTCTTGGCGATCGCGGCCACGTGGCGGCCCTGGAAGCGGGCCATGGCGAGCTCCTTCTCCGAAGGTTGACGCTGGCCCTGGCCGCCCGCGATGGTGGTCGCGCCGTAGGGTGTGCCGCCCGCGATCTCCTCGAGCGTCATCTGCTCGGCGCAAGAATAGGGCAGACCGACATAGACCATGCCGTGGTGCAGGAAGAGCGGCAGGGCCGTCACGATCGTGGTCTCGTTGCCGCCGTGCTGGGTGGCGCTCGAGGTGAACATCGAGGCGACCTTGCCGATCAGCGCCCCCTTGGCCCAGAGGCTGCCGGTCTGGTCCCAGAAGGCCCGCATCTGCGAGGCCATGCCGCCGTAGCGGGTCGGGCAGCCGACGATGATCGCATCGTACTCGGCGAGCTCTTGTGGGCTCGCGACCGGCGCCTTCTGGTCGAGCTTGAAGTGGAACCGGCGGGCGATCTCCTCGGGTACGGTCTCGGGGACGCGCTTGACCGTGACCTCCACCCCCTCGACCGTGGCGGCACCTTCCGCCACGGCGTGCGCCATGGTCTCGACGTGGCCGTAGCTGCTGTAATAGAGGACCAGGACCCTGGTCGCCATGCTGCCCTCCTTCGATCCGTGCGCCGAGCAGTTGGGGGTGCCGCGGGCGGGCTCCCAGGTCACGGATCGGCACCGGATCGGTAACGAGGAGGAAACGATGGGTTCGAGCCCGGCCAAGGTCGGCGGCGGCCGCGCGGTCTACGGTGCGGCGGTCGGCATCCTCATGCTCGAGGCCCGCTTCCCGCGCATCCCGGGCGATCTCGGCAACGCGCTCACCTGGCCCTTCCCGGTCCACTACCGGGTGGTGCGCGGTGCCTCGCCCGACCGGGTGGTCCGCCGGCGCGCCGAGGGTCTGTTGCCGGCCTTCGTCGAGGCCGCCCGCGAGCTCGTGGCGATGGGCTGCGACGGGATCACGACGAATTGCGGCTTCCTCGCCCTCTTCCAGCGCGAGCTCGCAGCCGCGGTCGGCGTGCCGGTCGCAACCTCCTCGCTCCTGCAGGCAGGGGCGATCCAGGCGCTCCTCCCGCCCGGCCGCAAGGTCGGAATCCTCACCGTCTCGGCCGAGAGCCTGACGCGCGAGCATCTGCGCGCGGCCGCGGTGCCCGAGGGCACCCCGGTCATGGGCACCGAGGGGGGCCGTGAGTTCACCCGCGTGATCCTGGGCGATCTGCCCGAACTCGACCCGGTGGCGGCCGAGGCCGATCTGCTCGAAGCCGCCGAGCGGCTCCTGGCGCTCCACCCCGAGGTCGGCGCCATTCTGCTCGAATGCACCAACATGTGCCCCTACGCGCGGGCGATCGCCGAGCGGACAGGCCTCCCGGTGTTCGACATGGCGGGCTTCGTCGCCTGGTTCCACAACGGGCTCAGGCCGCGCCGCTTCGCCGAGCCGCGCGAGACCGATCCGCGGCGCGGCTCGGCTTGACCGCCCCGGGCGATCGCCTAGGCTCGTCGTTCGACCGAGCGTGCAGCCGGCGCGGTTCTGCCCGCCGCGTCGGACGAGAGGATGGACCCGCCGCCATGCCTGCGCCCTCCCGACGTCGCCTGCTCCTGGCCACGGCACTCGGCGTGCTGGCCGCGGCACCGGCCCGTGCCGAGGGCGAGCAGCAGCGCTTGGTCGACCGGGCGCGGATCGTGGTCGAGGAGTTCCAGGCCGACCCGAACTTCCAGCGGATGCGGGTTTACGTGCAGAACGCCTTCGCCGTGATCGTCGTGCCCGATCTGTTGAAGGGCGGCTTCTTCTTGGGCGCGGAATACGGCCAAGGCGTGCTCTTGGCCCGCGACGTCCGGACCGGTGCGTGGAGCGATCCGGTCTTCCTCGACCTCTTCGGCGGCTCGATCGGCCTGCAGTTCGGCGGCAAGGCCTCGGATGTCGTGATCACCGTCATGAACCAGGGCGCGCTCGACAAGATCTTGACCTCGAACTTCAAGATCGGGACCGATGCGAGCGTCGCCGCGGGGCCGGTCGGTGCCGGGGTCGGGGCGGCCACGACCGTCCAGTTCGGCGAGGACCTCTACGTCTTCAGCCGTGGCAAGGGGCTCTACGGCGGCCTCTCGGTCGAGGGCACCGCGATCTTGGTCAAGAGCGACTGGAACCAGCGCTATTACGGCCAGGCGGTGGGCGCGAGCGCGATCTTGAAGGAGCGCAGCGTCTCCAACACCGGCAGCGCCGGGCTGCGCGAGGCCCTCGCCCGCTTCTGAGGGCGCCGAACCAGCCGCTCAGGCGGCGAGCTCGAGCGGTCGCGGCGACTCGCGCCGCCGCGCCTCGCGCGCGCCGGGCAGCGGCCGCAGCTCCTGGCGCGCCCAGCGCAGCAAGGTCGCCTCGATCCGTGCCGGGTCGGCCGCCCCCACCTCGAGCCCGCGCCGGTAGAGCTCGACGAACATCGCGACCGTGTCCTCGGCGTTCCACGGCCGCGCCCCGCGCCGGGCCGCGTGCGCGATCACCGCGGCCACGAGATTGTCGCGGAATTGCTCGCCGACTCGGGCCGGCGCGCCGGCCGCGTCCAAGAGGCGCGCGATGATCCGAAGGGCCCGCCCGGTCTCGAACGCCGCCTTGGGCTCGACGAGCCCCGGCAGGCGCTGCATCGCGAGCACCAAGGCCTCGTTCGGTCCGAGGCCCCACGGTGCCGCCCCCTCGGCGAGGCCCGGGCCGGCCGCGCGCCCGGCCACCTCGGGTGCGCCGAGCCCGGCCCGGAAGGCGCGCTGCGGATCGGCTCTCGGCTCGCCCATGTTCGCCCCCTCGGCTGGCGATCCTCACGCTCGAGACGATAAGCCGAAACCGGGCGCAACGTTAAGGTGAAACGACGCCCGAGCTGATGCAACCCTGCAACTTTTCCGCGCCGACCGACGGTCCGCGCTCAGCTTTCGAGGCGGAACCCGAATTCCCGGCCCGCCAGCGCGAGGTGCCGGGCCAGGTGGAGCGCGAGCGAGCGGTCGACCTGGAGCTCGACCCGAAGCCGCCCGGCCCGCGCCTCGACCGCCTCGAGCCAGACCGGGACTTTGCCGTAGAGCGAGGCGGCCGAGCGGCCGGGCGGGAAGGCCCGGGCGTGCAGGTCGAGCGGGCAGCCCTCGGCCAGGGTGGCGCGGACCGCCGCTTGCGGGCCGTCCAGGGAAAGCGTGGTCATCGCCTCGGTGAGGTCGACGAGCGCCCCGCCGCGCTCGGCGACGAGCGGGCCGAGCCGCGCCTCGAGCACCACCTCCTCGCCCGGCCGGTCGAGCAGCACGAGCCGGTCGGGGCCGAGCCGGAGTGCTCGGCGCTCGCCCGCCCGCGCGACCGCGCCGATCCCGGGGGCGGGGCCGAGGCCCACGGCCTCGAGGGCCGCTGCGAGCAGCGCCTCGTCGCCACGCAGCGAGAGCCGGGCCTCGAACGGCACCTCGCGGAGGACGAGCGGATCGGGGCCGGCCGAGGCGAGGGCCGCCGGGTCGAGCCGGGCGAGGGCGGAGATCCTAGCCACGCAGCCGCACTCCCTCGGGGTCGAGGAAGCAGGGGGCACACAGCTCGACCTCGAGCGGGGGCCGATCGGCCGCGAACACGGTGAGCCGCTCCCCGGGCCGCGCCCGGTCGCCGCGCACGAGGCCGAGCGCGATCGTCCGGCCGAGGGTCGGCGAGCGGCCGGCCGAGCTCACCCGGCCGAGCGGAGGCGCACCCGGCTCGGCGCGCTCGACGAGCTGGCCGCCCACCGCCGGCAAGGCCGTCGGGTCGAGCGGCAGCAGACCCACGAGCCGCGGCCGGTCGGGCCGGCGGTGCTCGGCGAGATCGAGCGAGCGCTTCCCGACGAAGTCCTTGCCCGGAGCCAAAAGCCGCTCGAGGCCGAGATCGCGCGGCGTGACCGTGCCGTCGGTCTCGTGGCCCACGAGGATGTAGCCCTTCTCGAGCCGCAACAGGTGCATCGCCTCGAGGCCGTAGGGCGTGGGCTCGAGGTCGGGCCCGAGCCGCAGGAGCGTGTCGATCACCTCCTCCGCCCGGCTCGCCGGCACGTGCAGCTCGAAGGCCGTTTCGCCCGTGAAGCTCACCCGGAAGATCCGCGCCGCCACACCGGCGATCTTCCCGTCCCGCCAGGCCATGTGCGGGAAGGCCTCGGGCGACAGGTCGACCCCGCTCGCGGCCCGGCGCAGCAGCAGCCGCGACCTCGGGCCCTGGACCGCGATCACCGCCCGGCCCTCGGCCACGGGCGTGATCCAGACCCGCAAGTTCGGCCATTCGGTCTGCGCCCAGCGCTCGAGCCAGGCGTAGAGCCGGGCCGCCCCGCCGGTCGTGGTCGAGAGGAGGAAGCGGTTCGGCGCGAGCCGGCAGACCACGCCGTCGTCGAGGACCGTGCCGTCGTCCTTCAGCACGAGCCCGTAGCGGCAGCGGCCGACCGGCAGGCCCGCCACGTCGATCGTCCAGATCCGGTCGAGGAAGGTCGCGGCATCCGGCCCCTGCACGTCGAACGCGCCGAGCGTGCTGGCATCGAACAGGCCCACGCCCGTGCGCACCGCCCGGGCCTCGCGCGCCGCCGCCGCCTCGAGGCTCTCGCCCGGCCGGGGGAAGGCGGTCGGCCGCTTCCAATTGCCGACATCCTCGAAGACCGCACCTCGCGCTGCCGCCCAGGCGTGCAGCGGGGCCGTGCGGATCGGCCGGAACAGGTCGCCGCGGTGCACCCCGGCGAGCGCCCCGAAGCTCACCGGGGTCCAAGGCGGCCGCATGGTCGTAGGCGCGAGCTCTTCGATCGGCCGGCCGGCCGCCGCGGCGAGGAGCGCGAGGGTGGCGGGTGCCGAGGTCTTGCCCTGGTCGGTGGCCATCCCGGCCGTGGTCCAGCGCTTGGCGTGCTCGGGTAAAGCGAAGCCCTCGCGCACCGCGAGCTCGATATCGGCCACGCTGACGTCGTTCTGGAAATCGACGAAGGTCGATTTCGGATCGCGCCGCCAGGTCTCGGGCAGCGCCCAGGGTGGTGTGGAGGGGGCCGGAACGGGCTCCTCGATCGCCGGCAGGGGCTCCGCGGGTGGCGGCGCGAGGCCGAGCCCGGCCAAGAGCTCGGCCGTCGCCCGGTCGGCCTGGGCGAGCGCCTCGGCAAGCGTGCGCGCGCCGGCCGCGGCCCCGGCGATCCGCAGCCAGCTCGGCCCGCGGGTCGGCAGGAAGGCGGCCGCCGCCGGGTCCCAGGCGAGGCCACCACCGGCCTGCGCCCAAAGCTGGACGGCGGGGGTCCAGCCGCCGGCCACGAGCAGCGCGTCGCAAGGGATCGTGCGCTCACGGCGCCCGTCGGGGCGGCCGGTGCGGTCGAGCGGGGCGAGCCGCACCGCGCGCAGCCCCGGCCCGCCCTCGCTGCCGACCGGCGCCCAGCGGCTCAGCAACCGGAGGCCCGCCGCCTCGGCCGCCCCGGCGAGCGGGCCCGGCTCGCCGCGCGGATCGACGAGCGCGTGCACCCGCGCACCGGCTGCGGCGAGCTCGAGCGCGGCCGCGTAGGCGGAATCGTCGAACGCCGCCACGACCAGATCGCGGCCCACGAGCACCGCCTGCCCCGCGAGATAGGCCCGTGCCGCCCCGGCCAGGAGGATCCCCGGCCGGTCGTTGTCGGGGAAGAGGAGCGGCCGCTCGAGCCGCCCGGTGGCGAGCAGGACCGCCCGCGGCCGGACCTGCCAGAGCCGCTCGCGCGGCAGCCGCGGGTCGGGCTCCTGGAGGTGGTCGGCGACCCGCTCGAGCAGGAGGGCGTGGCCGCTCGGGTGGAGCGCCTCGACCGTGGTCCGCGACAGCCGCACGAGCTCGCCCGCGCCCTCGAGCTCGCCCAGGAGCCGCTCGAGCCAGGCCGCCGCAGGAAGGCCCTCGATCCGCGGGCCCGCGGTGCCCGTGTCGAGCAGGCCACCGCCCGGCGCCGGCCGCTCGTCGGCGAGGATCACCCGCGCCCCGGCGCGGGCCGCGAGGCCTGCCGCCCGCAGACCCGCCGGCCCGCCGCCCACGACCAAGAGGTCGCAATGGACGTGGCGGTGGAGATAGCGGTCGGGGTCGGCCGTCTCGGGGGCCCGGCCGAGCCCGGCGAGGCGGCGGATCGCGGGCTCGAAGAGCCGGTACCAGGCCCAGCCCGGGCGGAAGAAGGTCTTGTAATAGAACCCGGCCGGCAGGAACGCAGCGGCGCGGTCGAAAAGGCCCGCGAGATCGTGGCGCAGCGACGGCCAGGCGTTCTGGGTCGAGGCGGAAAGGCCCGGGACGAGCTCGACGAGCGTCGCCCGAGCGTTGGGGTCGACCCGCCCGGGCCCGCGCTCGACCCGCAGGAGGGCGTTCGGCTCCTCGGGCCCGGCCGTGAGGATCCCGCGTGGCCGGTGCCGCTTGAAGCTCCGCCCGACGAGCCGGATGCCGCGCGCGAGGATCGCGGAAGCGAGCGTGTCGCCCTGAAAGCCCTGGAGCCGCTCGCCGTCGAGGCGGACCTCGATCGGCCGGCTCCGGTCGATCCGCCCGCCGGTCGCGAGCCGGAAGGGCTGCCTCACGGGCCCGGCTCCGCGAGCCCGAGGCCCGCCGGTGCGGGCGCGCCGATCGGCCAGGCGGCCAGCACCCGGTCGTCGCGGGTGTCGCGCGCCACGAGGAACCAGCGGCCGCAGCCCGCCTGGTGCCACCAAGTCTCGACCTGCGGCCCCTTGCGGTTCACCCGGCCCCAGAGCCAGGCGGTCCAGGCGGCATCGTCGAGGGCCCCGGGGTCGGCCGGCCGGGGCGGCCCGGCCTCGCCGCCGCAGGCGAACTCGACCTCCTCGCGCGGCCCGCAAAAGGGGCAGGGGATCACGAGCATCGCTCAGCTCCCGGGCCCGGCCGCGCGGGCACAACGGCTCGTGCCGTCGCCCCAGCGCAGGCAATGCCAGCGCTCGCCCCCGCCCTCGAGGAGGAGCTCCTCGCGGCGGATCCCGGCATAGGGGTTGACCACCTCGCGCCGCTCGACCGGCAAGAGCCCGCGGGCGAGCAGCGCCTCGAGCTCGCCCGCCGGCTCGTCCGCCCGGGCGAGCAAGAGGAGCGCGAAGGCACCGGCCATCAATGCTCGACCGCGGCGGCCGCCGCCTCGTCGACCAGCCGACCGGTCGCGAAGCGCTCGAGGCCGAAGGGGGCGAGGATCGGGTGCGGCTTCCCGTGCGCCAGCGACCAGGCCATGAGATGGCCCGAGCCCGGGGTCGCCTTGAACCCTCCG
This sequence comes from Geminicoccaceae bacterium, assembly GCA_023512415.1. Taxonomy (GTDB): domain Bacteria; phylum Pseudomonadota; class Alphaproteobacteria; order Geminicoccales; family Geminicoccaceae; genus JANXAZ01. The sequence continues at coordinate 1,276 of JAILZQ010000031.1, read as the reverse complement.
GTACCCCAGCCGCAATTGAGCCAGAGGCCGCGGATCGGGCTCTCGCCCAGGATCGGCGAGCGGTCCGGGGTGACGTCGACGATCCCCGCCCATTGGCGGAGCAGGCGGACCCGGCGGAAGATCGGGAACAGCTCGCTGATCGCCTCGAGCGCGTCCTGGATCACCGGCGGCGAGCCTTTCTGCCCGTAGGAGGGGTAGCGGTCGGTCCCGGCGCCGATCACGAGCTCGCCCTTGTCCGATTGGCTCACATAGGCGTGGATCGTGCCGGACATGGCGACACAGGGAAAGCACGGCTTCAAGGGCTCGGAGACGAGCGCCTGCAAGGGGTAGCTCACGATCGGCAAGGCGATCCCGGCCATCGCCGCGAGCACCGAGCTGTGCCCGGCGGCCACGAGCGCCGCGGTCTCGGTGGCGATCGGCCCCTTGCTCGTCTCGAGCCCGACCAGCCGGCCGGCCGCGACCCGGATCCCGGTCACCTCGCAGCCCTCGCAGATGTCGACGCCGAGGGCCGAGGCGGCCCGCGCATAGGCCCAGGCGACCGCGTCGTGGCGGGCCGTCCCGCCGCGCCGCTGGAGGGCCGCGCCCAGGACCGGGAAGCGCAGCGAGCCGATCTCGAGCGGCGGGCAAAAGGCCTTCGCCTCGCGCGGCGAGAGCCATTCGTTGTCCACCCCGGCGAGGCGGTCGGCGTGGACGTGCCGCTCGAGCACCTCGGCCTCGTGGCGGGTGTGCGCGAGCATGAGCACGCCGCGCGGGCTGAACATCACGTTGTAGCCGAGGTCGGCCGAGAGCGTCTCCCAGAGCCGGAGCGCATGGTCGTAGAGCGCGATGCTCTCGGGCCGCAGATAGTTGGAGCGGCAGATCGTGGTGTTGCGGCCGGTGTTGCCGAGCCCGATCGGCCCCTTCTCGAGCACCGCCACGCGCCGGATCCCGTGCCGGCGGGCGAGGTAGTAGGCGGTCGCGAGCCCGTGCCCGCCGCCGCCCACGACGACCGTGTCGTAGCTCCGGGCGGGCTCGGCCTTGCGCCACTGCTCGGGCCACCCCACGTGCCCCGAAAGCCCCTGCCGGACGAACTCGAGCAACGAGAACCGCACCGTCCGCCTCCCTCCGCGCCCGGCTAGCGGCTCCGACCGGCGCTGTCGAGCCGGGAGGGCCGGGGCGGCCCAAGCGAACCTGGCCCTCTGGTGATTGACGGACAGTTATCCTAGGATTATGGTCGTTGGCGAGGTCCACGTCCCGGGAAGTCGCCATGCCCGCTGCCGCCCACAGCACCGACCCC